>REEU01000118.1 GCA_007694905.1 Gammaproteobacteria bacterium | reverse complement strand
TCGGCGCGCCTTGTGTCCGAACCGCAGTCAAGCTCACAGTGCTGCGAACTTCGGGTTCGGGACACTAGGTCGCAGGTCAGCTGCCGGAGCTGGCGGCAACAGAGGTCTCCGCCAGCCAATCTCTCGGTTTGAGGTAGTAGTCCGTCAGCGCCGCTTCCGGGGAACCGGGTTCCGCCTTCCAGGCGTATTTCCATGCCGCCAGCGGCGGCAGCGATGCAAGCACCGACTCGATGCGCCGACCCGACTGCATGCCGTAGCGGGTGCCGCGATCGATGGCCAGGTTGAACTCCGCGTAGCGACCCCTGCGGTAGAGCTGAAAGTCTCTTTCCCGATCGCCGTAATCCTGCGTCTTGCGGCGAGCCAGGATGGGGATGTAGGCGGGCAGGAAGTGCTCCCCGACACTGCGGGTGAAGGCGAAAGACTGCTCGTAGCCGTTCTCGGTCCAGTCGTCGAAGAACACCCCGCCGATGCCGCGCTGCTCGTCCCGATGGTCGAGGTAGAAGTAGCGGTCGCACCATTCCTTCAGGCGCGGATAGAGGTCGGCCCCGAACGGCTCACAAGCGGCTCGGGCCTGACTGTGCCAATGGATCGCGTCGTCCTCGAAGCCGTAGTAGGGCGTCAGATCGAAACCGCCGCCGAAGTACCAGAAGGGTTGTTCGTTCTCTTTCGCATCGACGATGAAGAAGCGCAGGTTCATGTGCGTGGTGGGCGCATAGGGATTGCGCGGATGAACGATGAGCGAGATGGCCGTGGCCTGGAAACCGCGCCCCGCAAGGCCAGGGTTGCGTTCGGTCGCGGCTGCGGGCAGCTGGCTTCCCACTGAGTGGGTGAATTGAACGGCGGCTTTTTCGATGACCGGTCCGTCCGCCAGTACCCGGGGACGTGCGAGGCCGCCACCGGGTCCGGGCAACTCCTCGAAGCTGAAGTCCTGCTCGCCGTCTTCGGCGGCGAGCGCCGTGCAGATCGACTCCTGCAATTCCATGAAGTATTGCCGCACCTGCAGCACATCCGGGCGTTCGGACATCGATGCTGTCTCCCTTGACCTGCGCGCCGGTATTGGCGCCCCGGATTCGGAGCATGCCTTGCCGGCGCGCGTGAGACCATGCTCCAGATCAAGCGCTTCATCAGGACGTCGCGTTGTCGCGGCCGAGAGGCATCGCTTATGCTTGCCGCGGACGCATTCGGATGACGAACACGTGGAAAGGAGCGGGCATGCCTGGGATCACTGCCTTCGGGGGCTACGTGCCGCGCCTGCGGCTGTCACGACAGGCCATAGCCGCAGCCCATAGCTGGTCCGATCCGGCGATCAAGGCACGCGGCAAGGGCGAGCGCAGCTTCTGCAACTGGGACGAGGACACCGTCACCATGGGCGTCGAGGCCGCCCGCGATTGCCTCGGCGAGGGCAGTGAGGGCCAGCCCGCCGGGTCCCCTGACGCCATCTACTTCGCGTCCACGACCTTCCCCTTCGTCGAACGGCAGAACGCGGGCATCCTGGCCACCGCGCTGGGTCTCGACGGTGATTGCATGGCTCTGGATCTGACCGGCTCCCAGCGCGCTGGAACCACTGCGCTGCTGCAAGCGCTGGCTGCGGTAGCAGGGGGCCAGGTCGAGGATGCGCTGGTGGTGGTCTCTGACCAGCGTCGGGCCAAAGCCAGTTCGGCAGGTGAGTTCGCCTACGGTGATGGCGCTGCTGCAGTTAGAGTCAGCGCGGATGACGGTCTCCTGCGATTCCGCGGCGGGCACAGCGTGACCGTGGATTTCATCGATCACTTCCGGGCCGAAGGCGAGGCGTTCGAATACACCTGGGAGGAGCGCTGGATCCGGGATGAGGGCCTCGCCAAGATCGTTCCGCCCGCTATTACCAGGGCGCTTGCGAAAGCCGGGGTGTCGGCCGACGATGTTGCGCACTTCTGCATGCCGTCCACCATCGGACGTGCGGTAGCCGGGATCGCGCGATCCGCCGGCATCGCCGATGCGGCGGTACGGGACAATCTGCACGGCGGGCTGGGTGAGTGCGGTTGCGCTCATGCCTTGGTGATGCTGCTGCACGCACTCGAGGGTGACGTCGAGCCTGGCGATATCATCGTGGTCGCGGCCTTCGGCCAGGGCTGCGACGTGCTCGTGTTCGAGGCGACCGCTGCGCTGACTGCCCAGGTGCCTGCAGGGCGTCTGGGTATTCGCGGGGCGCTGGCCGCGGGCAAATCCACCGACAACTATCAGCAGTACCTCGCCTTCAACGATCTCATCACGCTCGAGAAAGGCATGCGGGCGGAGCGCGACGACTACAAGACGGCGCTCACCGTGACGTATCGCAAACGGGACATGCTGCTCGGCCTGGTCGGCGGGCGCTGTACCCGCTGCGGAACCCTGCAGTTCCCGCGGACCGACGTCTGCGTCAATCCCCAATGCAGGGCCCACCATACCCAGGAGCCCTACGCATTCCGGGACGAACCGGCTCAGGTTCTCACCTGGTCCGCAGACTACCTGACCTACATACCGAATCCGCCCAGTCACTATGGCATGATCACGTTCGACAACGGCGGCCGCTTCATGACCGATTTCACCGATGTGGACGTGGGCGACCTCGAAGTCGGCACCCGGGTGCGGATGATGTTCCGGATCAAGTCGGTGGATTCTCTGCGCGGATTCGTGCGCTATTTCTGGAAGGCGGTGCCGGTCCGCGAGGTGGTCGCGAGCAGCGCCGCTGCCGCCGGTTGAGCCGCCGCCCTTCCCGCAACACGACAGGAGTACGAGACGATGGCACGGGGTATCAAGGATAAAGTTGCGATCCTCGGCATGGGCTGCTCCAAGTTTGGTGAGCGCTGGGAGTCCGGGGCCGAGGAGTTGATGGTCGAGGCCTTCGAGGAGGCCATCGGTGACGCGGGCGTGGACGCGAGCCAGATCGATGCTGCCTGGTTTTCCACCCATTACGAAGAGATCAACGTGGGCAAGGGGGGGCTGCCGCTGAGCGTGACGCTGCGCCTGCCCAACATCGCTGTGACCCGGGTGGAGAATTTCTGCGCCTCGGGTTCGGAAGCTTTTCGCGGCGCCGTCTATGCGGTGGCTTCAGGCGCCTGTGACATTGCTCTGGCCCTCGGCGTCGAGAAGCTCAAGGACACCGGCTACGGCGGTCTGCCCGGCAGTCTTGGGGGTACGTTGAACGCACAGTGGGCCGCCACCGGCTCGGCGCCCGGCAACTTCGCCCAGCTGGCATCGGCGTATCGCGCCAAGCATGGCGTCTCCCGCGACGATCTGAAGCGGGCACTGGCCCACATCTCGGTGAAGTCGCACGCCAACGGCGCCAAGAACGACAAGGCGCACCTGCAGAAGGCCATTACCGAGGAGCAGGCGCTCAACGCGCCGATGATCGCCGAGCCGCTGGGTCTGTTCGATTGCTGCGGCGTTTCCGACGGGGCTGCTGCCTGCATCGTGACGACACCGGAGATTGCACGCTCCCTCGGCAAGGCCAACGTGGTCACCGTCAAGGCGTTGCAGCTCTCGCTCTCCAACGGCAGCGAGAGCGGCCACAACTCCTGGGACGGAAGTTATTTCCATACGACCCGCATCGCGGCCCGCAAGGCCTATGAGGAAGCCGGCATCCACAATGCCCGCGATGAGGTCTCCATGTTCGAGTGCCACGACTGCTTTTCGGTCACGGAACTGGTCACCATGGAAGACCTGCAGCTGTCGCCTGAAGGTGGCGCGATCAAGGACGTGCTCGACGGTTTCTATGACGCGGACGGCCAGATTCCCTGCCAGATTGATGGTGGCCTGAAGTGTTTCGGCCATCCCATCGGCGCGTCAGGCATCCGGATGCTCTACGAGATGTATCTGCAGCTGCAGGGCAGGGCGGGGCCGCGGCAGCTGGCCAACCCCACCATCGGCATGACCCACAATCTCGGCGGCTCACCGATGTCGAACGTGGCAGCGGTGTGCATCATCGGCGCTGCTTGATCAGGTATCGAAGCGGTAACCCACCCCGTAAACCGAAGTGATGGGCGCATCAGCGCCCAGCGCTTCGCTCAGTTTCCGCCGCAGGTTTTTGACGTGACTGTCGATGGTCCTGTCGCTGACCACCCGATGATCGGTATACGCCGCGTCCATGAGCTGCTGCCGGGAATAGACCCGGCCGGGCTGCTGCAGCAGGCAGGAGAGAATGCGCAGTTCCACCGGCGTCAGATCCACTTCCTGTCCGTGGACGCGAGCCCGCATCGCGTCCGCGAACAGTTCCACATCGGGCCTGCTCGAATCCTGCTGCAGCCGTGTCAGGCGCCTGAGCTGTGAGCGGACCCGTGCCACGACTTCCCGCGGACTGAAGGGCTTGCACACGTAGTCGTCCGCGCCCACCTCGAGACCGAGCAGGCGATCCACCTCGTCGACCCGAGCCGTGACCATGATCACCAGGATCGCGTTGATGCGGGGATCATCGGCGCTGCGGATCCTGCGGCAGAGTTCCATCCCATCGAGTCCAGGCAGCATCAGGTCGAGGAGGACGAGGTCCGGGGGCTCCCGAACGATGCCGGCCCAGGCCTCATCTCCGCGTGACTCGAGCGTTACCTGATAGTTCGCCGCTTCGAGATAGTCGCGCAGGACCGTTGCGATGCGTTGTTCGTCCTCCACCACCATGATGCGTGCGCTCATGGCGGCGGCTCCGGACCGGTCAGGGGCAGGCACAACAGCATGTGCACGCCGCCGAGCGCGGAGCTGCGAGCATCCAAAGTTCCGCCGTGGGCTTCGGCGATCCGGCGGGCGATGGCGAGACCGAGGCCGCTGCCACCGCTGGCGCGGTCGCGGGCCGATTCGCGCCGGGTGAAGCGTTCGAACAGCGCTGGAATCTCCGCCTCGGGCACACCAGGCGGCCCGTCCTCGACGTGGATCGTCAACCGGTCACCGCCGCAGTCCAGGGAGAGTCGAACCAGGCCGGGCGCCTCGGTGTAGCGCAGGCTGTTTTCCAGCAGATTGGCGAGCAGCTGTCCCAGGCGATCCTGATCACCGAGCAGCGCGGGCCCCTCCGCGGCGGGCCGATCGAACTCGAGTTTCAGCCCGGCCACCTCCATCCGCGACTGAAAGCGCTCCGCGGCCGTTTCGAGCAACGCCAGGGGGTCGATGCGGGTGAAGTGGTAGGCGAGGGCGCCTGCATCGGCCAGCGACAGCTCATGCAGGTCGTCCGCCAGATGGCCCAGCCGCTCCGCCTCGCCCGCCAGGGCGGACATGGCGGCCTGGTCCAGAGGCCGGATGCCGTCGCGCAGGGCTTCGATCTCGGCACGCAACACGGCCAGCGGTGTCCTCAGCTCATGCGCAACGTCCGCAAGCCAGCGTTGCCTCGACTCCCGACTCGATTCGAGACCTGTCGCCAGCAGATTGAAGTCCCGTGCCAACGCACCGAGCTCGTCACTGCGATCCACGCTGAGGCGGGTTTCGTAGCGTCCTTGCGCGAGATCCCTGGCTCCACGGGCAATGTCGCGGACCGGCGCCAGCAGATAGCGGGCGAGGGCGAGACCCACGGCGCAGGCGAGAACACTGGCGAGCGCGGCGATCCACCACATGGTGCGGGTATATTCGGCGGCAAAGCGGCGATCGCTCTCCCGGGCCAGGCCGCGCAGTGGCGCGATGACCAGAGTCGCTGCGATTTCCCCATCGATGATGATGCTGTTGCGGTGAACCCGCCTTCCTTCAGGCAGGTTGCCCTGGTCCCCGACGACGACGTTGCCGTCGGCGTCCAGCAGATGCAGCCTTGGCAGCAGCAGGCGGGTGGTCCGGAAGCGACCCATCGGGGCTGCGCCCCGGAAGGACTCCCGCGCCCGCGGCTGCTCGCGCAGGTCCTCCGTCAGCAGCCGTGCCAGATCCCGGCGGGTATCCAGCGCACGCCAGTCGCCGGTTGCCGCGTACATCTCCTGGAGTCGCTCTGAGAGCCCCGCGACGGCTTCCTGCTCCTGCTCGTTGACATAGGACAGGAAGCGGGCCTGGAAGGCCCAGCGCGTCAGCGTGGTGTCCAGGATGACGACGGCGATGGCCATGAGCACCATGGCGGCCATGAGGCGTGCGGTGAGCCCGAGGCGGATGCCGTTGAATGGGCCTGATCCGAATGGTTTCATGCACGGAATCGAATGCTGGCAGGAGAGGTCCAAGATAGCGTGACTGGCGCCCTGCTGACCGCATCCCATCGCGACTTCACGCTTTCTCCTCGATTGCTTCGCTGCGGGTACGTATTCGCTTGCCAGGATGTCGCTGTACCGAACCACTGGGGTTCAGTGGACGGACGCAGCAAGGAGAATGCTCATGATCAACATGAATCTACCCAGGTCGTTGCTGGCTGGACTTGCCGGCAGCCTGCTGCTGTTCGCTGTTGCGGCCGAGGCGCATCCAAGGCACAGCGGCGACAAGCATGGAAGGCTCGCAGCGCAGCTCCAGCTGACGGAGGAGCAGCGACAAGCTCTGCGGGATGCCCACGCAGCTCACCGGCAAGCGCTGCAGGCGGCCCGCGCCAGTGGCGATCGTGAGGCGATGCGCGCCCATGGCAGAGGCATGCGGGAAGTCTACGCCGAGGTCCTGACCACGGCGCAACTGGAGACACTGCGGGACTTGCGAACCGAGCGGCACGAAGCCCGGACGGCGCAACGCGACGCGCGCTTCGAACGCCTGATGGCACCGCTGGAACTGCACTCGAGCCAGGTGGAGCCGGTGCGGGACATTCTCAGCGAATCCCACCGCGCAGTCCGTTCGCGCATGTGGGAGCTCGCTGCGGAGGCTGAAGGGCAGCGTGTGGACAGGTCTGTGATGCGCGCCGAACGGGAACGTGTACTGACCGAGACCCGCGAGCGCCTGAGCGCCGTGCTGACCCCCGCACAGCTGGAACTTTACGACGCCCAGCGCGCTGAAATGCGGCGCGGATACCGGCATCGCAAGCAAGGCTGAGGCCCTTCACCCCTGGCATCGACGGGCGGATCCGTGAATGATCCGCCCTGTCGACGTCGCAACGGGGAGAAGCGTTCATGCAATCAGGTGCAGGTCGCAGGGTGGGCGGAGTGCTGGCCCGGCAACGGGGCATCGGCGCCATCGGCCTTGTGCTGCTCCTGCTAGGAGGCGTGCTCGCCGTCGCGTTGATATGGGGGCTTCGCAGCGCGCACATCTACGCTTCCGTCGGCTCTGCCAACAAGGCCAAATTGACCTGTTCCGCGGTGTTCGTATCCGGCCGGCAGCCGGCGGAAGTGCTCGCCGCCGAGATGGGTGTCGGCGCGCTGGAGCAGATCTCGACCGCCGTCGATACGGGTTCCATGCGTACCACCGCGTCCATGTTCTGGACCCGGGCCGATGCGATCTATCGTCCCGATATCGGTTGCACGCGTCTCGTGAACATCAGCGTCGACGAACTGCGGGCTCAGATTGATCCTGAACGCCTGCCTTCAGCTCCGGACTACTCCGGCGTCGCCTGGCCCACCGGCGATGTCTTGTCAGCAGTCGAGCGGCCGGACTTCGATGCTGCTGCACTCGATGTCCTGCTCGACGAGGCCTTTGCCTCGGACCTGCAGGCAGCCGCGGGCACCCGCGCCATCGGCATCGTCTGGCGCGGGCAGCTGATCGCGGAACGCTATGCGCCGGGGATCAACCGCGACATGCCGTTGACCGGCTGGTCCATGACCAAGAGCCTGACCAATGCGCTGATCGGACTCCGGGTTGGCGACGGCGAGTTGGCGCTGTCCGAGCCCGCGCCGGTGGCGGCCTGGCAGGGATCCGACGATCCGCGGCGGCAGATCACGCTGGACCAGTTGCTGCGTGCCTCCAGCGGTCTCGCATTCGAAGAGGTTTACGGCTCGGTGCGCGCGGACGCTGTGCAAATGCTGTTCGGTCCGCACGGCTACGACATGGGCGCCTACGCGGCGGACAAGCCGCTCGCCGGTCCTCCGGACAGCATCTGGAACTACTCCAGCGGAACCACGAACCTGCTGCAGCGAATTCTGCGCGACAGTTTCAACGATCTCGAGAGCTACCACGCCTTCGTTCGTGAGCGCCTGTTCCATGCGATCGGCATGACGCGGACCACGATCGCTCCGGATGCCTCCGGTACCCTGGTGGGATCCTCCTTCGGCTATGCCACCGCGCGGGACTGGCTGCGCTTCGGCCTGCTGTTCCTCAATGACGGCGTCTGGGAAGGGCAGCGCATTCTCCCGGAAGGCTGGGTCGATTACAGCATCACGCCCACGCCGGCGGATCCCGGTGGGCGCTACGGAGCCCAATGGTGGCTGAACGCAGGTCCTGACGGAGACCCTGAGGCGCGACCATGGCCGGAGCTGCCGCGCGGCGCCTATCGTGCCTCGGGATTCGAGGGGCAGTATCTGACCGTGATTCCATCCCATGATCTCGTCATCGTCCGCCTCGGCTACACCCCGGACCGGCGGCGCTGGGCCATGGGCCCATTCGCTGCCAGAGTGATCGAGATCGTCGACGGAAACCGCAGCTGACAGGGGAGAGCAACATGGAATTCGTAAGTACCACGGCGGCCTCCAACGCGCCACGCAGCTACAGCCGCATCCGGGTGCGGCCCCTGACGGGGGCCATCGGTGCAGAGATTTTCCATGTGGACCTGCGGCGACTGGACGACCTTGCGTTTGCCGAACTCAGACAGGCGGCCACCGACCACCTGGTGCTGTTCTTCCGCGACCAGCAGCTGGACCTGGATGAGTACCAGGCTTTCGCAGCGCGCTGGGGCAGTTTCGGCTCTGATCCCTTCGTGGCCACGATGGACGACCACCCGCACGTGATCCGGGTACTCAAGGAGGCCGACGAGAAGCATCCGCTGGTGTTCGGCGGGGCGTGGCACAGCGACTGGACTTTCCTGCCGACGCCGCCGTCGTGGACGCTGCTTTACGCCCGTGACGTGCCCGATTACGGCGGCGACACCCTGTTCGCCAACACCTATCTGGCCTGGGAATGGTTTTCGGATACTTTCAGGGCCCTGCTGGAACCGCTGGTCGCCGTGCACAGCCCCCAGCGGGCCTATGGCGCCGATGCCCGTCACAACGATCTGCTGGAGAACATGAAGATCCTCTACGGTGAGAAGGCGCACTTGAGTGGCAGGCATCCGCTGGTCCGCACCCACCCGGAGAGCGGCCGCCGCGCACTGTTCGTGAATCCCGGCTACACCACCGGCATCGAGGGTATGCGCCCGGATGAAGCTCAGAGTCTCCTCAGCTACCTGTTTCAGGTAATGACGCATCCGGCCTTCCAGTGCCGATTCCGCTGGGAACCGGGCTCCATCGCGATGTGGGACAATCGCTGCACGCTGCACAATCCAGTCAGCGACTACCTCGGTAAGCGCCGTGAGCTCTACCGGATCACCATTGCCGGGGAGGCGCCCTACCTGACAGCGGCTGCGTGACGCCCCCGTCCAGGTTGGCTCGGTTACAATGGCGGGCCTTATGAGATGACCGAGGAGAAACGTGTGACCACAGCCGCTCGCGCCGCGATCAGGATCCCCCTCGACAGCCTCGGCGATGCTGTCGAAGCGCTCGATGAGCGCCTGACCCGCGCCCTCGCCCATGTGCGTGGCGAGATCGAAGCCGCGGGCGAGGCTGGCGGTCCGGGTGCGGCGGCCGATCGTTTTCAGCTTCAGATCTACGACCTGTCGTTTACCCGCGCCGAGCTGTCGGCCGCTCGGGCGCTGCTCGACTACGCTCGCAACGCCATGGGTGCGGAGCACGACGACCTGGCTGCCGGTTTCGCTGCTGCGTTCATTGCCGAGGCCGTCGCCAACCTGCGGCTGCGCATCGGCGCCCGGGCAGCGGACTACGGATTCACCCGCGAGTCGCTGGACGCGCCGTTCTCCGGCCCCATCGAAGCGACGCTTCAGCATGCGAACAGCGCTGCCACCCTCGAAGCGCTCGGCGCACAGCTGCTCGAACGTGATGGCGATACGGGCCCCGTGGTCCTCGATGACGACAAGCAGATGATGCGGGACACCTTCCGGCGCTTCGCTGAGGAGGTGGTGATGCCTCGCGCCAGCGAAATCCACCGCAAAGATCTAATGATTCCCGACGCCATCATCGATGGCGTTCGCGAACTCGGGTGTTTCGGGCTGTCGGTACCGGAACGTTTCGGCGGTCTGCTGCCCGACGATCGCGAGGATTCGCTCGGCATGATCGTGGCCACTGAGGAGCTGTCCCGTGGTTCCCTCGGCGCGGCAGGCAGTCTCATCACGCGTCCGGAAATCATGGCCCGGGCGCTGCTCGAAGGCGGTACCGAGGAGCAGAAACGGACTTGGCTGCCTCGCATCGCGGCGGGTGATCCCCTGGTGGCGATTTCGGTGACCGAGCCGAACACGGGCTCTGATGTGGCCGCCGTAGGCCTGAAGGCCGTGCGCGTAGATGGTGGCTGGCAGCTCAATGGAGCCAAGACCTGGTGCACGTTCGCGGGCAAGGCCGGTGTCATTCTGGTTCTTGCGCGCACGGACCCTGATCCCAAGGCAGGCCACCGTGGCCTGTCCCTGTTCATGGTGGAGAAGCCGTCCACGGACGGTCACACGTTCGACTTCGAGCCCCCGGGCGGCGGTCAACTGTCAGGCCGTGCAATTGCGACTCTGGGCTATCGCGGCATGCATTCCTTCGAGATGTTCTATGACGACTTCTTCGTGCCTGACAGCCATGTGGTCGGCGGGGAAGGGGGTCTCGGCAAGGGCTTCTACTATCAAATGCGGGGCTTCTCGGGCGGGCGGATACAAACTGCCGCGCGGGCCACCGGCCTGATGCAGGCCGCCTTCGAAAAGGCCATCGTCTATGCCCGCGATCGCAAGGTGTTCGGTCAGGCGGTGGCCGACTATCCGTTGACGCGAATCAAGCTGGCCAGAATGGCGATGCAGCTCATGGCTGCGCGTCTGTTCAGCTATGACGTGGGCCGGATGCTCGATGCCGGCGAGGGTCAGATGGAGGCCAGTCTGGTCAAGCTGTTCGCGTGCCGCGCAGCGGAGTGGGTGACCCGGGAAGCGCTGCAGATCCACGGCGGGATGGGTTATGCGGAGGAGACCGACGTCTCCCGCTACTGGGCCGATGCCCGGGTGCTGTCCATCTTCGAGGGCGCCGAGGAAACCCTTGCGCTGAAAGTGGTTGGGCGGGCACTGCTGGCGTGACCGGACCATCGAGGGCCCCTATAATTGCGCGCTGATTTCACTGGCGGAATCCTCCGGATCCGCCCTGACCGGGTGGGACAAGACGATGGCAGGATCCAACTACACCGGCGGCCTCGGCGCGATCATCTGGGCCATTATCGGCCTGGTGATCGGCATGCTGTTCGGCTGGTACTACGGTGACTATGCGAGCTACCCGCTGGTGGGCGTAGTTTTCGGCTGGCTCGCCGGGCTGCTGATCTGTGAGAGTGACGAGGACGCGCACCATTGAGCGGCCGTCGCCAAGCACCGAAGGGCTGGGCAGCGTATACTTGAATCGCGGGCAGCGACGGGCCAATTCTGCCGGCCCAGCGGCGATATCCCGGCCGCAACCGGCAGCACGCACCACACAGGAGCCGCAATGAATCTCGAATTCTCGAAGGAAGCTTTGGCATTCCAGCAGGAAGTACGTGACTGGATCGCCGAGAACCTCACCGCGGAGATGCGGGAAGTTCAGGAACGCAGCCCCACCGGTCATCTCTCCAAGAGCCTGCAGATGGATTGGCAGCAGCGCCTCGCCAAGAAAGGCTGGTCCGTTCCCAACTGGCCGAAGGAGTGGGGTGGACCCGACTGGGGTCCCACGGAGAAGTACGTCTTCGACCTGGAAATGAGCCGTGCCGGCGCGCCGCGCATGCTTCCGTTCGGCGTCACCATGGTCGCCCCGGTGATCATGAAGTTCGGCTCGGATGAGCAGAAGCAGCAATACCTGCCTGACATCCGTGATTCGAAGGTCTGGTGGTGTCAGGGTTACTCGGAGCCGGGTTCCGGGTCGGACCTCGCATCCCTCAATACCCAGGCCAAACGGGACGGCGATCACTACATCGTCAACGGCACGAAGACCTGGACCACCCTGGCCCAGCACGCAGACTGGATCTTCTGTCTGGTGCGCACCTCCAAGGAAGAGAAGCCCCAGCAGGGCATCTCCTTCCTGCTTATCGACATGAAGTCCGAAGGCATCACGGTGGATCCCATCGTTACCATCGACAAGCCTGCGAAGGGCTATCAGGAGATCAACACGGTCTTTTTCGAGAACGTGAAGGTGCCGGCTGCAAATCTCGTTGGGGAGGAGGGCAAGGGCTGGACCTACGCCAAGTACCTGCTCGAGTTCGAACGTGGCAACGCCTATGCCCCTGGTCTGCAGGCGAGCCTGAACCGGATTCGTGTCTATGCGGGCAACAACGAGCGTGACGGCCAACCGCTGATCGAGGAGCCCGACTTCCGGCGCCGCGTGAATGAAACTGAAATTGCCGTGCGCGCCATGGAGTTCACGGAGCTGCGCATTCTCGGTGCGCTGGCCGCCGGGCAGAACGTCGGACCCGAGTCGTCGATGCTGAAGTGCCGCGGTACCGAACTGCAGCAGCAGGTGACGGAACTTGCTCTGGAATCGGTGGGTCCCCAGGGCCTGCCGTTCCTGCACCCGCCGCCGGAGCCGGGCTTCAACGAGGAGCCGGTGTTCGACTGGGAGTCCCATAAGGCACCCCCGCGCTACTTCAACATGCGCAAATCGTCGATCTACGCTGGCTCCAACGAGGTTCAGCGCAACATCATGGCGAAGCTCGTCCTCGGGCTCTGACGGCCCGATGCGGTTCGGGGTTCTCGACCAGTCGCCGCTGCGCTCGGGTGCAACGCCCGAGCAGGCGCTGGCGGAGTCCATCGAACTGGCGAGACATGCCGAGGTGCTCGGTTACCATCGTTACTGGGTGGCCGAGCACCACAATTCCAGTGGCCTCATGGGTGCTGCCCCTGAGATCCTCATCACACGCATTGCTGCTGCCACCGACCACATACGGGTCGGTTCCGGTGGCGTCATGCTCATGCACTACTCACCCTATAAGGTGGCGGAAACGTTCCGGGTGCTGGAGGCGCTGTTTCCTGGCCGCATCGATCTGGGTCTGGGGCGGGCGCCCGGTTCCGACGGCCTGACCGCAGCAGCGCTTGCTTACGGTAATCAGATCGGCATGGAGTACTTCGGCGTCAAGGTGGCCGATCTGGTGAACTGGGTGCGCGGCGAAGCGCCGAGAACGGAAGCCCTGGCGCGGGTCAAGGTGAGTCCTGCGGGAGATCATCATCCCGAGGTCTGGTTGCTCGGATCCACGGATCAGAGCGCGCAGCTCGCTGCCCATCTTGGACTCTCGTTTTCCTTCGCCCACTTCATCGCCCCGGAAGAAGCGGTGGCCGTGACCCGACTTTATCGGCAGCGATTCGAGCCCACCGAAGCGCAGCCGGCGCCCAAGGTCAGTCTGGGCGTCTTCGTCCTATGCGCGGAAACGGAAGCCGAGGCCCGCGATCTCGGTCTGTGTCGGGACCTCTGGCGGCGGCGCATGATGAGCCAGCAGGAACCGGGGCCCTGGCCGAGCGTGGCTGAGGCGCGGGCAGAACTCGGGGCCGATTTCGTCAGCGATGATCCCCGCAGCCGGCATCAGATTCTCGGGACGCCCGAGCAGGTGCACGAGCGTCTCAGCCGCCTGATCGCAGAAACCGGTGCGGACGAATTGTCGGTGGTCACGATCACGCCGGAATTCGAGCAGCGGCTGCGCAGCTATGCGCTGCTCGCCGAGGCCTTCGAGCTGCGGCCGGAGACTGTCGTCAGTCGATGAACGCAGTCGAGTCCGGCTCCGGGACGATCCGGTTCTCGATCACACCGAGCCCTTCGATTTCCACCCTGACGCGATCACCCGCATGGAGAAAACGGGGCGGGGTGCTTGCGGCGCCCACGCCTGACGGCGTGCCGGTGAAGATGATGTCGCCGGGCTCAAGGGTGAAGGCCTGGGAAAGATGCGTGATGAGATCGTAACAGTCGAAGATCAGCTGCTCAGTATTGGATGACTGTCTGAGCTCGTCGTTGACGTAGGTCGCAAGGTCCAGTGCGTGCGGGTCCTCGACGGCATCCGCCGTCACCAGCCAGGGTCCGAAGGGTGCGTGCGTGTCGAAGGATTTTCCCATGGTGAATTGGCCGGTGCGTCGCTGCCAGTCGCGAACGCTGAAGTCATTGCCGACGCAGTAGCCTGCAATCACCTCGCTCGCACGACCCCGAGGCACATGACGGCAGCGTCGCCCGATCACGCACACCAGTTCCCCCTCGTAATCCAGTTGGTCTGAGACACGCGGAAGGTGGACAGGTCCGAACGGAGGCTGGATGGCTGTGGCCTGCTTGGTGAAGACAATGGGATGCTTTGGCAGCGCACTACCCATTTCCTCGGCGTGGTTGCGATAATTCAGGCCAATGGCGAGACACTTGCCTGGACGCAGCGGCGCCAGCAGCCGGACGTCGGCGAGGGGAAGGCCAAAGGCGCTCTTGGCCGCCACTGCATCGAGCCGCTCCCGGGCTGCGCTTCCGGCAGCCAGCAGAGCGCCCAGATCCGCGGGCAATTCGGGTGCCGCTGCTGCAAGATCGATGATGTGATCTCCGAGCACCAGACCCAGACGTGGCGCGGTGTCATCCTGAGCGGGCGTGAAGCGGGCGATGTGCATGCAGGATCCTCGTCGCGCCCGGTGCCGCGAGCGGTGAATGATGGTTGTCGACTGCTACGGTGCCATGAGTACGGGTTTCACGCGGATGTGCAGCGGGCGCAGCGGCCGTGAACCTCCACGGTCTGATACTCGGGCTGGAAACCCAGAGCGGTTGCCTGCGCCGCGAGGTTATCGAACAGGGGCCGCGAATGCAGTTCCTCCACGAGACCGCAGCCATCGCAGATCAGGAACTGACAGACACGATGCCGCAGGGGTGCCTCACAGCGGGTGAATCCATTGTTGGACTCGATGCGGTGCACCAGGCCGAGGCCCATGAGGAAATCCAGCGCCCGATACACGGTTGGAGGCTTGGCCGAAGGGTCTTCTTTCTGCAGTTCCGCCAGAATGTCATAGGCGCTGACGACGCCGTGGCTGTCCCAGATCAGCTCCAGCACGCGACGGCGGTTCGGGGTCAGGCGTGCGTTGCGATCGGCGCAGATCGTTTCCGCCGCGTCGAGGGCATCAGCGATACAGGCATCGTGGTCGTGATCGTGTTCCGGCTGGGACTGCATGGGTTCTCCTGCTTCGCGCGACCGCGAGGTCAGCGTCCGAAGAGTTTAATCTGCTGAGCGTCGATGGTGTAGCCGGCGTCTGCAAGCGGACTGCGGCGTGTGGATACCTTCATGGCACCTTCGATAACCCAGGCCATGTGCATGCGCGCCGGATCGAGACCCTCGCTGGATGTGACATGCACCACTTGATTGGGTGGAGGCGGCGGTACGTGAATACAAGCACCAAAGTAAGGGACCAGCAGGAATTCGTCGATACGCTGGGCGGCATTCAGGCCCAAGGGCACGATGTAGCCCGCGAGCCGCACCTGCTGCCCGTCCAGTTCGCCCACCAGCATGTCCTCGATGGGCAGGTCACCCCAGGGTGAAAACTGCTCCAGCGCGGCAGGACCGTCATGATCCACGACTGGAGGACGTATGGGCGTCTCTGCGAGGTGAGCGGGCATCAGGTCCGGCCAGCGCAACGTGCGGACCTCTGTAGACGCCGGGCTGGCAAGTAGGAGCGCGCATAAAAGCACTGCGGCGCCCATGATGTTCGTCGACATCGACAACCTCCTGCCAACATTCTCTCATGGGGAGTGTGGCAGACTCGAATGACACGATGGAGAACCATGGATGCTCGAACACAGCCTGCGTTTGATCGAGTCACTCGAGCGGCCGGAGTGCTGGCCCTTCGAGGTGACAGCGGTGGAGCGGGTGGAGACTCACATCTCCTGGGTGCTGCTGACGGGTGAGGAAGCCTACAAGATTCGCAAGCCGGTGGATCTGGGCTTTCTTGACTTCAGCACGCTGGCACGGCGCGACCACTACGCCCATGAGGAAGTTCGTCTCAACCGTCGCTTCGCGCCGGAGCTCTACCTCGGCGTGGTGCGTATCACCGGAACGGTCGATGCGCCGCGGATCGACGGGACCGGCCCGCTGCTCGAGGTCGCCGTTCGCATGCGGCAGTTCGAGCAGGCACGGCAACTCGATCGGGAGTTGGCGGCGGGTATGCTCACTCCCGAGGACATGGTGGCCGTCGGCCGGGAGGTCGCGGCCTTCCAGGAGCAGGCGCCGCGTGCGGAAAGCGGCGACGACTTCGGCATGCCAGAGGCGGTATGGGCGCCGGTGGGAGAAAACTTCACTCAGATCCGAGCTGCCCTCGAGGACGCGTCCGCAGCCGAGCGACTCGATGCGCTGGAACGCATCAGCGCGTCCTGGGCCGGCAGCCTGCGAGAGGAGTTCCAGGCCCGCAGGGCGGGCGGCTTCATCCGCGAAGGCCACGGTGACCTCCATCTTGCCAACCTGACGCGACTGCCTGAAGGCATTCGTGCCTTCGACTGCATCGAGTTCTCTCCGGCCTTGCGCTGGATCGATGTGGTTAATGATATTGCATTTCTTTTCATGGATTTAGATGCAAAAGGTCGAAATGATCTAAGTTGGTGGTGCCTCAATGCCTGGCTGGCCTCCAGCGGTGATTATCGTGGTCTTTCGGTGCTGCGTTTCTACGTCCTGTACCGGGTCATGGTTCGGGCGAAGGTCGCGCTGCTGCGTCGAAACCAGCTCGACGGCCAGCCGCGAAAGGATGCAGACGACGACTTTTGGACGCATCTTAAGCAGGCGCATGACCTGGTGCGGCCGGCTGAGCCGCGTCTGTTGCTGACTTGCGGCGTCTCCGGGAGCGGCAAGAGCTGGGTCGCGATGCGGCTCGCCGCGGCAGCCGGTCTGGTGCATGTGCGCTCGGATGTGGAGCGTAAGCGGCTGTTCGGTCTGGGGCCGGAGGAACGCTCGGAGTCTGATCTGGGCAGCGGAATCTACAGTGCGCAAGCCTCCGAGCAGACCTATGTCAGGCTGCAGCAGATCGCTGCGAGCGTCCTGGACAGCGGTCACGGTGTGATCGTGGACGCCACGTTTCTGACAGCTGCGCAGAGGTTGCCATTCATCGCGCTGGCGCAGCGGCGCGGGATCGATGTCGGGGTTCTCGAAGTGACGGCTGGACAGGCGACGCTGGAACGGCGCGTGCGTGATCGGGCGCGCGCCGGTAACGATCCCTCAGAGGCTGACACTGAGGTCCTGATGGGCCAGCTGGGGCAGGTTCAGCGGCCCGAGGCTGAGGAAGGCGCCTGGGTGGTGGAAGTTGAAAACGAACAGGATGTGGATATCGAGGCGCTCAGGGCGCGTATCGTTGTCGTCAGATAAAGCGCATAATCTATATTATGTTAAATTGATCGCAAGCCAAGCCAAGCCAAGCCAAGACAAGCCAAGACAAGACAAGCCCCGACAGCTGGCGATGACTTCGCGGCGATCACTCCGGCAGCGTGGCTCCGGACCCCTCTTTCCAGCGCGCCAGCGCGGACGGGGCCCTACTGATCATGCCGCTGGCGAGTTCCGGATCGTCAAAATGACGACGGCCGAGAAATGCGGTGGCGTGGTGCCCGTTCGCCCGCATGGCGCCCGGATCAGGGATGCCGGCTGGAAACAGGAACAACCGCTCGAGGCGTGAGGTGCCGCTGAGAAGCCCGTTGCTGCGAAACGGTGGACGCCTTGGGCCGGGCGCGAGCAGTTCAGCGTAAGGTCGCAGGCGATACGTCTGCGTTTCCACGCCCTGCTCCACCACGTCCGGCGGGCCGGCCCTGGGCCAGCGCAGAAAGTGGTCGCCGGCGCTGGCCATGAGCCGTACCCGGGACGTGGCCACGGGCCCGATCAGGACAAGGGGATCTTCCTGCGCAGCGGGATCCGGATTATGGAACACGATGGGCGCATCCTGCGGCAGCACCAGCGTGTAGTAGCAGCCGCAGGTGTGGATGCTGTCCCATAGCAGTGGTAGGCCGCTGGGATCCACGGTGACACGCCAGATCAGACCGTCGATGGGGCCCGCATAGGGATCCAGCGGCCCGGTTGCCGTTCGCTCCGGGAACCAGAACGCGTAGCTGATCTGCAGCAGAACTTCGTCGCCGAGTCGGACCAGGTTGGTCTCCACGTAGGCCGTGGGGGCCTGTGTATCGACCCTGGGATGCCCCTGATAACCGTAGAGCCTGCCAATCCGGTCCGCGGATGCATCCGAAGGGCTCTCGATGATGGGCGCAAAATGCTGTGCGAGCTGGTCCCGGACGGCGTCATCGGGCCACGGCCAGCCGAGGGGATGCGCAGCCATCGCTTCGGCGAGCTGCCCGGCCACTCCGCTCCGATCCCATTTTGGTCCGGGGGGTGGTTGCCAGCGCAGCCGTGCGTCCGGGGTGGACGTGTCGCGTTGCAGTCGATGCTCCTCGAGTCGCCAGTTCTGCGCGCCCTGGCGCAGCAACGGTCGCGCGAACAGGTAGCCGCCCAGTGCACGCTGCCAGCCCCGGTATGCATCGGGAATCGACGCTGCGGCAATCTCGGTGCGCAATCCCGCATCCTGTGCGAGGGCGGATGTCCATGCAGCCACCTCGGCCTCGCGACACGCATCCAGCGTTCGTTCATGGTGGGGGTGACCCGGAGCCAATGCGGACAGCTCGCGGTTCACCGCCTGTCGATCCTTCCCGGCCATGGCTTGCAGGATCGGAGCCGGTTCATGTCCGGCGGCCAGGGTGCGCTGCAGGGCGTCGAGCAGGAAACGGTCACTGCGCAGCCAGGGGCTGAATGCCGTGGCGTGATAGCGTGGATCCCGCTGACCTTGTTTGTGCACGTCAGCGTCGAAGTGCGCGCGGCTGACTTCGCAGGATGTCGGCTGAACAGAGGCCGCAGCGGGCGCCATCCCCCACAGCGCGGTGGTCACCGTCAGCACCGTTATGTTATAACTTGTTCGCCAAGCGCGTCTGAGTACGCGCAGGTTTCGGGGTTCAAGTGAGTTGTGGTTCATGGCAGTTGAGAATCGTATCGATGGTGGCGCGATCGTGGTCTCCGCGGTCTGCGTGGTGCACTGCCTGGGTCTGCCCTTGTTGCTGACGCTGGCGCCGCTCATGAGCCTTGGGTGGCTGAGTCCGGAGCATTTCCATTGGGCCATGCTCCTGATCGCGGTGCCGCTGTCGGCTCTCGGACTGTGGCAGGGTTTCCGGCGCCACGCCCAATGGATGGTTCCCATCCTCGGGGCCCTGGGGCTGGGCTTGATGGCATATGACCTTCTGCCTCAGCATGATGACCATACTCATGGCCTGACTTTGTTCGGCGTCATCCTCGTTGCACTCGCCCACACCTTGAATATTCGCGGCATTCGCCGCGGCGTGCCCTGCCACTGACGCGTTTGTAATCGCGTCGCCCCGCTGCGATCTCCAGTTCGCGTGATGATGGGAGTTCAAGGGTCGCGGGCCGCCATTGAAGTATGCAGCGTGCCACAAAACATGGGGCGCTCCGAGTTGCGCCGGCCGGGATGGCTCCGGCACACTCCTGCTGGCAGAGCTGGAGTTCACTCGCAGGTGCGGCACTCGGGTGCAGCTGCACTGCAGGAGTCGTTGCAAACGGAGACATTCCCTCGGTCGCGCTGGACGCGCAGAAGCCGTTTGTGGTCCGGGTGACCGGCTCGCTTGGCTCCGTTTTGGCCTTCGCGATCGCTCACCGGGGCTGACACATTCATGCGGATCAGCTTCTACGGCGTACGTGGATCCTTGCCCAGCCCCGGGCCAGCGACTGCCCACTTTGGCGGCAACACGTCCTGCGTGCTCGTTGAACTTGCGGATGGCACGCTGCTCATCTTCGACGCGGGTACTGGCTTGCGACCTCTCGGCGAGCACATGGCTGCCATCGACAAACCCCTTCACCTCCTGCTGACCCACAGCCATTGGGATCACATCCAGGGATTCCCCTTTTTTACGCCGATCTACCAGCCGGACCGCGAAATTCACATCTGCCGAAGTTTGCCGGAAGGTGACACCGAGTTTGCTGGCGTCCTCGAGCAAATGAACGGCCATAACCATCCGCTCAGCTATAGCACGCTGCCCGCGGCGATTGGTTACATGAAGGATCCACCCGCATTTTTCGACCGCTACGACTTCGGCTTTCGGCGCAAGACGCTCAATCACCCGGGTGGCGGTTACGCCTATCGCATTGACGAGGCGGGAGCGGCCTTCGCCTACGTGACCGACAATGAACTCGATCCACCCGAGAATCCGGCAACAAGCTTTGGTGAGTGGGTGGATTTCTGCCACCGCGCGGACGTGCTCATCCATGATGCCCAGTACGTCGAGTCGGACATGCCAATGAAGCATGGCTGGGGGCACTCCCTGGTATCCCAAGTCCGCGAGCTCGCGCATGAAGCGGACGTAGGTTGCCTGATCATCTATCACCATGATCCCGAGCGCACCGACCTCGAAGTGGCGAAGATACTCGACGAGAGTCGTGACTGGTTTGCGCGCCGGGGTGGCCGCACCCAGGTGGTCTGTGCCTGGGAAGGGCTTGTCATCGATGTAGGACGCGGCGCGGGTCAGCGCACCCGCATCGACATCAATGCCCTGCGGCCCAGCGGTCTCGTCGTGCCGGAGGGTTCGATTCGGAGCTGATCGCGGCCGGGCTCTGTCGTCAGTGCAGCAGGATCCGTGCGCGAACACGTCCCGGCGCACTCTGGGCATCCAGGGTCGCACTGCGAATCTGGATGCCATCCTCCCGCTGCAACCGCTCCAGCCACACCACCAGTTCGCCGAACGGAACGTCTTCCAGCGAAACAGCCAGGGCATCTGTGCCCTCAGGCTGAAAGCGATTGAGGGTCACGCCGTGGCGACGAGCCGATCCTGCGACAGTGCTGAGCAGTGCCTGACCGCTGCGTGGGCCGGCGCCGGACTGCGTCCTGGCAAGCGCTTGCAGGGTCTCGCGATGCTCGATGATCCATTGCTGATCAGCCAGGGCACGGGCATGCCGTGCTTCGGCCACCGTGAGGCGGTCCTGGATCGGTAGCCAGACGAACAACCAGAACAACACCGCAACCAGGAAGATGCCCAGCAACAGCAGCAGCCGCTGATCCCGCTCGCTCTGGTCGAGGTACCAGCGGCCTGCCCCGCTGTCCTGAATGCGCGTGGCCAAGGTCTGGATCATGATGCGCCTCCGGTCCGGATCCGCAGCCGGGCTCGAACGGCCTGGGCCTCCTGCACCGCCGAATCGATCACAACCGGAAAACCGTTGTCCTCCATGTCCGCCTTGAAGCGATCGACCGTGTTGATCCCCGAGGCCATCATGTCCACGGCCAGATCGCCGCGCTGGGCATTGAAGGTCAGGCTGCGAATCTGGATCTGAGTATCGTCGAGATCCGCGATACGCTGGGCGGAAGCGCCCAGCAGTTCCAGGAATGCAGCACCGCCCTCCTCGCCGCCACCGTCGAGGATGGCCTGAAGCTCGCGCCGCGGATCGACCACCCGCGTGCGTTCGGGGTGGATTTCACGAAACAGCTCTACCGAAGATTCGCGCAAGGTCACCGCGCGTTGCTCCAGCCACACCGACCGACCAAGATCGACTACAAGTTGCAACGCCAGCGCAGCCATCGCCAATCCGGCCACCAGGCGCCAGCGCATCCAGCCCTGATTCTGGTCACGCGCCACCGCGAAACGACCCTGCAGCAACTCCAGTCCAGGACTGCGGTCCAATCCGGCTGCCAGCAGGCCCATACGGGTGCCGACCGCACGCTCACGTTCGATGGTCACAGGCCGTTCCTGGGCGAGCAGACTGTCCAGCTGGGCCAGGTCTACGGCGTCGTCATCCGGCGCCGTGATGAGGCGCATCGTCATCGCTGCATCGCCGGGATGACCCGCGATCATCGTGGACAGCACCTGGGCAAGCAGCATCCGATCGACGATCACGGCGTCACCGTTGCGGCTCGCGATCCAGGCGCGCCGGTCCTCCACCCATACGGCAAGGTCTGCATCCGTGGGTTTTAGTCCCTCCAGATCGAGCCTGGCGTGATTGATCTGAAGGCCTGCGGCCATCGCTCCGTCCAGCCAGGCCTGCAGCCGATCCGGGGCGATCACCGCCACCGGGACCCGGTCGTCCGGCTGGCGCTGGCCGATGGCCAGATGCAGCTGTTCCACATCCTCGGCCAGGTACTCCTCGACCTGATACGGCACCGCCATCTCGAGCTGCCTCCGGCTTCGAGCCGGCACCGACACTGTGGTACGCAGGATATGCTCACCGGGCACCACCAGGGTGACGACGAGTTCCTGCTCCCGCGTCATCGGCGCCGCGGCGGCCGCCTCCAGGCCGCTGCCCTCGACGCTCTCGACCTCATCGCTGAGCAGGCAGAACTGCCAGGGCGTGTCGACTTCGGCCGGGGCGAACAGATACAGCCTGTCGCTCATCGTCGCTCCTCGAGCGGCCAGCGCTCGTCGTCGTCGAAGCCCTCGGGCTCCAGTGGCCCGCCCAGGCGGCGTTGCAGGACCCGGGTCAGGCCGGTCTCGTTGTCCCTGTGAATCACCGAGCGCAGCAGTAGCCGCTGGGTGCCGTGGTGGATCAGAATGCTTGCCTCGAACAGCCGGCTTTGGGTCGTCATGCTTCCCGCCTCGGGTGCGAACCCTGCTTCCTGACCGATGAGATCGCCGGGCAGGAGCCAGGGTGTCTGTGGGCGAGCATAGCGGCCGGCCTGGATCGGATCCATGTTCGGGGCCAGAGCGGCCAGAACGGGCGCGGGTGCGGTGTTGATGTTGATGACATCCGCTTCCGGCGGCAGGGCCGTCACGAACGCTGCGAGCCGTTGCACATCGTCCGCTTCGAAATTCGCCAGCAGCCGCAGTTCCGTGACACTGGCCATGGGAGCATTCGGCGTCCGATAGGCGGGGCTCTCCAGCAGGTAGGTCGGATCTTCCGCCCCCAGCCCGTGGACCTCCTCGTCGGCATCGATCCAGTCCAGCACCACGTCGGCCAGGGTGGGTTCCAGTTCCAGCGCTGACAGCAGCCGCCGCAGGCGCTCATGCGCGGCGGGGTCGTTCTCGATGCTGTTGAGATTGAACAGGCCCTCGAGATCACGCACCCGGATCTCCATGCGGCCCTGCTCGAGTTCGAACGGTGCGCGAGGTTCCGCCCAGGCGTCCTCGAGGCTGTCCACGGGGGGGTTGCGATCATCCTCGATGCGATCGAGATACAACAGATGGCGCACCCAGGCCTCCCCGCCGAGGGCGTAGCCCATGGCTTGCTGAGCGTGCAGGGCCTGACGCGTATACGCCACGGAGAGATGATGCCGCCCGAGCAGTTGGGTCAGGATGACGCTGGCCAGAGCGGCGACCAGAAGCACCGTAAGCAGGGCTATGCCGCGCTGCCTAAGCACTGTCGGAGGCTCCACCGGGATCGGACGGCTCTGGCTGAGGGTCGGAATCGGGTTCCGAGGGTATGTCCAAGGCCGTATCGTCCTCGATGCCCGGTTCCGGCCTGGCCAGAGACGGTGCCGGGCGCGGTACCTGAAGCAGGCGTTCGACCCGGCCGAACGGTGGAACGACGATCTCCAGCCGCAGCGCCGCCAGCTCCGGCCCACTCTCTTCTTCCGCTGCGGCCTCCTCCCCCGGGAGTCGCGTCAGACCTGCCGCGCGATCATCGCGGGGCCAGGCTTCCCAGGCGCCGCCATCGGCATCCAGCAGCTGGATGGTCAGCCGCTCCACCCCCTCGAGAATACGTTGGCTGCGCGGAGACGTATCCTGGGCCCGATCCAGCACGCTCCAGAAGCGCCGTTCCAGGTTGCCTTCCGCGTCCAGCTCCCAGGCCACCCGCTGCAGGTCGCTGCGGGCCAGCCCCAGCGGATTGCTCCAGCCGTGACGGGTGAATTCGAGGCTGCCGCCAACTTCGAGCCGCAGCGCCGGTTGCGGGTCGCCGAATCCGTCCCGGATCGGCCTCGGCGCTGCCTGCAGTACGTCGCGTTCGAACAACGCCATCGCCCGCTGCAGGTCGGCAAGGTGGTCAGCCCGTTCCTCGCTGGCCTGCTGAGCCTGCACCACGCGCACCAGGAGCTGTCCGGACACCACTCCGATGAGGCCGAAGATCGCCACCGCGACCAGAATCTCGATCAAAGTAAAACCGCTTTCTTTACAGTTATTTGAGCGAGTTTTCTCGAAATGGTATGACATTTCAGTAGCGACCGACGAACCCGGTCAGGCTGGCGATGGCGTCATCGCCGCGAGTACCGCCCTCGCCCACCTGATGAACCCGGATCTCCACCCGCCGCAAACCCGGCTCCCCGGTGTTGCTGATTTCGGTCACCAGTTCCCAGTCCCGGTTCGTCATGCTGACGTTTTCTACCGTGCGACCGGTTGCGGGCAGTTCGCCCGGAGGCAACTCCAGCTGCAGCCGGGTCAAGCTGTTCTGGGCAATCCAGGTGGCAAAGGTCCGCGCCTCCAGACTGCCGGTCTGCATCAGTACGTCACCCACACGACCATAGACGGTGATGGACATCACCGCGAAGATCGCCAAGGCAACCAGGATCTCCAGCAGCGTGAAGCCGCCCTCGCGTCGCGCAGACGTCATGGTGGTGTGCGCTCCGCCGCGACGTCGCCAAAACCGTCGCTGCTGAGCTGCCAGCTGCCGGCATCCCAATCGGGTGTGAGGTCGATGCGGAACGGCGTGAGTTCACCGGAGGACAGGATGAGCAGGTCGGGACTCGGGCCGCTGTCGGCTGTGCTGAGAGCATCGGGTCCGCGGCTGCGATCCTCGATGGCGAGATGGGTTTGGATGCCCGCAGGCAGTTGGTGCGTGCTCCACGGTCGGGTCTCCAGCGGCTCCCAACGGCGGGTTTCCGCATCGAGGCGCAGGAACCGATAAGACTCGGCGTCCAGTTCCAGGCCCCACTCCGTGGCGGTCAGCACCGCCTCGTTGCGTGCGAGTTCGAGCATGTGCTGCAGACGCCTCGCCTCGGTCTCCAGTTGCCGATCCCGGTCCCGGGAACCCAGTTGCATGACGGCGAGACCGGACATCACGGCGATGACGAACAACACCACCAGCAGTTCCAGCAGCGTGAAGCCCGCCGCGGGAATGGGCTTCGCGCTGGATTCACAGATCCTCGTAGCGGATCTCGGCCGCATGGCCTTCGCCC
The DNA here is from genome assembly GCA_007694905.1 of Gammaproteobacteria bacterium. Lineage (GTDB taxonomy): Bacteria > Pseudomonadota > Gammaproteobacteria > Pseudomonadales > Azotimanducaceae > SLTB01. Next base: position 28,169 of record REEU01000118.1, on the reverse strand, counting down.
CCTTGCTGACCGTCCGCGCCGTAACTGAACAGCTCGAAGCGGTCGCCCGTGGCGATGTACTGATAGGCATTGCCCCATGGATCCGTGGGCAGACTGCGCACGTATCCACCTGGCTGCCAGTTGCGAGGCTCGGGGAAACCGGCGGGGCGACGGACCAGGGCCTCGAGGCCCTGCTCCGTGCTCGGGTAGTTGGAATTGTCCAGTTTGTACATTTCCAGGGCATTGCCGAGGGCGCGCAGGTCGCTCTTGGCCGCCGTGACCTGGGCCTGATCCTGTCTGCCGACGATGTTGGGAACGATGAGCGCGCCGATGATGCCGATGATCACGATCACCACCATGATCTCGATCAGCGTGAAGCCTTGGGCGCGTCGGTTTGAGGCGATCATGTTGTGTCCTGCTGTCATGCGATCAATTGGTTGAGATTGAGAATGGGCAACAGTATGGCCAGCACGATCAACAGCACAAGGCCACCCATGATCAGGAGCATCAGCGGCTTGAAAAGTTCCAGGATCACCGTCACCAATCGCTGCAGATCGCGCTCGAGATGGCGTGCCACCCGTGCCAGCATGGCATCGAGACTGCCGCTGGCCTCGCCGCTGGCCACCATGTGCAGCATCAAAGGTGGAAAGTAGCCCACTTCGTCCAGGGCTGCCCGTAACGAGGTGCCCTCCGCCACCCGGCGCGTCGCACGATCGATGCGTTCGCGCATGACCCGGTGGTCCACCACCGGCCCGGCGATGCGCATCGCCTCGACCAGCGGCACGCCGCTGGCGCTGAGGATGGCCAGAGTATTGGCGAACTGACTCGCGTTGGCGCCACGGACGATGGATTGAGCCAGCGGTGCGTGCAGCAGGAAACGATGGAAGCGCAGCCGTGGACCTGGTTGCTTCAGCAGCTGCCGGCAGCCGAAAGCGACGGCCACGAGCAACAGCAGCAGCGGCAGTCCCCAGCTCACCAGAAAGTCGGACAACGCGATCAGCGACCGGGTGAGCAGCGGCAGAGCCTGATCCGTGTCCCGATACACCGAGACGATTTCCGGCACCACGTAGGCCAGCAGGCCGGCGACGATGAGCAATGAGATGAGCACCAGAATCACGGGGTAGAGCAGCGCCATCTGCACGTTCTGTCCCGATTCCTGCCGCCGCTCAGTGTAGTCTGCGAGATTGCTCAGGACCTGCTCGAGATGACCGGCATGCTCCCCCGCCGCCACCGTGGCTCGATACAGATCATCGAAGGCATGGGGGAATTCGCCCAGGGCGGCCGCCAGCGCGTGGCCCTCCAGGACGCGGGCGCGAACCGCCAGCAGGATGCTGCGCACGCGGGGCTTGTCCGCCTGCTGGGCGGCGGCGTTCAGGGCCTCCTCGATGGGCAGCCCGGAGCCGATCAGCGTCTCCAGATGACGCGTGATCATGGCCAGATCCAGCGCTGAGAGCCGTCGGCGCAGGCGGGGCCTGAGACTGACGCTGCGGCCCGAGCGTCGCGTGTCGCCCGCTGGGTCCACCTTCAGTGGCGCCCAGCCCCGGTCGCGGAGCTGCTGGCGGATCTGCCTGGAACTGTCTGCCTCCAGGGTGCCGCGCTGTTCCCGTCCCTGGCCGTCGAGTGCGACGAATTCGTAGGCGGCCAAGACCGTCAGTCCTCGCGGGTCACGCGGAACAGCTCCTGAACGCTGGTCACACCGGCAAGCACCTTCGTGCGCCCATCCTGAGACAGGTTCGGTGCACGCGCGTGGGCGTAACGCTCCATCTCGTGTTCCGAAGCGTTGCGGTGAATCATGTCCCGCAGTTCTTCGTCAATCTGGATGATCTCGTAGATGCCGGTCCGGCCCCGGTAGCCGCTTTGAGCACAGTGATCGCAGCCCACGGGGGCATACAGGGTCGGCGCATCGGCCGCATCCACGCCGAGCACCTCGCACTCCGCATCGCTGGCCTGGTAGGACTCACGGCACTCGGTGCACAGCACCCGCACCAGCCGCTGTGCCATCAGCGCCAGCATGCTGGAGGACAGCAGGTAGGGTTCGATGCCGATGTCGTGCAGCCGGGTGACAGCACCGATCGCGGTGTTGGTGTGCAGCGTCGACAACACCAGATGTCCGGTCAGGGCCGCCTGGATGGCGATCTCCGCCGTCTCCAGATCACGGATCTCCCCGACCATCACCACGTCCGGATCCTGCCTCAGGATGGCGCGTAGGCCCCGGGCGAAACTCATGCCTGCCTTGGTGTGAACCTGGGTCTGACCAATGCCCGGCAGGTTGTACTCGATGGGGTCCTCGACGGTCATGATGTTGAGCTCGCTGCTGCGGATCTCGCCGAGGCTCGCGTACAGCGTCGTCGTCTTACCGGAGCCGGTGGGGCCAGTGACCAGGACGATGCCGTGGGGACGCGCGAGAATTTCCCGCATGGCATGCAGGCCATGGTCGGGCATACCCAGGTGGGTCAGGTCCAGGCGCCCGGCCTGCTTGTCCAGCAGGCGCAGCACGACCCGCTCGCCCGCCGCGGAGGGCAGTGTCGACACCCGCACGTCCACTTCACGTCCGGCGATCCGCAACGTGATACGCCCGTCTTGGGGTATGCGTTTCTCCGCGATGTCCAGGCGGGCCATGACCTTGATCCGCGACACCAGCAGGGGCGCCAGTACCCGCTTCGGGCGCACGATCTCGCGCAGGATGCCGTCCACCCGAAAGCGCACGATCAGCTCCCGCTCGAAGGTCTCGATGTGGATGTCCGACGCGCCTTCCTTGATCGCTTCCGCCAGAATGGCGTTGATCAGCCGGATGATGGGCGCGTCATCCTCCTGCTCGAGCAGATCCTCTGTCTCCGGAACCTGATCCGCGAGGCTGGCCAGGTCGAGCTCGTCGCCGAGATCCTCCACCATCTGCCGTGCCTCGGAGGAGTCACGCGCGTAACTGCGTTCCAGCAGCGCCTCGAAATCGGCGGCTTCGAGAACCTCCCAGGCCAGCGAACACCCGGCCATGCGCCGGGCTTCCGCCAATGCCAGCGGCCGGGCGTCCGGACGACAGGCGGCGCGCCGTCCGGCCATGCCGTCTGCTCCGGTCTCCTGGGCTTCGAGCAGCACGACGCCGTGGCGGCGGGCAAAGGCGAACGGCAAGCGCCTGAGGGGCGCGGACACCGCGGCGAGCTGATCACCCTCCTCGAGGATGGAGTCGGTGTCTGACTCGGTTGGAACGACGATGGCCATGCTGCACTCGTTTAACGCTTCTCTGCCATGCATCATAGCAGCGCGGGGCCGGGGCAACCGCGTTGCCCCCGGCTGTTTCCGATGCCTGGGGGCCGCTGTCAGCACGCTCCAGAGTGCTGCACGCGCCCCGATACCAAGACCCGCAGTAAGGAAGATTGAGAAGATGAACATGTTCGAACGCGTCCTTCTACTTTCTGTGCTGCTCGCGCTGGGGATGACTCAGGCCAGGGCGGACGCCTGGGACGAGTGGATGACCGCAGCGGAGCGTGAAAGCACCGGCATCGAGCGGCTGTCAACAGGTGAGCGCGAAGCGCTCTACCTCTGGCTGCAGGGCTTCATCGCCGGCGCGGCGGCAGAGTTCGACGCTGAGCAACGCCCCCCGGAGGATTCCAGCGAGATCCGGTCCCGCATTGCCGGTACCTTCCGGGGCTGGACCGGGCAGACCGTGTTTCGACTGGAGAACGGCCAGGTCTGGCAGCAGCGAAGACCGAGCCGGCTGATGTACGAAGCTGAGCGGCCGGAAGTGGTCATCCGCAGGAACCGGGCCGGATTTCACAGCATGGAAGTTCCGGAGGCCGGGCGTTCCGTGCTGGTCCAGCGCATCGAAGAATGAGCGTTTCGCACTGGGAGAGTTACTATCGCGCAGGTGGCCTCGCCACCTGCCCCACCGGACCCGACGGCAGCTACGATCAGGAGGTGCGGCAGGCCTGGGAGGCGTTCTTCGAACCTCTCCCGGACGGCGCCGCGCTGCTCGATGTGGGCACCGGCAACGGGGCGATCCCGCTGATCGCCAGAGAACTCGCCACTCGACTGCACCGGAGTTGGGAGATTCATGGCACGGATCTCGCCCCCATCGATCCTGCCCGGGACGTTCGGGACGGGCGCAGGCGTTTTGCCGGCATCGTCTTCCACGGTGGCGTGGCCACCGAGACCCTGCCCTTCGCTGATGCCAGCTTCGATGCTGTCAGCGGCCAGTACGCCCTGGAGTACATGGCGCTCGAGCCTGCATTAACGGAACTGCAGCGCGTGCTGCGGCCCGGTGGTCGCATGCAGTTCATCTTGCATCACGTCGACTCGGTGCTGGTGGCCAATGCCCGCGAGTCCCTCGGCCATGCCGAACTGGTGCTGCGGGACACCCGTGTCTACCAGCAGCTGCGTCGACTGCTGGCGGCGGAGCGCGAATCACCCGCCGCCGCCGAGACCGCTGCTGCGGCCATGAATGGGGCTGCCGCGCGCCTGCACGCCGCCATGAAGCAGGCTGGCTCGCCCCTGATCCTGCACGTGACGCTCGATGCGCTGACCCAGCTCTGGGACCTGCGCCGGACGCTGTCCGCGGCCGATGTCGCAAGTGAGATCGAGAAAGTGGAGAGCGAGCTGCAGGCATCGGTGCAGCGCCTCGAGGCCCTGGCCGGGCACGCGTTGTCCGCCGATGATGTCACCGCAATGATGCAGCGCTTCAGCGCACTGGGGTTCACGGGGCTGCAGCGTGAACCGCAGGTGCACGCTGGCAGCAATCTGGTCGGGTGGCGCATCGCAGGCACGAAGCCGGCGGTGACGGCGGACCATGACTGACCTCAAGAGCCTGACGCAGCAGGCCCAGGCGTTGAAGGCCGCGGGTCGCCTCGATGACGCCATCCGCTGTTACCGGCAGGCAGCGACCGCGTTTCCGCGCAGCGGCGTGGCGGAACACAATCTCGGTGCCGCGCTCGGCGATGCCGGCCGCCATCCGGATGCGGTGAAACACCTGCAGCAGGCGCTGGCCAAGGGGGTGGATGCGGCGGAGACCTGGCTCGCCCTGGCCCGCAGCCTGCTGCAACTCGGACGTCTCGACGATGCCGAATCGCACTATCTGCAGGCGCTGCGGCGCAAGCCGGAACTGGCGAGCGCCCACCATGAACTCGCGCAGTTGCGCTGGATGCGCAGTGGCGATCGCGACGCCGCGCTGGCAGCGGTGGATCAGGCCATCGCAAGAACACCGAACGCACCTGGTCTGCACCTGCTGCGCGCCCGCATCCTCGAATACACCGGAGACCTCGATGCCGCCCTGGAGGCGCTGAGGCGCGCGCTCTCCCGCTGGCCGGATGCGGCACCCCTGCTGATTTCGGCGTCCCATCTCGCGGTGATGACCGGGCGCGCGGAAGAGGGTCTTGTCCTCGCTGAGCAAGTGCTCGCCCGCCACAGCGATGATCGGGTCGCGCTCACGGCCGTAGCGTATGCCTGTCTGGCATCGGGGGCGGCGGCACGGGCGGCCGAAGTTGCCGCGCGGCTACATGCAGCACACCCGCTGGACCAGAGCGCTCTCGCACTCCTCGACACCGCCTGGCGTCTGCTCGGGGATGCCAGGCATGAAAGGTTGTACGACTACGCTTCACTGGTGCGGAGCTATCGCCTGAACGCACCCTCCGGCTGGCCGGATCTGGACGCGTATCTGCAGGATCTCGCCTCCGCGCTGCTGGCGTTGCATCCCTTCCAGACCCATCCGTTCGGTCAGTCGGTTCGCCATGGCAGCCAGGTGGCGGACGTCACCCGCGCCGAGGCACCGGCGATCCAGGCTCTGGAAGAGGCACTGGCGGAGGCGATTGACGCCCATCTCGTTCATCTCGGCTCCGGCGAGGATCCCTTGCGGTCACGCAACACGGGCCGCTGGCGCATTCACGGGATCTGGTCCGTACGGCTGACACCGGGTGGCTTTCATGCCAATCACGTGCATCCGGACGGCTGGATTTCGTCCGCGTGCTACATCGCCCTGCCTGTGACCGTGACCGAGCCATCGTCGGATCGGGCGGGCTGGATTCAGTTCGGTGAGCCGGGCATGCCGACGCAGCCGGTGCTCGAGGCCGAGCACATGGTGCAACCGGAACCCGGAACCGTGGTGCTGTTCCCGTCCTACATGTGGCACGGCACGCGCCCGTTCGGAGGCAGCGAGCCACGGCTGACCGTGGCCTTCGACGTCGTTCCGGACTGATTTTCCCGGCCTTAAATGAACGCGGCGGGCACTGTGGCCCGCCGCGTGGATGGTGCTACGACTCGTGCTGCTTCAGAACTGGAAGCTGAGCCGCGTGTGGATGAAGCGACCGAGCTGATCGTAACCCTGAGGCGAGTTCGCATTGAACGCCAGGGTGGAACCCACGATCGGCGGGGTCTTGTCGAACACGTTGTTGATACCTGCGGTGATGTTGACGTTCTCGTTGAATTCGTAAGCAGCGGTCAGATCGAAGTAGTTCCACGCATCCAACTTGTTGCCATTATCAACGAGACGCAGGTCGGTGGTGGCAAGATCACCGGCAGTGGTCTTGTAGTCCATCTCACCGATGTAGCGCCAGCGCAGCGAACCCGTGAACTTGTCGCGGGAGTAGCTGACCCGGGCCGTGTGCCGCCACTCAGGCGTCTGGCAGGAGGTGTTGATCCGCCCGGCGCAGTCGAACGTGGCATCGTCGTTCACACCGGGCAGCGGGGCCTGCTCCGCCTTGAGAACGTAGGTGCCGTTGAAGTTCGCACTCCACAGACCGCCCGCCATGTCCCAGTTGTACATCACCTGGAAGTCGAGACCACGGTTGTTCAGGTCACCAAAGTTCGCGTTCTGGTTGAACACCAGACCGGAAGTGTCCGGGTCGCTGCCCAGCCACAGGTCGCCGCCGCCGCTACGACGAATGTTGTCGCAGAGGAAGGGGTCGCCGGTCAGGCCGCAGAAGCGCAGCTGGGTCTCGGCGCCGATGGTGCCGATACGGTCAGTGATGTCGATGTCGAAGAAATCGACGCTTACCGTGAGACCGTCGAGCGGTGTGGCAATGACACCGAAGGTCCAGGTGTCGGCCGATTCCGGGTCGAGGTCCGCGTTGCCGCCGATGAACTCGTTGTACTGGGCAGCCGGGCTCGCGTCCACCAGTCCGTAAAGGGAGGAATCCAGGCCGGTGTTCTGGCACTGGGCTACCGTGAATTCCGGCTCGTCACCCGCACAGGGATCGTCACCACTCCACAACGCGATCTGCTGCTGAGCGAAAAGTTCGTTCACATTGGCAGCCCGAATGGCGCGGTTGAAGCCGCCCCGCAGCCGCAGGTTGTCGCCGATGTCTGCGGTACCCCCGACTTTGAAGCTGTTCACGCCACCGGACGTGTTGTAATGCGAACGGCGATAGCCGAGGTCGAGGCCAAGGTTCTGCAGCAGCCCCTGGTCCTGCACGAGCGGTACGCCCACCTCGATGAAGAACTCGCGGGCGTTGAAGTCGCCTTCGATGGATGGACGCGGGCCACCGAGACCGGTGAATGCGCCTTCCGCCATATTGGTGTCGGAACGCACCGAGAACTTGTCCTCCCGGTACTCGATCCCGAAGACCACCGACACTGGGTCGTTCGCCATGGGCACGCGGAAATCCGTGGTGCCGGTGACGTAGGCGAGAATGTTGGTGAGTTCGGTGGTGCCCTGGCGGGCACCAATGCCGCCCAACAGGGCTGCGGCTTCCGGCGTTACGCCGCCCGGCTCCCAGACGTTGTAGCAGGACGGATCGGCCGTATTGCCCTCGCAGTTGAGCAGAGCGGCTCCGATGCGTGCCGTGAGGAAGTCGTTCTGGTTGGTTTCGTTGGACGTGTTGCGCCCGTACAGCAGCGAAACATCGTAGAACCAGTTTTCGGCAATCTCACCCTCGGCACCCACCACGAAGCGGAAGGACTCACTTTCGATGTTCGAGATCCGGGGGCCGCCTTCGTTGTTGCGCTTGCCGACCTGTACGGTCAGCGGCAGGCTGTCGTCGAGGAAGACCTCCTGGAAAATCGGCTCGCCGTCGGCGTCCACCCCCACCTGCTGCAAGGTGCCCAAAGGTCCTACTTCGATATCGTCATTACCGGTCCCCGGCAGGTCCATGCAGGCCGAACCCAGTTCGAAGCTGTCGCAGTCGAGGCTCAGTGCGTTCACGAAGAAGGTGCCGCTCTCGGCAATCTGCACCGAGGTGGAGGTATTCGTGAACATGGTCTCGATGTAGGGCTGGAACTGCGGCGAGAAGTCGTAGCGCATCGAGCCGCCGAAGGTATAGCGCTTGTCGGGACGCTGGTAGTGGTTGATCGGTGCATAGTTGTACAGCGGCGCCGTCCCGTCCGCCCAGGACCCATCCGGCTGGATGTTGGCGAAACCGTAGCTCTGCGCAAACCGAAGCGGGTCGCCTTCGTCATCCAGGCGGGGCACGAACGCGACAGCCGACTCGTCGCCCTCCTCCCGCGGATCCATCAACGCGTTGACCGGGTTGCCGGCGGCATCAACGAAGCGGCGGTTGGAGATGAAGAAGCTCGGAATCGGGGAGGTGGAGGAACCGCCGCATTCGCTAGCGGTCGCATCCAATGCGCAGGACGAGTAGTCGCGCGCGCCCTGCCGCAGTTCTTCATTCTCCCGATAGGTCACATAAGCCATGGCGTGGCCGCGACCGTCGGCAAAGGCGCTGCCGATGGCCAGATCGATGTTGTAGGTGTCGCCATCCATGCCGCTGCCCGTCGGGAAGTCGAAGCCAGCCTCTTCCTGCAGGCCGCGCATGAAGCTGTTGCCATTGTTGTGCTGGTAACCGGAATAGCCGACGTCGAGGCTGATGCCCTCGAACTGATCGTCGAGGATGAAGTTCACCACCCCGGCCACGGCGTCGGAGCCGTAGACCACCGATGCACCGCCGGTGAGCACCTCGACCCGCTGGATCATGGCAGCCGGAATCTGGTTCAGGTCGCGGGCCTCGGAGCGGATTCCGCCCGGCGGGAGTCGCCTGCCATTGACCAGCACCAGCGTCCGGTTCGATCCCAGGCCACGAAGGTCTGCCGTCGCGAAACCAGTGGTGGGGTTGACGGTGAAGGAGTCAAAGGACGGCGCCATCTGCGGGTAGGTGTTGAGCAGGTCCTCTACTCGCGTAGTGCCGGAGAACTTGAAATCTTCCCCGTCGATCTGCGTAACCGGGCTACTGGCGACCAGGTTCGCGTTCTGGATCCGGGTACCGGTGACCACCACTTCCTCGATGGCCGCCTGCGGAGCCTGCTGGGCGTGTGCTGCACCCATGAGACCAGCACCCGAGGCAAACAGTGCGAGATGCACCGCATGTGCGAGCTTTCTGTTCGACATGACGTGTTTCCCCATCCGTACACGCCGTGAACCCCCGATCGACTAGAGGGCAGGACGCATACGTGGCGTCCTGATTTCCCCTGTTTTCACGTTGGTTCGCAGCTTTACAAAGGATAAAGGAAGGCTGTACGCACCGTTCGCGGTACGCGGAGGTCAGCTATGCTCCTCGAGGCCTTCCAAGACATGTTGCGGTTGAGCCTTTGCTTGATTGGGTTAGGCTTTTGGCCGCTGAGATGTAGGTTAGATGAAAGCGAAGGGCATTCCAACCTCTTTGAAACAATAATGAAATAGTTTTTCAATGGGCTGCAAGGCAGGCTTGGCGTGGCTTATCGAGGGAATCGATGGGGGCGGGAGACGATCATAAGGTGATAACCCATGTCAGTTGGAAACAAAGTCAGAACCCGAGTGGAGTGTCGTTGCCCACATCAGCACTTCCTTAGCGAAACGAAGCTTGCCATGCCCTGATGCCTGGCCTTATGGTCGCGCAGCCTCAATCCTGGAGTGATTCATGGATTTCATCGGCCAGCACATTCTCTCCGTGGATCAGTTCGCAAGGTCCGATATCGAGCGCATTTTTGAGGTGGCCGACCGTATGCGGCCCTATGCCGAGCGGCGGCGGATCACCCGGGTCCTCGAGGGCGCCATCCTCGGCAACATGTTCTTTGAAGCGAGTACGCGTACCCGCATCAGCTTCGGCTGCGCCTTCAACCTGCTCGGCGGAGAGGTGCGGGAAACCACTGAAATCAAGGCCTCGTCGTTGACCAAGGGCGAATCCCTCTACGATACGGCCCGAGTGCTGTCCGGCTACAGCGATGTCATCGTGATGCGCCACCCTTCCCCCGGGTCTGTGGCCGAGTTCGCGGCCGCCAGCCGGGTGCCGGTGATCAACGGCGGCGATGGACCCAACGAGCATCCGTCTCAAGCGCTGCTCGATCTTTACACGATCCGCCGCGAACTGGCCGCCCGCGATCGCGGCGTGGACGGACTGCGCATCGCCCTGGTGGGTGACCTGCGCTATGGACGCGCCGTCCACTCGCTGGTGAAGCTGATCGGACTGTTCGAAGGCGTGACGTTCAGACTGGTGAGTCCGCCGGAACTGTCCTTACCGGAAGACTACGTGGCCGCGCTGGAAGCGTCGGGCCACGGCGTGGAGCGGGTGCATCAGCTCGAGGAGGGGGTACGCGGGGTGGACATTCTCTATGTCACCCGGACCCAGGAGGAGCGCTTCCCCTCCCAGGAGGAAGCGGACCGCTATCGCGGTCTGTTCCGCATCAATCAGGACATCTACACCAGCTTCTGTGCACCGAGTACCGTCATCATGCATCCCCTGCCCCGGGACTCGCGCAGCGAGGCGCGGGAGCTCGATGACGATCTCAACAGCAATCCCAATCTGGCCATCTTCCGGCAGACGGACAACGGGGTGCTGGTGCGGATGGCGCTGTTCGCGCTGCTGCTGGACGTAGCGGACAAGGTGGACGATCAGGCGCGCGAAGTGCCCTGGTTCACTGGGAGCCGTGAGCCGGGGTCAGGCCTGTCCTGACAGACACTTTGTTCCGCGCTCGAACGAAGCGCAGTGGGAGCTTACGTCCGCGAAGCGGGCGTTGCGATTTGCGTCACGCTCGAGCCCGCTGACAGTCCGCGATCGCTACGCCGGCCTGCGGCCGACGTTTGCTCCCACTGACGAGTCACTGAGACGAATCGCGGCAACGAAGCGTTTGCCTGTTCAGAGCACTTCGTTGAGTTTTTCTTCGAGCTCCGGGACCGCCTTGAAGAGATCCGCAACGAGGCCGTAGTCCGCCACCTGGAAGATGGGCGCATCCTCGTCCTTGTTGATGGCAACGATGACCTTGGAATCCTTCATGCCGGCCAGATGCTGAATGGCGCCGGAAATGCCGATGGCGATGTACAGCTCGGGCGCCACGATCTTGCCGGTCTGCCCCACCTGCATGTCGTTGGGCACGTAACCCGCATCGACTGCCGCCCGGGAAGCACCCATGGCCGCACCGAGCTTGTCCGCGATGCCGTCGAGAATCTTGAAGTTCTCGCCACTGCCCATGCCGCGACCGCCGGACACCACCACCTTCGCCGCACTCAGCTCCGGACGATCGAGCTTCACCAGCTCCTCGTCGACGAACTCGGAGATTTTGGCATCGTGAGCAGCGTCCACGGCTTCGACCGAGGCCGAACCGCCCTCCGCTGCCACCGCATCGAACGCTGTGTGCCGGACCGTCACCACCTTGATGCCGTCGGTGCTCTGCACCGTGGCAATGGCGTTGCCGGCATAGATGGGCCGCTTGAAGGTGTCATCGGATTCCACCGCAATGATGTCGGAGATCATCGCCACATCGAGCAGCGCAGCAACGCGCGGCATGACGTTCTTGCCGGACGTGCTGTGAGCGCCGAGGACGTGCTGGTAGTCCTTGCCCAGCTCGGCGATCAGCGGCGCCATGTTCTCGGCGAGCTGGTGGCGGTAGCAGTCCGCATCGGCGCAACGCACCTTCGCGACAGCGTCAGCCTTGGCGGCCGCCTCCGCCACTGCGCCACAATCCTTGCCTGCGACCAGTACGTCCACGTCGCCACCCATCTCTTTGGCGGCAGCGATGACGTGCAGGGTGACCTGGTTCAGCTTGCTGTTGTCGTGTTCCGCAACAACGAGAATGCTCATCTCGGATGACCCCGCTTCAGATAACTTTGGCTTCGTTCTTGAGTTTGTCGACCAGTTCGTCGACGGTTTCGACCTTGATGCCGCCCTGCCGCTCCGGCGGCGGCTCGACCTTGAGGGTCTTGAAGGTCTGCTTCACCTCAACCCCGAGATCGGCCGGCGACATCACGTCGAGCTGCTTCTTCTTCGCTTTCATGATGTTCGGCAGCGAGGCATACCGCGGTTCGTTCAATCGCAGATCGGTGGTCACCACCGCGGGAGCCTTGAGGGAGACGGTCTGCAGACCACCATCCACTTCCCGGGTGACGTTCACCTTGTCGCCGTCGATGGTCACCTTGGAGGCGCCGGTGCCCTGGGGCAGTCCAGCCAGCGCCGCGAACATCTGACCGGTCTGGTTGTTGTCGGCATCGATACTCTGCTTGCCGAGGATCACCAGCGCCGGTTCTTCCTTGTCGTAGACCGCCTTCAGCAGCTTGGCGATGGTCAGCGGCTGCAGCTCGTCGTCGGTCTCCACGAGGATGGCGCGGTCGGCGCCCAGCGCCAGCGCTGTCCGCAACTGCTCCTGGCAGACCTTCGGGCCGATGGATACGGCTACCACCTCTTCCGCCGTGCCGGCCTCCTTCATGCGTACCGCTTCCTCGATCGCGATCTCGCAGAATGGGTTGACCGCCATCTTCACGTTGTTCAGGTCCACGTCCGAATGGTCGGACTTCACTCTGACCTTGACGTTGTAGTCGATGACGCGTTTCACGGCGACGAGTACTTTCATGGATGTCTGCCTCGTTGGTCCTGATTCGCAGTAGGGTTCGCGCGCGCACCGGTATCCGACAACCGGAGTAGATCGCGCCGTGAGCCACGCAGGGCAGGTGCCCTGAATTCGGAAGGCGCGTATTCTGACGGCTGCCTCCAGGGGGGTCAAGGTGACCGCGCTCAAGCCGGGAGGCATCACGTCAGCATGGTGAACGCGGCGGCTGTTCGGTATAATTTTCAACGATTTGAGAAGCATCCCCGGGCGTCTGTTCCACGCTGCTTAGGCCCCGTTTCCAGGCGGTGGCATGGCGGCCTCACGATTCGCGTGGAGCGCATCATTCATCTACTGAGGAGGTCCTGGTGACCGAAGCTGTCGAACGGGAAGCGATGGAATTCGACGTGGTGATCGTGGGCGGCGGTCCGGCCGGTCTGACTGCGGCCTGTCGGTTGATGCAGCTCGCAGAGAAAGCGGGCGAAGAGCTTTCGGTCTGCCTGGTCGAGAAGGGTTCCGAGATCGGTGCCCACATCCTCTCAGGCGCCGTGGTCGACCCGCGGGCCTTGGACGAGCTGTTTCCGGACTGGGCGGAGCGCGGCGCCCCACTGAACAATCCCGTGACGGACGACGAGGTGTACTGGCTGCCCACCGCCGACAACAAGGTGCGGATTCCCGGTTTCCTGGTGCCCAAGGACACCCATAACGACGGCAACCATGCCATCAGCCTCGGCAACCTGTGCCGCTGGCTGGGCGAACAGGCCGAAGCCATGGGCGTGAACCTGTTCCCCGGATTCGCGGCTGCCGAGATCCTCTACGACGAACATGGCGCGGTGAACGGGGTCGCGACAGGCGACCTCGGCGTCAGCAGGAGCGGTGAGAAGAAGGGCTCGTTCACTCCCGGATACGAGCTCCGGGCCAAGTACACCATGTTCGCCGAAGGCTGCAGAGGCCATCTCGGCAAGCAACTGATGGCCAAGTTCGATCTGGAGAAGGATTCGGCCACCCAGCATTACGCCATCGGGTTGAAGGAACTCTGGGACGTGGAGCCCGACAAGCACGTCCCGGGCAAGGTGGTGCACTCCATCGGCTGGCCACTATCCAGCGGACGCGGCAGCACCGGTGGCGCCTTTCTCTACCACCTCGAGAATCAGCAGGTGGTGATCGGCATCATCGTGGATCTCAGCTACGTGAATCCCTACCTGTCGCCCTTCCACGAGCTGCAGCGGTTGAAGCTGCATCCGCTGTACCGATCCACCTTCGAAGGCGGCAAGCGGGTCTCCTACGGTGCCCGCGCCATCGTCAAGGGGGGGCTCCCTGCCCTGCCTGAACTCACGGTTCCCGGTGCGGTACTCATCGGGGACGACGCCGGCTTCCTGAACTTCCTTAAGATCAAGGGCAGTCACACGGCGATGAAGTCCGGCATGCTCGCGGCGGAAGCGGTGCATGCGAAACTCGCGGCCAGTCCCGAGGGCGGCGAGGCGGTGCCCGAGTACGCCGAGAAATTCGAGTCATCCTGGTTGCATGCGGAACTGAAGCGTGCCCGCAACGCCGGCCCGGCCATGCACAAGTTCGGCATGCTCGGTGGTGCCGCGTTCACCTGGATCGACCAGACCCTGTTCGGAGGCAAGCTGCCCTTCACCCTGAAGGATCCTGTACCCGACCACGCAACGCTGGCCCCGGCGGAGAAGAGCAAGCCCATCGACTACCCCAAGCCCGATGGCAAGCTCACGTTCGACAAGCTGTCGTCCGTGTTCCTGTCGAACACGAATCACGAGGAAGATCAGCCGGTGCATCTGGTGCTGAGCGATCCGGATATCCCGATCAAGCACAACCTGCCGAAGTTTGCCGAACCGGCGCAGCGCTACTGTCCGGCGGCGGTCTACGAAGTGGTGGAGGAGAACGGCGAGTCGCGGTTCCAGATCAATGCCCAGAACTGTGTGCACTGCAAGACCTGCGACATCAAGGACCCGGCCCAGAACATCACCTGGGTGGTACCGGAGGGTGGCGGCGGCCCCACCTACCCGAACATGTGACCTGGGCCTGACCGGCACCGAGTACGTGCGGCGCGCCCCTCAGGTGCGCCCAAGATCGAACCAGGTGCCGCAGCTGCGAACGGCGAGGCGTGCAGGGTCGTCTGGAGCCCGCTCGCCGAGGTCCACCAGTTCATAGAACACGTTGCGGCTGAGCAGGGCCCAAAGGTTATTGCGGACGTGCACATAGGGAGCGGGTTCACCGTCCCGCTCCTGGACATCCAGCCGATGGTCGCCGTCCGCAACCACGTGGTCGCCGACGTTGGTGGTGAACAGCAGGCGCTGCTCCGCCCCGTCACCGTCCCGCGTCAATGCCACCGCCTGGAACGGCGCGTCCTCGACCTCGATGGCGAGCTTTTCCACCGGTGTGACGAGGAAGTAGTCGTCGCCGTCCCGGCGCAGGATGGTCGAGAACAGCTTCACCATGGCTGCGCGCTGTATCGGTGAGCCTTCGTGATACCAGGTGCCGTCCCTGGCGATACGAATATCAATGCTGCCGCTGCGTTCCGGCTGCCATTGGTCGACTGGGGGCCGTTTCTCTGACGCCTGCTCGTCGAGCAGGGTCTGGAACAGCGTGTCGGCGCGACTGCCGCCATTCTGCGCCATCATGGAGCTCCTATCTCATCTCGCATCGGCGGCGGACGACAGCCCACTCATCCGCCGATCAGCTTCATCACGGTGGCGCCGCCAGTGAACGCCACGTCCTGTTTGTCGCCCATGGCCCGCCACAGCGCGGCTTCCAGACCGGCGACCGCCTCTTCCCGGGGTCCGCGCAGGAGCTCCGCCACCGCGTGACGGTTGCTCGATGACAGGCAGCCGTGCAGATAGCCGTCGGCAGACAGCCGCAGTCGGGTGCAGGTGGAGCAGAACGGCTCGGATTCGTTGGCGATGACGCCGAACTGACCGAGTACCCGCTCCTCATCGTCCCGGACGTCGAAGCGAACCGCAGTGGAGTCCCAGGCGGCATCCGTGCGGTTGTAGCGGTACCGCCCGCCGATAATGGTCAGAAGCTCGTCCATGCCGAGGAAGTCGCGGTCGAAGGCAGCAGAATGGGCGAGATGGCCCATGCGCATCAGCTCGATGAAGCGCAGCTCGATGCCCCGCTCGAGGGCGTAATCCATCATCGGCAGGATCTGATCCGCGTTGCCGGTCTTCAGCGGCACCATGTTGAGCTTGACGTGGATGCCGGCATCGACGCAGCGCTCGATGCTGCGCAGCACCGTATCGAGATCACCGCCGCGGGCGATCTGCCGGAAGCGCTCAGGATGGAGCGTGTCGAGCGACACATTGACCCGCTTGACGCCACACGCGGCCAAAAGTGGCACCTTGTTCTCGAGCAGCTGTCCGTTGGTGGTGAAGCTGACGTCATCGAGCCCCATGGCCATGACGCCTTCGAGGAAAGGATCGAACTTCGGCGTCACGAGAGGCTCACCACCGGTGATGCGCAGCTTCTCGATGCCGGCGACTTCGATCAGCAGCTCCACCCCCCGCAGCAGCTCGTCGGCGCTCAGTTCGTCGCGGGCGCGCAGCAGGCGCTGGCCGTCGGGTACGCAGTACGTGCAGGCGTAATTGCACGCAGCGGTCAGGCTGACGCGGAGGTTGCGGAAGCGGCGGCCGGTGTGATCGACGATCATGCTGAAGCCATCCTGTTCATGGGTTGATTATGCCACGCAGCCATCGACCTTACATGAATCCATCCGGGCACCGGTCCGAGTCAGCGCTCGCCCAGCGCGGTGGCCAGCCGATCGACGGTGCCGGCCTTCCAGAACAGGCGATTGGAGGCTTTCACGAGCAGGGCATCGCCAGGCTGCAGCGTGGCGATGACCCGGTCCAACTCCAGGTGCTCACAATCGGGCCACCATCCGGCTCGCAGCTGCTGCGGAAGGGCGGCATGCAGGGCTGCCATGCGCTCGCCCACGCAGAACACGCCGTCGAGACCCGCGCATGCGGCTGCGAGACCGGCATGCAGCGCGTGCTCCTCCGGGCCCAGTTCCAGCATGTCTCCGAGCAGCGCGTAGCGCCGTTGTACAGGGAGTTCCAGCAGGCCGGCGATGGCCAGCCGTATGCTCTCCGGATTGGCGTTGTAGCTGTCGTCGACGATCCGCACGCCGGACACCTCCAGCACTCCGCCGCGCCCCTTGGGCGGCTGCAGCGCACGCAAAGGTTCGACCGCGCCCTCGGGATCGACACCGGCGGCCACGAGACACGCGATGATCGCGGTGGCCGTGATGCGGCGATGGGGGCCGTCGGCAGCGAGTTGCAGTGCAAGGGCCCTGCCATCAGGCAGCCGCACACGGATGTCCGGGTCCTGCTCGTCCAGCCGCACGTCTGCCTCTCGGGAACGACCGAATGAGATGACTTTCGCAGCGCCGCTCATCCCATCGAGAAGCAGATCATCCGGTGCAACCAGCACGCCGCCGTCGCTCAAGCCTGAGCTGATGGAGAGCTTTTCCCGCCGGATGGCCTCGATGCTGCCAAGGCCCTCGAGGTGAACGCCGAGCACGTTGAGCAGCAGCGCCACATCAGGCCGGATAAGCTGCGCCAGCGGCGCGATCTCCCCGGGCGAGTTCATGCCGACTTCGAACACCGCAGCGACGGCGTGTTCGTGCAACCGCGCGAGGGAGACAGGGACCCCGATGTGATTATTGAAGCTGCCTTCGGAGGCATGACACCCGGGCAACGTGGCGGCGAGCATGGTCTTGGCCGTGGTCTTGCCACTTGATCCCGTGATCGCGAACACCGGCCCGACGAATCGTGCCCGCGCCGCTCTTGCGAGCTTCCACAGGGCATCGAAGGTGTCCTCGACAAGCAGTTCGGGAACTGCCGCCCCCGTTCTGCGCGACACGAGCACAGCCGCAGCACCGCGCTGCGCAGCTGCGGCAACGAAGTCGTGGCCATCCCGCCCGCTGCCGCCGGCGCCATGGTAGCGCGCGTCCGGCCTGCCGCTGAGGGCAATGAACAGATCGCCTGGCTTCAGCGTCCGCGAGTCGATGCTGATGCCGTCCACGTCCACGGGTGACGGATCCCGAAGCTGCAACGCCTCGGTCAGGGCCTGCCGACTCCATAACGGCCGCTTCATCCGCTGCTGGCTCCGTTGATGCTGTCCTCGGCCTGCTGCCGCAGCACGAATTTCTGGATCTTGCCGGTGGACGTCTTCGGTAGCGGCGCAAAGATCACGTGCCTCGGCACCTTGAAGCGCGCCATGTTCTCTTTGCACCAATTGATGATCTCCTCGGCGCTGGCCTCGGCCCCTTCGCTCAGGGTCAGCACGGCGCAGGGTGTTTCGCCCCACTTCGGATCGCTGACTGCGACCACGGCAGCTTCGAGCACCGCTGGATGCCGGTAGAGAATATCCTCCACTTCGATGCTCGAAATGTTCTCGCCGCCGGAAATGATGATGTCCTTGGAGCGGTCCCGGATCTGGATGTAGCCATCCGGGTGCCACACCGCCAGGTCGCCGGAGTGGAACCAGCCGCCGGCAAAGGCTTTCGCCGTACTGGCAGGATTCTTCAGGTAACCCTTCATGACGTTGTTGCCGCGCATGAAGACTTCGCCCATGGCGACCCCGTCCCGAGCGACCGGCTCCAGCGTTTCGGGATCGGCGACCATCAGGCCGGCAAGCATGTGGTAAGGCACGCCTTGCCGGGACTTGATGCGGGCGAGCGCGTCCGCATCGAGATCCTGCCAGTCCGGCTGAGGCGCACAGAGCGTGCAGGGCCCGTAGGTTTCGGTGAGGCCGTAGACGTGCGTCACGCTGAAGCCCATGGCCTCCATCTTCTGGATCACGCTGGCCGGTGGTGCTGCGCCGGCGGTCATCACCTTGACGTTGTGAGCGAGCGGGCGACGGGCTGATGCCGGCGCATTCGCCAGCGTGTTCAGCACGATGGGGGCACCGCAGAAATGGGTCACGCCCTCCTTCGCCAGCGCTTCGAAGATGGGTTCCTCGCGCACGGCGCGCAGGCATACGGAGGTTCCCGCAACGGCGGCCAGGGTCCATGGGAAGCACCAGCCATTGCAGTGGAACAGGGGCAACGTCCACAGATAGATCGGGTGCTGACCCATCTCCCAGGCCATCGCGTTGGCGACGGCATTCAGGTACGCCCCGCGATGGTGATAGACGACACCTTTCGGGTCGCCGGTGGTGCCCGACGTGTAATTGAGTGAGATGGCATCCCACTCGTCTGCCGGCAGGGCCCAGGCATAACCCGCATCGCCTTCTTCGAGCAGGGCTTCGTACTCGATGCTGCCGATGGCGGTAGCATCCGGAAGCGTCGGATCGGCGATATCCACCACGACGATCTCTGCGCTCCGCTCGCAGCGCGCAACCGCATCCCTGGCCACGTCCGCCAGCTCCGGATCCACCATCAGCATACGGGCCTCGCCGTGGTCCAGGATGAAACCGATGGCGGCTGCATCGAGCCGGGTGTTGATGGCATTGAGCACTGCACCGGTGATGGGCACACCGAAGTGAGCTTCGAACATGGCCGGCACATTGGGCGCAAGCACCGCCACCGTGTCGCCACGACCGATGCCCCGAGCGGTCAACGCCGAGGCCAGCCGCCGACAGCGGCGCTCGACTTCGCCCCAGGACAGGCGTCGCTTGCCATGGATCAGCGCCACCTGGTCCGGATAGACCGCTGCCGTACGGGCCAGAAAGGACAGCGGGGACAGTGGCACGTGGTTGGCATCATTGCGATCCAGGTCCTGGTCATAGATCGTGTTCGGCATGCTCTCACTCCCGTTCCTCTGCGAGCCCGGAACTTCATCACAGGCCCTCCGGCGGAACAACATGCAGGTGATCGCAGGATCATCTCTGTCTACCGAATTCCTGCAGGGCGGCCCTGCCTCGGTCTGCTAGAATGCGCTGGGCGTTGAGTGGAGTCATGCATGGCATCCCAGGATCAGACTCATCCGGGCTTTTTCCGTAGTGTCGGGCGACTTCTGAGCGCAGCACGGACGGTCACCGCGAACGTGCTGTTCGTGCTGATCATCGTGGTGATCCTGATGCTGCTGTTCAGCGGTGAGGAACGTATCCAGGTGCCTGATGGGGGCGCCTTGGTGCTGCACCTCGATGCGCCGATCATGGAAGAGGTTCCGCGGCCGGATCCGCTGGAGATCCTGCTGGCCGGAGGGCGGGAGGCGACGCGTCCGATCGAGCTTCGGGACCTGCTGCGGGTCCTGGAGACAGCTAGCAACGATGATCGCGTCGGCGCCCTGGTGCTCGATCTCGATCGCTTCCCTGGTGCCGCCCCCGCGACCTTACGTACCCTTGGGCACGCCATCGAAGACTTCAAGGCCTCCGGCAAGCCGGTGGTCGTGGTTGCTGACGGTCTCAGCCAGTCGCAGTACGTGCTGGCAAGCTTCGCGGACCAGCTCTACCTCAATCCCATGGGGCAGGTTCTGCTCACCGGGTTGGCACTGCAGCCCACGTTCTTCGCGTCAGCCCTGGACAAACTCAAGGTCAACGTCAATGTGATCCGTGCCGGTGAATACAAGTCCGCCGTAGAACCATTCATCCGCGACGACATGTCGGCTGAGGCCAGGGAAGACCTCCAGCGCCTGGTCGATGACCTGTGGGGCAACCTGCGCGATCAGGTGGCCAGCAATCGCAGCATGGCACCGGACACCCTCGATGGCCTGATCGAGGCGCAGCCCGAACGGCTGCGCGCGATGCGAGGAGATCTGGCCCGCCTGGCTTTGGAGTCCGGTCTGGTCGACGAACTCCTGTCCCGGGATGCGGGCCGGGATCGCCTGATGCAAATGGTTGGCCGGGATGACGACAACGAGACATTTCGACAGATCGGTCACCGGAACTATCTCCGTGCGCTCGGACCCGCCCAGCATGCCCGCGATTCAGGGCGGGGTCGGATTGCCGTTATCGTCGCGGAAGGCGCCATCATGGGCGGAGAACAGGCGCGCGGTACGGGCGTCGGTGAAGCCACCGTGCGTCTCATCAGGGAGGCCCGTAACGACGCGAACGTTCGTGCCATCGTGCTGCGAGTGAACTCGCCGGGAGGCACACCGTTCGCGTCCGAGATGATTCGACGTGAGCTGGAGCTGGCGCAGGTGTCCGGAAAACCCGTCGTGGTCTCCATGGGGGCGCTTGCAGCCTCCGGCGGCTATTGGGTCAGCGCCACGGCAGACAGGATCTATGCGGACGCAGACACGATCACCGGCTCCATCGGCGTCTTCGCCGTGCTCCCCACGTTCGAGGAGACCTTAGGCGCAGTCGGGGTCTTCAGTGACGGCGTCGGCACCCACGCCCTGTCCGGAGCCGGCAATCCCATGCAGCCCCTCAACCCTGCCTTGCGCGACATTCTCGAACAGCGGGTCGTAGACGTGAACCGACAGTTCGTCGAGCTCGTCGCCCGCGGCCGGGACCTGCCGCTGGACAGCGTCGAGGCTATCGCCGCAGGGCGGATGTGGAGCGGTCAGGCGGCCAGTGAGCTCGGACTGGTGGACGAACTCGGCGGTCTCGACGCAGCCGTGGCCGCTGCAGCAAGCCTCGCAGGCGTCGAGCGCTGGCGCATGGACTACCTCGAAGAGCCTCCTTCATCCAGAGATCTGATTCTGGAACGCATGCTGGGAAGCGTCGTCGGTCGCATGATGGGCCAGACCCTGGCCAGCAGCCACGCCGAGCGTCTGCTGCGCTTCGGGCGTCTGGCAGATGAACAGCTGCTGGCGGTCGAGCGTCTGCTTGAGGGCAACGGCCTGCAGGCGGTGTGCACGCACTGCAGCGTCAGCACACGCTGAGTGCCAGTTGGTCCTGACCTGAAACTCGCTGCGCTGCGAGCTTCGGATTCGCTACAGTCAGTTCAGAAGAGGCGGAAGCGCGGCCCACTGCGACCGCCGCTCACCGACCGCCGGCGCCGCCGCATGCGGGCGAAGAGTGCACGACGCTTGGACTCCAGCCACTCGTCATGGGATGCCTTCGGGGCAGCCTTGCGGTATTCGCAGAAATCGCCGTAGGCGTCGATCTCCGGCTTCAGTTCCCGCACCACCAGTTCGATCATGATCGCGTCATCGATGAGACCGATCACGGGGATATTGTCGGGAATGATGTCCTCGGGATCATTGAAGTAGGACAGCGCGGTGACGACATTCTTGCGCTCCTGAGCCTCGAGCGCCCACTCGCTGTCCTCGAGCATCTTGATCAGTCGATCGACCTTGTCGAGGCGTTCGGCTACGAAACTGGGCACTTTCTTGGTGCTGCGAACGCTTTTGAGCGCATCCTTCGTCTTTGCGACCACCTCTTCTTCCGCGGCTTCCTTGGCCATCTTGCGGGCACGAACCATCTGATTGCGGAAGTATTTGAGATCCTGTTCTTCCAGGTCAAACGTGATTCTAAGCGTCATCGAGCGGCCCCTTCATCCCTAACCCAAGCAGCGCAGACGCTACCAAGCTTCCCTGATCAGCGCCATATGAAAAACGATCTCTGCGTCAGCCATCGAAACCGAGACGGTCGGACAGTGCCTTGCGCATGATGAAATACAGCACGTTCTGCTCGATCACTCCGCTGGCCAGTTCGGCTCCCGGCCCTTTGGCGTAGACGGCTACGTCCTCGCCAGAGTGGGTGCCAAAGGAAGTCGGAATGCTCGCCTCCTGCAATAGATTGGGATCAGTGAAGTCCAAGTTGCCGAGGTCGCCGCGGCCGTCCGGGTGCGGCGAGATGCTCTCGAAGCGATGCAGCAGGCGCTTGGCGCCGCCTTCCTGGGTATTCGTCAGACCATGGTGTCCGGGGCCGATGGCGTAGCCAAGCACCTGATAAGGCAGACCGAGCGCGTCCAGCGATGGGGTCTCGAGCGCTTCTCCAGCGGGATCATTGCCCCGGACCAACCCCATGATCGGGTTGCCTCGGGTGGCATAGCCGGCGAAGGTCAGTGGGTGACTGTGGTCCGCCGTCACCAGAATCAACGTGTCCTCGGCGGAGGTCATCTCCGACGCCACCCGCACCGCATCGTCCATGGCGATGGTTTCCGTGAGCGCGCGCCAGGCGTTGTTGACGTGGTGGGCGTGATCGATACGCCCGCCTTCCACCATCAGGAAGTAGCCATTCGGGTTCCGCTGCAGCCGTTCGATGGCGAACCCTGTCATCTGCGCCAGCGAGGGTTCACCTGCGGCGTCGTCGGCGCGGTCCACCTCGAACTGCATGTGGGAAGGCTCGAACAGACCGAGGATGGGGTGGGCATCTTCGCCAATGGCATCGAACTGGGACTGATTCCATACATAGGCTCCGCCCTCGTGCATGGCCAACCATTCCTTGACCAGATTGCGTCCATCCGCGCGCCGGCCGTCGAGAAAGTCGTACTCAGGGTCCGGCGTTCCGCTGGGCAGGAACATCGAGCGGCCTCCGCCGAGCACGACGTCGATGAAGGGCCCATGGTCGAATTCCAGCAGCTGCAGTGCAATGTCCCGACAACCCGCCTCGATAGCGGCCGCCGGCATGGCCGAGTCCACCTCCCAGTTGCGCTCGGGCGCGTGCGCGTAGGTCGCAGCAGGGGTTGCGTGGGTGATGGTGGTGGTGGTGACGATACCGGTGGCGAGGCCCGCAGCGGCCGCCTGCTGCAGCAGCGTCGGCACCTCTGCCGCCAGCGCGCCCTCGCAGTCGCCGCGCCGGACTGTGCCTTCAATCGCCAGCACGCCCGCGCGGGTTTTCGCGCCGGTCATGATTGCACTCATGGTACCCGCGGAATCCGGCACCTGCTGATTCGTGTTGTAGACCTTGCTCAGTCCCGTCACCGGGAATGTCTCGAAATGCAGTACGTGCTCCTCGCCGCTGCGACCCTCGATCTGCCCGGCCAGGATGCGCGCGGCGGAGACGGTGCTCACACCCATACCGTCGCCGAGAAATAGAATCACATTGCGGGCCTGCTTGGTCGGTGTCCGTGCGGCGGCCCGCTGCACCGTCTCCCGTCCCTGTTGCCACCAGTACTCGGCGGAGGCCTCATTCGGTGGATCGACCACAGGTTCTTCGCGTGGCGGTGGAAAGATCTGCATCGCGAACGCAAACAGCGCGAGTGCCACGAACATCGCGGTCAGAACTTGCACCCAGGTGGGGATTTTGGGGGAATCACTCATGTCTCTGCCTTCCTGCTAACGCTTGATCGCTTGATATGGGTACGCGGGCCTGCCCAGCGTCAGGTGCGGACAGGCTCACGCATGGTGACGAATTCCTCCGCTGCGGTCGGATGAATCCCGACCGTGGCGTCGAAGTGGGCCTTGGTGGCACCCGCCTTGATGGCCACGCCGAGCCCCTGAATGATCTCGCCTGCATCAGGGCCGACCATATGTGCCGCCACGACGCGATCGTCGCTGCTGCGGACGATGAGCTTCATCAGCGTGCGTTCCTCGCTGCCGGTCATCGTGTGCTTCATTGGCCTGAAGACTGATTCGAACACACTGATGTCACCGAATCGTTCCCGGGCCTGCACCTCGGTCGGGCCGACGGTGCCGATGTTGGGCTGGCAGAATACCGCGGTCGGAATCGCGTCGTAGTCAACCTTCGCGGGCTCGTTTTTGAACAGATCCCTTGCCACCGCCATGCCCTCGGCCAGTGCGACTGGTGTGAGCTGATAGCGGTCGATCACATCGCCGAGGGCGAGAATGTGAGGCACGGAGGTCCGGAAGGCCCCGTCTACGCTGATGGCTCCGCGCTCATCGAGTTCGACCCCCGCAGCCTCCAGGCCCAGGCCCTCGACCAGGGGGCGGCGTCCTGTTGCGTACAATACCAGACCGGCGTCCAGGGTCGGCGGCTCCGCGCCGTCCAGATGCAGTCGGAGGTCGCCGAGAGCACGCTGTTCGATGCGTTTCACGTCTGTTTCGAACAGCAGCTTGACGCCCTTCTTGCTGATCTGTTCCGCGACGAAGGCGCGAATGCCGTCATCAAAGCCTCGCAGGAACAGCGGACCGCGATAGATCAGGCTGGTTTCGACGCCGAGGCCGGCGAGAATGCCTGCGAACTCCACGGCAATGTAGCCGCCGCCCACGACCGCAGCCCGGTCCGGCAACGCGTCGAGGTGGAACATCTCGTTGGATGTGACGGCGAATTCAGAGCCGGGAATGTCGGGTACGAACGGCCAACTGCCGGTGGCGATCAGGATGTGACGGGCACGCACCTCGGCGTTGCCGATGGCGATGGTGTGCGAGTCGATTAATCGCGCCCTGCCCTCGTACAGGCTGACGCCAGCATCGCTGAGCAGCCGCCCGTAGACACCGTTCAGCCGCTGGATTTCGGCATCCTTGTTGTCCCGCAGGCGCTGCCAGGTGAATCCTGGCGTAACGGCATCCCAGCCGTAGGCCTCTGCGTCGTGAAAGTCTTCCTGGTAGTGGGCCGCATAGACGAACAGCTTCTTCGGTACACAGCCGACGTTGACGCAGGTTCCGCCGAGGTAGCGCTCTTCCGCGATGCCCACCCTCGCGCCATAGCTCGCGGCCATGCGGCTGGCACGAACGCCACCGGAACCGGCGCCGATCACGAACAGGTCATAGTCGAAATCAGCCAAAGCAGGACTCCTCAGTCGTAGACGAGCACGGCGCGTCCCTGAACGCGGCCGGCCTTCAGTTCGGCGAGGATGTTCTCGGCGTCCGCCGCGGGACGCCGGTCGATGCGGATCGGTTTCACCGCGCCCTCCCGCACCAGTTTCATGAGCGCGTCCATATCACTCAGGCTGCCCACGTAGTTGCCTTCGATCACCCGCGCCATCATCGGGAAGAACGGCAACGGGAAGGAAAGCTGGCCGCCGTAGAGCCCGACCACGATCAGCTTGCCGCCCTTGCGCAGCACCGACAGGCCGAAATTTGCGGACAACTCGGAACCTACGAAATCGAGGGCGGCCACGGCACCCCCGTCGGTGAGCGTCTTGATCTGCTCCGCAGCATCGGCATCCTTCGAGTTGACCACGGCGGCAGCACCCTGGGCCTTCGCCGCCTCGAGTTTGTCCGGGTCGATGTCCACCACGATGGGTGCGAGATCAAAGGCCGCATGGCCGATCTGTTGCGCCATCTGGCCGAGGCCTCCGGCGCCGATGATCACCACCGCATCGCCGGTGGCCAGAGTGCCGATGCGCTGCAAGGCGCTGTAGGCGGTCAGGCCCGAGCAGGCGTAGGTTGCAGCGAGGGCTGGATCCGCCCCACCGAAGTCGAACAGGTAACGGCTGTGGGGTACGACGACGTGGTCGCCGAATCCACCTCCCTGGTGAATCCCGAGCACCTTCGGCGCCAGACACAGATGCTCGTCGCCGCGACGGCAGGTGTTGCACTGACCGCAGCCGATCCAGGGGTAGACCACGCGCAGATCACCCACCTCTACGCCTACCGCGTCCGGACCGAAAGCGATCACTTCGCCCATGATCTCGTGGCCGAGCGTCATGCCGGGCTGGCCCACGGGCAGCTTGCGGCCGCTGCCGAGGTCGAACTCGCCGTCGTGCAGATGCACGTCCGAGTGACATACGCCGCAGGCCCGGGTCCTTAGCAGGACCTCGCTGCCCACGGGTTCCGGCGTGCTGCTCTCGACGAGTTCGAGCGGGGCACCTGCCCCTGTGGTCTGGTATTGCTTCATGGATGACTCCGCGATGGTGGCTGACCGCTGCAGGCTATAGCCTTCCCCGTTCTTTGCAAGATGCCCGCGTTGGATAGAGCGGCCCGCCGCCGGGTCGCCTGGACATCCCTGCAGGTGCGCGCGCAGTTCCGTTGAGGGACACTGCACGTCAATGACACATCGACTGAGGGGCAACGAACGATGAATGGTGCAGAGAGTTTGGTGCGGACGCTGGTGGCTGCGGGCGTCGATGTGTGCTTTGCGAATCCGGGAACCTCGGAAATGCATTTCGTCGCGGCCCTCGATGACAATCCTGACATGCGCTGCGTGCTCGGCCTGTTCGAAGGCGTCGTCACGGGTGCGGCAGATGGTTACGCGCGGATGGCGGAACGTCCCGCCGCGACGCTGCTGCATCTCGGCCCGGGTCTCGGTAACGGTCTGGCAAACCTGCATAACGCCCGGCGGGCGCGCAGCCCCATGGTCAACGTCGTGGGTGAACACGCCACCTATCATCGTCAGTACGACGCGCCGCTCACCGCCGACGTCGAAGGTGTGGCACGCCCCATGTCGCACTGGGTCCGGACGTGCCGTTTCGCAGCCGAAGTGGCCCGTGATGGCGCCGAGGCGGTGCGTGCCGCCATGGTGCCTCCAGGGCAGATCGCGACTTTGATCCTGCCGGCGGATACCGCCTGGAATCCCGCTCCGGAAGGCGCGGCCGCACCTTTGCCCATTCCGGCCCCGGCTCCGGTGCAGGCGGACGCCGTTGCTGCAGCCGCAGCCGCGCTGCGCTCCGGGGAGCCAGCCATGCTGCTCATGAACGGAGCCGCCTTGCGAAAAGACAACCTCGCACGCGCCGGGCGCATCGCCGCGGCCACCGGAGCCCGACTGTACTCCGATACCTTTGTCGCCCGAATCGAACGTGGCGCCGGCATCGTGCCGGTCGCCCGCCTGCCCTATTTCGCCGAACAGGTGGAGGAGACTCTGGCAGGCGTGCGCCACATGATTCTCGTCGGCACGCGCCCGCCGGTGTCGTTCTTCGCCTATCCGGGCAAGCCCAGCGATCTCGTCCCACCAGGCTGCGAAGTGCACTCACTGTTGAGCGCAGAAGGGGATTTCGTCGGCGCACTCGATGCCCTTGCGGAGGCAGTCGGTGCTCGCGCAGACGGTGAAACGGCTGCGAGCCAGCGCCCGCAACCGGCCCGGGACGGTGCGCTCGACCCGCAGTCCATCGCCCAGGCCATCGGCGCCTGGATGCCTGAAGGTGCCATCGTCGTCGATGAAGCCGCCACCAGTGGTTTCGGTCTGCCGGTGGCCACGGCCGGCTGCCCGCCCCATGACTGGCTTGGTCTCACCGGGGGCTCCATCGGTCAGGGGCTGCCCGCAGCGGTGGGCGCCGCCGTGGCCTGCCCCGATCGCAAGGTGCTGAGCTTGGAGGCGGACGGGTCGGGGATGTATACGGTTCAGGCGCTGTGGACCATGGCGCGGGAGCAGCTGGACGTCACCGTGGTGATCTTCTCCAATCGTAAGTACGCCATCCTGCAGGTGGAGTTCATGCGCGTTGGCGCCCACAACCCCGGGCCCAAGGCCATGAGCATGCTCGACCTGTCCAACCCTGAGCTGAACTGGGTCCAGATCGCTCAGGGCATGGGCATAGAGGCCTCCCGCGCCAGCACGGTTGCCGAGTTCAACACTCAGATCGAAAGCGCGCTGCGGCATCGCGGCCCTCGCCTGATCGAAGCCGTGATTTGATCCTGTTTGTGTCAACCGATCGCGCGGGCGCGCGTTCCAATCGAGACCAGCAGCCTGATCCCGCTCACGTCTGCGGGATCAGCACTTCCCTAATGTCATTTAACATTAATTCGTTGCATAATTTGTAGCCATGGAGTCGCCTCAATTGGAGGGACAAGCGTCAT
>REEU01000185.1 GCA_007694905.1 Gammaproteobacteria bacterium | reverse complement strand
CAGGGTGCGCCCGCCTCCGCGTTGCGCTTGCTTGACGTAGCACCACTATGCCTGCACAAGCGCGCCTTGATGCGAACGCGCCCTGAGGGCCAGAGTCGCGGAGGAATTAATCAGCACTTCCTTAAGTGGCCTGGGACGCGAGGATCCCGCCATGTGCGGGGCGGCGGCGAGTGCCGTGGCTCAACGGGCGCGGGGGCGGTCCCAGACCATGCCAGCGAGGCGGGCATCCTGAGAGAAGGCATCGGGCGGGAACTCCAACCCCAGCCCCGGATGATCTCGCAGAGCCTGCGCGCCGGTCGGGCCTATCCGGACCCGCCAGGTCTGACGCTCGAGCGGCTGTGCTGCAGAGAATGCGCTGCAGGCCAGGACCGCCAGATTCGCGCCCCCAGCCGGGTCCCGTACGGAAAGGTAGCGGATGATCTCCCCGCCAATCGCGCGAGCCGCATCGGCAACATCCTGGCAGTGCGCGTAGTAGCTCGGATGGGTCCAGAGCGCGCGCTCAGTCCCCAGAGCGCCGGCCGTCAGGTCGAAGGACATGGGCGTGGCCAGCTCGGCCGAAAAGGCGGTGTAGTCGGTCGCATCGTCGGGAAAGGGCGTATCCGGGCTCTCCGCATAGAACAGAATGCGATAGAAGACGACCTCCGCTGCCGCGGTCTCTGGACGCTCGGACCCGTACCAGACACCGGCGGTGAGTCCCGCGCGTCGGAACCGGGAGCCGCTCGGATAGGGGCGGTAGCGGAACGGCGTCGACAGCAGGTAGTCGAGGTGTAGGCAATCTTCGGGGACCGCAGGCTTCGTCGCCTCGAGGAGTTCCTCGAGCGCTACCTGCTCGGCCAGGCTGTCGACCAGTTTCAGCGTGGAGACCCTGTGCTGGGCCTCAACGAAACGCCAGGCGGAACCGGCAAAGGGGCGTACTTCAGAGCGGAGCGCGTCTGGCGTCCAGATAGGTGGAGACATCGACAAGCCCCTGCACATGCATCATCCGCTCGATTGGCAGATCAGCAAGCGCCGTGTTCGGTGAGACAAGCCACCGGCGGGCCACGGCCTCATCGCCACCGGTGATGGCATCAAGCGAGCGGAAGCACCGGACCAAGAGCGCGGCAAGCTCAAAGGGCTTCGACCCTGATTCGAGCTGGCTCTCGCCCCGCCGCCAACGCGAGATCGTGGCCTCAGATACACCGACGATGCCGGCGAGCTGACGGCCAGAGAGACCGAGCCTGTCTGCAGCGCGCAAGACGGCTTTGGTCAGTACGGATCCCGCATCGGGGTTGGGTGCGCTTGCGTGAGGCTGCGTCATGACCCTCTCCTTTCATAGGAAAGAATACCAGACACATCTCTCATGTGACAGCCGAGCGGCAATCGCACGAAGCGCGGTAGGGTTAGGCAAAAGGAGGCCCCCTACTCCCGATAGCCGAGCCGCTCCAGCGCACCGTCAACGTCAGTCCGCGGTGTCCGGGCAGCGCAACCGGCCACGATCACGGGTGGTGCTGCCATCGGCGAACACGTAGACCATGGCCGCTTCCTCGTCGCCGTCTGCTGCAGCGGGCTCCAGCAGCACCTGCCACAACAGGCAGGTCGGTTCGCCGACGACATAGACCGGATAGCCGCCGTGCCCTTCCGCTGCCCATGCCGATGGGTCGTCGACCGTGGCCAGCGCGTGCTCGATGGCCTCGGACTCCGCGAGGACGGGTTCGGTGGGCAGGCGTGCGCCGTGCTCGATGATGCCGTTGATGCCGAGGAGGGTACCGTCATCCGGATCCACCATCAGGATCAGTGCCCGATTCAGGACCATGTGGCCGTTGGGTGTGGGAATGGCGAGCCAGGTGGCAGCAGCTGGCAGCATCCCGTGCTCGACGATGTGGTCGTAGCGGTCATGCTCCGTGAGCCCGAGGTAGGGGGCGAGGGCGGCGAGCACGGCCTGCACATCCTCCGCGGACTCGATCTGCAGCTGATCGGTGCCGGGTGGCAGTCCGTCGACGTAGGTACGCGAGGCGGTGGCGGTGTCTTCGAAACGGATGCGGGCATCGGGAATGCTGCGCAGCAGGCGCACCTGACGTTCGCGGGCCCGCAGCAAGGCAGGATGCTCTGCGAGCAGCTCGGCGTCGATGGTCAGGGTCCGCGCAGCCTCCGTTGCCGGGATCGCCCGCAGCTCGGACTCATGAGCTGCGGTGAAGGAGGCCGCCGTAAGCGCCGTAAGCAGCAATGCCAGTTTGATCGGGGCTGCGCGAATCATGAGCGTGCCTGCTCCTCATGCGGTGGCTGTCTGCACCATCGTTACCGAAACCGGGTTGCCGCGTCACCTCGATCCGGGATCGGGGCCAGGATGTCAGCGCTGGCCCGCAGGACATAGCGGCAAACACCCACGGCCTGAGATGGCGACGACGGGCAGCGGGGAAGCGCGAGCCGCGGGATGCTGAAGCTCCACCTTGGAGCCGCTCGATGTCCACCCATCCCCGTCGCATCACGGTCCTGCTGCCCCGCGTCGCGGCCTACCTCGGATGCTGCGTGCTGGTGCTGCTGGAGGCCGATGCAGCAGGACGGGAAGTGTGGCTCTACCTGGTGTGGTTGCTGGCCCTGCCTGGCCTGACGTGGCTGGAGCTGTCGCCGCAGGGCTGCCGGATGCTGGCGGTCGCGGAGAATGTGCTGGTACCGCTGGGTGCGCTGGCGCTGGGAATGCCCGGCATCGTGATCGCTGCGCTCTGCTTCGTGCTGCTGCTGGGCCACTGCAGTGTCAGTGGTGCGCGCCGGGCCGGCATCGCGTTTGCCACCCTGGGTGCCGTGCTTTGCCTGGCCGCGCTGTTGCTGCCCATGCCGCCCTGGCGCGGCTCCGCCGCTGGTGAAATCGGCGCCCTGGCGCTGGTAGCGGCGTTCGCTCTTGCTGCCGCATTGCTGACCCAGCGCCAGAAGTCGCAACTTGAGGCCGCGCAGACCGAGCTCGCCCGCCGCGCGGATCAGCATGCGGCCCTCGCGGACCGGCTGGCACGCTACCTGCCCCCGGCGGTGCATCGGGTGGCCTTCGAGCAGGAAGGCGGCACGGTCAAGGCTTCGCATCGATGCTGGCTGACCGTCTGTTTTGCGGATCTCGCCGGGTTCACGGCGCTCACGGACGCGGCGGAGAGCGAGGAAGTCGTGGCGATGCTGGACGATTTCTATACGGCCATGGCCGAGGCTGCACTGACCCGGGGTGGCACGCTGGACAAGTTCATCGGCGATGCGGTCATGGTGTTCTTCGGTGAGCCGGGCAATCAGGGACGTGATCAGGATGCCCGGGACTGCATCGCCATGGCGGCCGAGATGCAGCAGCGCTTCGTCAGGCTGCGGCAGCGCTGGCGCGATGGGGGCTTCAGCTGCGACCTCGGATTGCGCATCGGGGTGCACTCGGGCTGGTGCACGCTGGGCAGTTTCGGCAAGGGTGCGCGTATGGAGTACACGGTGATCGGCGCCACCGTCAATGCGGCCAGTCGGCTCGAGAGCGCGGCAACGCCGGGGCAGATTCTGCTGTCGCGAACCACCTGGCTGCTGCTCGGGCGCGAGGCCCATCAGTGTCGGCGTCTGGATCCCATTGCGGCGAAGGGCTTCGCACAGCCCATCGAGGTGTTCGAGTATCGGCCGGCCGGCTCGATGCGATCGCCGCTGCGCTGGCAGGGGGATGGTTTCACGCTGCAGGTGGAGCCGGGTGCGGCAGATCCGGCGCAGGTCCAGCGGATACTGACAGAGGCCATCGCGGTCCTTGGCGCGGACGGAGAAGTGGATCTGGAGCGGTCCCGATCTGCGGCTCGCGCTGAGTTGACCGTCCACAGTGGCCGCGGCTAATGTGCCCGCCGGCGCTGGCTCGGTCATCGCTGTTTTCTCACCCAGCCTCTGGAATGCCTGCATGGACCAGCGTCTGCACGACTCAGCCTTTCTTCGCGCCTGCCGTGGAGAGCCCACGCCCCACACGCCGATCTGGCTGAACCGCCAGGCGGGGCGGTACATGCCTGAGTACCACCAGGTGAAGGGCAAGACGCCGAGCCTGGCGTTCTTCAAGAATCCCGACCTGGCCGCCCAGGCCACCCTGGATGCCCAGCGCATCCTGGGGGTGGATGCCGCGATCCTGTTTGCCGACCTGCTGCCGATCCTCGAACCCATGGGGCTCGATCTGGATTACGTGGAAGGGGTCGGCCCGGTGTTCGCGAACCCGCTGCGCTCGCCGGCTGCCATCGACGCGCTGCGACCGCTGGTGGCAGAGGAAGGCACCGGCTACATCGCGGATACGGTGCGCAACTGTCGCGCGGGCCTGCCCGCGGACATCCCGCTGATCGGCTTTGCCGGCGCGCCGTTCACGCTCGCATCCTATGCGGTGGAGGGGCGCGGCTCACGCAACTACATCGAAGTGAAGAAGCTGATGTACAGCGATCCGGCGAGCTGGGATCGGCTGATGAACAAGCTCGTGGATGCTGTGGCGGACTATCTGGGCCTGCAGATTCGGGCCGGGGTGCAGGCCGTGCAGCTGTTTGATTCCTGGGTCGGCTGTCTGTCTCCGGCGGACTACGTCCGTTACGCGCAACCCTACACCCGTAACCTGATCACGCGCCTGCACGAACACGGCGGAGGCGCTGTGCCGGTGATTCATTTCGGTACTGGCAATCCGGCCCTCAATGGCCTGATGCACGCCGCCGGCGGCGACGTGCTGGCGCTGGACTGGCGCAGCCCGCTGGTGGCGACTTGGGATGCGGTGGGCGCCAAAGCGGTGCAGGGCAACATGGATCCGATCATCCTCTGCGCCGACTGGGCAGCGGTCGAGACCCAGGCTCGGGCGCTGCTCGACGAAGTGGACGGACGTCCCGGACACATCTTCAACCTCGGACACGGCATCGTTCCCGAAACCCCCGTCGACAACGTCAAGCGGCTGGTGAACTTGGTGCACGAGGCTACCCGGCGCTAAGCGCCTATAATATCCGGATGGCACGCGCGCCTGGAGGCGATTAGCGGAGACCTTCATGAGCAGCGATCCGGATGCTGCGAAAGAAGCACGAAGACTTGACGCGCTGGACGCCTACAGGGTGCTCGACACCGAGCCTGAGCCCGTGTTCGACGATCTCGTCGGGCTTGCCGCCTCGCTCGCCGACGCGCCCATGGCCGTCCTGAGCTTTATCGACGAGCGCAGGCAGTGGTTCAAGGCGGCTCACGGACTGTCCATCTCCGAGACACCGCGCGACATCGCCTTCTGTGCCCATACGATCCGCCAGGTGGGCGCCACCGTCATCGCGGACGCGCAAATGGACGTGCGTTTCGCGGAGAATCCACTGGTCCGAGGTGAGCCTCGACTGCGCTTTTACGCCGGCGTGCCGCTGGCGGTGGACGGTGATGTCCTCGTGGGGACCCTGGCGGTCATGGACGTGG
Source organism: Gammaproteobacteria bacterium (assembly GCA_007694905.1). Lineage (GTDB taxonomy): Bacteria > Pseudomonadota > Gammaproteobacteria > Pseudomonadales > Azotimanducaceae > SLTB01. Next base: position 10,152 of record REEU01000185.1, on the reverse strand, counting down.
TCCCGCGGCAGGCGCATGCGGCGCTCATGACATCCCTCGAAGGGCTCGCCCGACTCGCCGTGGATTTGCTCGATGCCCGTCTCGAATGGCTGCGCGCAGAGGACCGGATCGATCGGGAGCAGCGCCGGGGGGCGCTGATCGAGTCTCAGGAACGGGCGCTCAAGGCGGCCCATGCCGAGCTCAATTTCCATCTCGAAAACACGCCGCTGGCGATGGTCGAGCTGGATCAGCACACCCGCATCCGTCGCTGGTCCCGACAGGCACAGGAGCTGTTCGGCTACTTCCCGGATGAGGTCATGGGCCGTCGCCTGGACGAAGTCGGACTGGTGCATCCGGAGGACATGCCCTCGGTGGCATTGATGGTTGAGAAATTGGTCTCCGGTGCGGACATTCGCAACACGATCACGAATCGCAACATCAGCCGCTCAGGCGAGGTTCTGGTCTGCCAGTGGTACAACTCGGGTCGACGCGACGAGCGGGGCCAACTGATATCACTGCAATCCTTCGCCAGCGACATCACCGCGCGGGTGAGGGCGGAAGCCCAGCTCATCGAGAATCGGCAGCTGCTGGAGATCGCGGGCCGGACCGCGCAGCTCGGGGGCTGGCGAGTGGATCTGGAGACGGGACGCATCAAGTGGTCAGACGAGGTCGCGGCCATTCACGACGAGCCTCCGGGCACGACTCCGGACGTTGACGGTGGTATCGCCTACTACGCTCCGGAGTACCGGGATCGAATTCGGGCCCTGTTCTCGGCCTGCGTGGAACACGGCGAGCCCTATGACGAAGAGCTGGAAATCATCACCGCGCGCGGCCGGCGGGTGTGGGTGCGCACCATCGGCGAACCGGTACGCGATGCCGGCGGTCAGGTCGTGGCCATCCAGGGCGCGTTCCAGGATATCTCGAGACGTAAGGCCAGCGAGGAGGAGCTGAGGCAGTCCGAGGAGCGCTATCGGCACGCCGCCGAAGCCTCCCAGGCCGCGCTCTGGGACTATGACATGGACAGCGACGAACTGACGTTCTCCGAGGCGTTCCGCGACATGCTCGGCTACGACGAGGTGGCACAGATGCCGCAGTCCATGACGGCTTACATGGAGCTGATGCATCCGGACGATCGCAATCGCGTCCGCCGCCGGGCCCAGGAGCTGGTCTCGGGTATCACCGGTGACCGTGCCAGTGCCGAGTTCCGTCTGCTTACGGCGAGCGGCGAGTACCGCTGGTTCCAGAGCAACAGCAAGTTGATCCGGGATGCGAACGACCGGCCCTGGCGCCGGCTCGGGTCCACCATCGACATTCACGACCGCAGGATTGCGGAGGACCAGGTGCGGCAATCCCAGCGCCTCGAGGCCATCGGGCAGCTCACGGGCGGCGTGGCCCACGATTTCAACAACCTGCTCACGGTGATCCTCGGCAATGCGGAGCTGCTGACGAATCAGTTGCGGGGTGCGCCGGAACAGGGCCGCCTGGCCGAGATGATCGGGGCTGCGGCTCACCGCGGCGCAGAACTCACCCATCGACTGCTGGCCTTTGCCCGTCGCCAGCCGCTGCAGCCGCGCCCCACGGATGTCACCGAGCTGATCACCGGTATGCAAGGTCTCCTGGGGCGGTCGTTGCCGGAGACCATCGCGATGAGCATTCACCACGGCAAGGTGCTATGGCCGGCGGACATCGATCCTTCGCAGCTCGAATCGGCTCTGCTGAACCTGGCATTGAACGCACGTGATGCCATGCCCGAGGGCGGCGAACTGACCATCACTACGGGCACCGAGCGCGTCGCCGCAGGCGCTCGGGAACCGCGACTCGAACTGTCGCCCGGAGACTATGTGGTGGTGAAGGTGGCCGACTCCGGCACCGGCATTGCTCCCGAGCACCGCGACCGGCTGTTCGCCCCGTTCTTTACGACCAAGAAACAGGGCAAGGGTACCGGCCTGGGGCTGGCCATGGTGTACGGCTTCATCAAGCAGTCCAGCGGCCACATCACCGTCGATACGGAGCTCGGCCGGGGGACGGCATTCAAACTCTATCTGCCGCGCGCACAGCGTCCCGTTCCGAAGGCGGCTGCGACTCCCCGAGCGAAGGCCACTGGCGGTGCCGAACGGATTCTGATCGTCGAGGACGATCCCCTGGTGCGCGAACATGTGACGCGTCTGCTGGTGGAGCTCGGCTATCAAACCGAATCCGCTGCTGACGGGGTGGAGGCGCTGGCGAAACTGGACGCCCCGGGCAGCTTCGATCTGGTCTTCAGCGACGTGGTCATGCCAGGGGGCATGAGTGGTTTCGATCTCGCCGCCCGGGCACGTGCAACGCATCCGGAGCTCCCGGTGCTGCTGACGTCCGGATATGCGGATACGGCCCTGACGGCCAACGGACGAGCAGCCGGCGTCGCCAAGATTCTGCAGAAACCCTACTCCCGCGCGGATCTCGCGCGTCGAATCCGCGGACTGTTGAACTGATCGCGCGGCGCGCATCATTCCGGGGCGCGAAGCGAAGGCTTGGCCACTGCACTGTGCCGCCACGGTGCGGCCAACCGCCCCGGAACCGCCCTCCAATGCTGGATCGCTTCTTGCTAGCCTGGGCGGGAGCGAACACTGCCTCAACAGGTCCCTCACCATGGCACTCTTTCCAGCGCTGACCCGAGACATCGACTTCGGACCCGAAGGGCCCGCGCAGGTGGCGTTCTTCGATCTCGACCGGACGCTAGTCGATGGTTACTCGGTACTGCCATTCCTGGCGGAGGCGGTGGCCACGGGCCTGCTTCGTCCCGGCCGGCTGCTCGCGCAGCTGCGGGTTGTGCTCGAGTCCGGCCGCGGCGGTCTCGGTCCGCTGCTGGAACAGCTCATCGCAGGCTTGCGCGGTGAGCGCGAAGCGGATCTCGTCGCACTCGGGGAGCGGGTGTTCGATCGCCACATCTCGGCGCGTATCCACCCGGAGGCGCGGGCCCTGGTACGCGCGCATCGCCTGCGTGGCCATCGGGTGGTCATCGTGACGTCGGCCATCCGTTATCAGGCCGAACCGGTGGCCCGAGCGTTGGGTATCGATCCCGATGATGTGCTCTGCACGCGCCTGGTCGTGAATGGCCAGGGTCGTTTCACCGGCCGCTGGTACCTGCCCGGCTGCTGGAACGAGGGCAAGCGCATTCTTGCGCGAGCCTGGCTGCGACGCCACGGTGGCACCCTGGCGGACGCCTCGTTCTACACTGACAGCCATGAGGATCTGCCGCTGCTGGAGCGCGTGGGTCGGCCACGGGTCGTCGATCCGGATTCCCGCCTGCTGGCGGGGGCAGAAAAGGCAGGCTGGCCAGTGCTGCGCTTCCGTGGCCGGCGCGCAAACGGCGAATCCCTGCTGCGAACCGGCCTCAGCCTGTCCGGTTTCTATGGCTCGGCGCTGGCTGGTGCTGGACGCCTGCTGCGCGGGGGTAGCGTCCGCGAAGCGCTCGGCGATGCGGTCGCGACCTGGGGTCGCATCGGCATGCCGCTGGCAGGCATCAGCGTGCGGGTCACCGGCGAGCAACACCTGCGCGCTGCGCGCCCGGCGGTGGTGGTGTTCAACCACCAGAGTGCGCTGGACGCGTTGATCATCGCGCGGCTGCTGCGGCGGGACTTCACGAGCCTGTGCAAGCGGGAGCTGGAGCGTGATCTGCTGTTCGGACCGGCATTCCGGGCGGCGGGTGCGATCTTCGTTGACCGTGAAGGTGGCGGCCTGGCTCAACTCCGGCCGGCGCTGGAAGCGCTGCGGGCCGGGCAGAGCCTGGCGGTGGCACCGGAAGGCACGCGCAGCCGCGCGACGCTGCCGGGGCCGTTCAAGCGTGGTGCGTTCTATCTCGCTCTTCGCGCCCGCGTGCCGCTGATTCCCGTGGTGATTCACAATGCGGTGGATGCACTGCCCCGTGGCAGCGTCATGCTGCGTGCCGGCACCACCATCGAAGTGGATGTGCTGCCGCCCATCGATTCTCAGACCTGGAACGCACAGCACCTGCAGGCTCACGCGGATTCGCTGCGCGACCGCTATCTGGAAGTCCTTGGCTTCAGGGTCCCGCGGGTCGTTCCTCTAAGCGCGGAGTCGACCATCGATCAGATGCCGCTGGCGAGCTGAGTGCTCGCCTCAAGGCTGTTGGTCAGAGTTCGAGGTCCGTCACCGCGCCTTTTGAAGCTGAGCTGACGAGTTTGGCGTATTTGGCGAGGATGCCCCGCGTCGCGTAGGGCGCAGGCCGCTGCCAGGCGGCGCGGCGGCGTTCGAGTTCGGCGTCGTCCACAGCCACGCTGATGGTGCAGGTCTCCGCGTCCACAGTGATCGAATCACCATCTTCGAGCAGGGCGATGGGACCACCGTCGAAAGCCTCTGGCGTGACGTGCCCGATGACGAACCCGTGGGAACCGCCGGAGAAGCGGCCATCGGTGATCAGTGCCACATCGGAGGACAATCCGCGACCATTGATGGCGCTGGTGGGAGACAGCATTTCGCGCATGCCCGGTCCACCCCTGGGGCCTTCATAGCGAACAACCACCACGTCGCCCTTGCGGACCTTGCCGTCCAGGATGGCCGCGAGGGCCGCCTCCTCGCCATGAAAGCAGCGAGCGGTGCCGGTGAAGCTGAGCCCCTCGTGGCCGGTGATCTTCGCCACGGCGCCCTCCGGCGCCAGATTCCCATAGAGGATGACCAGATGGCTGTCCTTCTTGATGGGATCGGACAGCGGTCGGATGATCTTCTGTTCCTGCGGGTAGGGCGCCACGTCCGCCAGATTCTCTGCCAGCGTCCGACCGGTGACCGTGAGACAGTCGCCGTGCAAGAGGCCTGCGTCGAGCAGCGTCTTCATCAGCGGCTGGATGCCGCCGATGGCGATCAATTCGCTCATGGCGTATTGGCCGGCCGGGCGCATGTCGGCCAGCACCGGAACCCGCTTGCCGATCCGCGCGAAGTCGTCCAGTGAAAGCGGGATGCCGGCGGCATGGGCGATGGCCAGCAGGTGCAGGACGGCGTTGGTGGACCCCTCCAGGGCGATGGTCACGGTGATGGCGTTCTCGAACGCCTCGCGGCAGAGAATGTCCGAAGGCCGGATGCCCAGCTCCAGCAGATTCACAACGGCGGCGCCCGCGGCGTAGCTGTCCTGCCGCTTGTGCTGCGAGATGGCATCCTGGGCGGAGGAGTTCGGCAGCGACAGCCCCATGGCCTCGATGGCGGAGGCCATGGTGTTGGCGGTGTACATGCCGCCGCAGGAACCTGGACCAGGGATGGCCGTGGATTCGATCTCCTTCAGTTCGATGTCGGACAGCTTGCCGGCAGCACGTTTGCCCACGGCCTCGAACACCGAAATGACATCACGGCGCTCCTTGCCTGGTTGAATCGTTCCGCCGTAGACGAACACGGCCGGACGGTCGAGGCGGGCGATGGCCATGGCGCAGCCGGGCATGTTCTTGTCGCAGCCACCGATGGCCACGAAGCCGTCGAAACCCTGGGCGCCGACCACGGTCTCGATGGAGTCCGCGATCACTTCGCGCGAAACCAGGGAGTAGCGCATCCCAGGCGAGCCCATGGAGATGCCGTCGGAGACGGTGATGGTATTGAACGTCACCGGCTTGCCGCCTGCTTCCGCTGCGCCCATCGCTGCCGCGTCCGCCAGCGTGTCGATGTGCATATTGCAGGGCGTCAGATTGCTCCAGGTCGACGCAATCCCGACCTGGGGTTTGGCGAAGTCTTCATCGCTGAAGCCCACGGCATGCAGCATGGCGCGGGCGGCGGCTTTCTCGAGGCCGTCGACCACCTTTGAGGAGTAGCGGCGGCGTGCGTCTTTGTCTGTCATGTCGTTTCCCGTTGGTCGAATCCCGAATGAATGCTGGTCTTGGCGCGTGAGCGTGCTGAATTGCGGCGCGGTGGGCGGCGCGCATGCGCGTGATCCGCATGCGGCTCGCCTACAGCGTCTTGCTTAGGACCTTGGAATTGCGCGCAGGTGACCACAGGCTCCTGCGCGCCGCCGGCAGTGACTCCAGCGTCGTCGGCCGATAGCCCTGCTCCACGAACCAGTGCGACGTCCGGGTGGTGAGCACGAACGTGCGCGTGAAGCCCTCGCGGCGGGCAAGCTGCTCTAAGTGTCCCACCAGTTTCTCGGCGCGGTCAGCGCCCTGGAAGTCGACGTGGGTCACGACGCAGGCAATTTCCGCGGCCTGATCCTCGGAGTAGGGATACAGCGCAGCGCAGCCGATCACCAGGCCATCCAGTTCGAGGACGGTGAAACGCTCGATTTCCCGCTCGATCAGCTCCCGGGAACGCTGGACGAGTACGCCAGCATCCGCCAGGGGACGGGTGATCTCGACGATTCCTGCGACGTCGTCTCGGTGGGCCGGCCTGAGCTGCTCGTAGGAATGCTCGCTGATCTGCGTACCGGAACCCTCGCGGGTGAACAGCTCCTGCAGCAGTGCGCCGTCGATGGCATGGCTGACCAGATGGCAGCGGCGCACCCCGGCTCGGCTGGCTTCGAGCAGGGCGGTGAGCTGACGCAGCAGTTCGTCGCCGGCAATGTCCGCTTCGCGGCGGCGAACGATCATGGCTTCGAGCTCCCGTGGCGTCATTTCCGAGATGGAGTTCCCGCGCTCGTCGAGGAGCCCGGGCTCTTCATCGAGGGCGATAAGCTTGTCCGCGCGCAGCGCGCCTGCCACGGCGGTGGCCACTTCCTCGTAGGCCAGATTGAAGACCTCGCCGGACGGCGAATAGCCCATGGGTCCGAGCAGTGGGATCACGCCGGCATCGAGCTGGCGGCGCAGGGCGACGGCATCCACGCGTCGGATCTCGCCGGTGTGGCAGAAGTCGATGCCGTCGATGACGCCGAGCGGCCTGGCCGTCACCCAGTTGCCGCCGGTGGCGGTGATGCGGCTGGCGTGCATGGGCGAGCCGGGCAGTCCGGTGGACAGCAGCGCCTCGATCTGGATACGCAAGTCGCCGACGACCTGCCGTACCAGACGGATGCCGGTGTCGTCTGTGATGCGCAGCAGATGTCGTCCCTGGGGCTGGTAGCGGGCCTCGATGCCTGCGCTGCGGTAGGCTTCGTCGATCTGCGGCCGGGCGCCGAAGACCATGACCAGGCGCACGTCCAGGCTGGCCAGCAGGGCGATGTCGTGGACGATGTTCTCGAAGTTCGGATCGGCAATGGCTTCGCCGCCCAACATCAGCACGAAGGTGCGATCCCGGTGCGCATTGATGTACGGCGATGAGCCGCGGAGCCATTTCACGTACTGGAGCGTGTCCATAGCCGCTTGAATCGAGGAGCCTGCGGGGCGGCGATCATGCCATGATCCGCCCTGGAATCCCACGTGGGACGTGGCTGATGAGGCTGCCACCTCGGGGCAGGTGCGGCCTTTGTCGCAGGAGATCCGAAGCATGCATGCAGCAGCCATCGATGCCAGCGCAGCCCAGGCCTTCGTGGACGAGGTCTGGGGCGACAGCATCGTCGCGACGCTCGCGGAGTACATCCGCATTCCGAACAAGTCGCCGGCCTTCGATCCGGACTGGGCGGCCCATGGCTACATGGATGATGCGGTGGCACTGCTCGAAAACTGGAGTCGGGCCCATGCGCCGAGTGGAATGGCGATCGAGGTGGTCCAGCTCGAGGGCCGCACGCCGCTGATCTACATGGAGCTGGGTGGTACCGCGCCGGGTAACGTGCTGCTCTATGGGCACCTGGACAAGCAGCCGGAAATGACTGGCTGGGAGGCGGATCTCGGACCTTGGAAGCCGGTTCTGCGCGGTGAGCGGCTGTTCGGTCGCGGGGGTGCGGACGACGGCTATGCCACGTTCGCGTCGCTGACAGCACTGAATGCCCTGCTCGAACAGGGCGTGGCGCTGCCCCGCTGCGTGATCCTGATCGAGGCCTGCGAGGAGAGCGGCAGTTTCGATCTGCCGCACTACATCTCGGCGCTCGAGGATCGTATCGGCTCGCCGGACCTGGTGATCTGTCTCGATTCGGGCTGTGGCAATTACGATCAGCTCTGGTGCACCACCTCGCTGCGAGGCTTGGTCACCGGCAACCTGCGCGTCGAGCTACTGAGCGAGGGTGTGCACTCAGGCGATGCCTCCGGCGTCGTGGCCTCGAGCTTCCGGGTTCTGCGCCAGCTGCTGAGCCGGCTGGAGGACGAGGCCAGCGGCAGCGTGAAACCCCGGGCGCTGCACGTCGAGATTCCGACCCAGCGGGTCGAGCAGGCACGCAGGGCTGCGGCCGTCCTCGGTGCCGAGGTCTACGCCAAGTATCCGCTGCTCGAGGGGGTGGGCCCGGTGGGGGACGACGCCGCCGAGCTGATCCTGAATCGCAGCTGGCGGCCCGCCCTGTCCATCACCGGCGCCGACGGCCTGCCTGCGCTGGCCGACGCCGGCAACGTGCTCCGGCCCCACACCGCGGTGAAGCTTAGTCTCAGGCTGCCGCCGACGCTCGCTGGAAATCGGGCGGTGCAGGTCGTTTCAGAGCTGTTCGAGTCAGATCCGCCCTACGGCGCCCGCGTCACGCTCAGCGACGTTGGCGGTGCCGACGGCTGGAATGCGCCGCCGCTGGCGCCGTGGCTGGAAGCCGCGGCTGATCGCGCGTCCGAGGCCTACTTCGGTCGCCCGGCCATGTACATGGGTGAGGGTGGCTCCATTCCCTTCATGGGCATGCTCGGCGAGCGCTTCCCCGAAGCCCAGTTCTTCATCACCGGCGTGCTTGGTCCCCACTCCAACGCCCACGGGCCGAACGAGTTCCTCGATCTCCCCACCGCACGGAGGCTCACCGCCTGCGTCGCGCAGATGATCGCGGATTTCACCCAACGCTGATCCGCACCGAAACCGCCCTGTCCGGAGCCGCTCATGACTGTCACCTCTTCCACGCCCGATCGGGATCCGGCCCCCGCCGGACCCCTCGCCGGCATCCGCATCATCGACATGACCTCCGTGGTGTTCGGACCGTTCGCCACCGTGCAACTTGCCGATCTCGGTGCCGAAGTGATCAAGATCGAGAATCCCGGTGGCGGCGGTGAGGTGATGCGGAATGCCGGGCGCAGTCCGGTCCCCGGCATGGGTCCCATCTACCTGGCGCTGAACCGGAACAAGCAGTCCGTGGCACTGGACGTGGGATCGGAGCTGGGCCGGGAGGCCCTGACCCGGCTGCTCAGCACTGCGGACGTGTTCATTCACAACGTGCGCATGGCGGGCATGGAGCGGCTCGGCTTCGGCTACGACGCGGTCCGCGCCATCCGCGAGGACATCGTCTATGTGCACTGCGCCGGCTTTGGTGCCGACGGCCCGTACGCGAAGCGGCAGGCATTCGATGATCTGATTCAAGGTGCCTCGGGTTTCGCCGACCTTGCGGTCAAGCGTGACGGCAGCGAGCCCGCCTACGCGCCGTCACTGATCGCCGACAAGGCCTCGGGGCTGTACGCCTACGGCGCCACCCTCGCAGCGCTGTTTCATCGCGAGCGAACCGGCATCGGCCAATTCGTTCGGGTGCCCATGCTGGAGGCGTTCACCCACTTCCATATGGTGGAGAACCTCTACGGTGAGACGTTTCTGCCGGCCAGCTACGGCATGGCCTACACGCGCTCCGTGAATCCGCGCCGCAAGCCGTACCGGACGGCCGATGGCTACATCTGCATCGTTCCCTACTCCGACGCGCAGTGGGCACGTTTCTTCGAACTCGGTGACCGGCCCGGCGTGTTCGAGGATCCACGCTTCTCCACCTACCGCGCGCGGACTGAGAACACCGGCGAACTGTACGCGATGATCGAGGAGGTGGCGCTGACCCGGACCACGGACGAGTGGCTGACGCTGCTGGAGCGGGAAAACATTCCCGGCATGCGGTTCAATTCCAACGAGGAGGTGCTGGAAGATCCGCACCTCAAGGCGGTGGGTTTCTTCCGCGAGGTGGAGGACGCTGAACTCGGCCGCTACCGGACCCTCGAGCCGCCGGTGCACATGTCGGCCAGCCCCGCGAGCATCCGTTCGCACCCACCGCAGCTCGGCGCCGACAGCCGCAAGGTGCTCGGCGGGCTCGGCTTCAGCGACGAAGAGCTGGCGCAGCTGCTCGGCGCAGACCTGTAGGCCCGAGCGCGTGCGCTCGGCCCGGGGCGGCGCGTACACGCGCTCGCCTACAGCGAGGCATCGAGGGTGTTCTGTAGGCCCGAGCGCGTGCGCTCGGCCCGG
>REEU01000125.1 GCA_007694905.1 Gammaproteobacteria bacterium | reverse complement strand
GAATGATAGCGGTTCGGGTCGGTGCGGGTCACGCGCCGACGGCGCGGCTTCGCATCTCGCTGGCGTGGGCCCGGGTCTGTTCCGTGACCTCGACGCCGCCGAGCATGCGTGCGAGCTCGGCCACCCGGGCCTCTTCGCTGAGGGTGTGAATGCTGACCCGGGCAGCTTCCTGGTCCGACTTTTCCACCGCAAGATGCTGGTGCGCGAGGGCGGCCACCTGGGGCAGATGGGTCACGGCCAGGACCTGAGTGTGTTCACCGAGGCTGCGCAGGAGGCGACCCACCACCTCCGCGGTGCGACCGCCGATGCCGACATCCGCCTCGTCGAGGATCAATGAAGGTATCCGGCTGGTGGCGGCCGTGACCACCTGGATGGCCAGACTGATCCGGGACAGCTCGCCGCCGGACGCGATTTTGCCGAGGGGGCCCGGGTCGATGCCCTTGTTGGCACTGACCCGGAACTCCACCCGCTCCAGGCCGCCGGGACCGCAGGCATTCTCTTCCAGAGCCTCGAGATGGGCCTCGAAACGGGCGTGCTTCATGCCGAGCTTCACCAGCTCCGCGGTCACGGCGGTTTCGAGCCTGGCGGCGGCCTTCCTGCGTGCCGCGGTGAGTTTGCCTGCGCCCGCGAGCAGGCTCTTGCGCGCCGCATCGGCCTCGGCGGCCAGCTGCTCGCAGTGTTCCTCCCCGCCGGCCAGGCTGTCGAGTTCCGCGGCGATGCTGGCGCGCAACTCCGCCAGTGCTTCTGGGCGGATGCGGTGCTTGCGGGCCAAGTCATGCAGCGCGCCGATGCGGGTGTCGATGCTTGCGAGCCGTTCCGGGTCCGGCTCGAGCAGGTCCGCGTAGCGTCGCAGCTCCGCGGTGGCTTCCTCGCTGTTGACTCTCGCCGTTGCCAGCAGCTCCCGGGCGCTGTTCAGCGCCGGGTGCGCGTCATCGATGGCCTCGAGTCCGTGCAGCAGTCGTCCGAGCTGGGCGGTGACGGCGTCCTCATCCTCGTCAAGGCCCGTCAGTGTGGACGCCAGGCGGCGGGCATGCTCGTCCGCATGGGCGAGGCGCTTATGCTGATTGACGAGTTCGCCGTACTCGTCCGCGTCCGGCTCCAGGGCGTCGAGCTCGTCCAGCTGATAGCTGAGCAGCGCCCGTCGCTCGCTGCCTTCCTCGTTGCTGCGCTGGAGATGGTCCAGGGTGTGGACGAGCTGCTGCCAGTGGCCGCAGGCGGTGGCAACGTCCCGGGCGAGTCCAGCGTGGCCGCCATACTCGTCCAGCAGCAGACGCTGAACCTCCCGCCGCAGCAGGGACTGATGCGCGTGCTGGGAGTGGATGTCGATGAGATGCTCCGCCAGTTCACGGACATCCTGCAGCGTGACGGGCCGGCCGTTCACAAAGGCCCGAGAGCGGCCGTCTGCGCCCAGGGTCCGACGCAGCAGGCACAGTTCCGGCGCATCCGGGTCTCCGAGTTCCCGCTGTTCCAGCCAGGCCTGGGCGGCGTTGATGCCGGCGACGCTGAATTCGGCGCAGAGGTCGGCGCTCGCGGCGCCGGTGCGGATCAGGTCCGGGCTGGCGCGATCACCGAGGATCAGGCCCAGAGCGTCGAGCATGATGGACTTGCCTGCACCGGTTTCGCCGGTAATGGCGGAGAAGCCGGCGCGAAAGTCGACGGCGAGCTGGTCCACCAGCGCGAAGTCCTTGATGTCGAGCCGGTTCAGCATGGTGGGCAATTCGATCGGCAGCTGTGCTCGAGCATTCTGCGGCTGGGCGCGAGCGCCCCGCAAGCAGCGTCGCACTGTTGCAGACGTGCGTCATCGCCCCAAGATGTCACTTGTAGCGGAACGCCGTACACTCAGGTGACCGGGCGATCGCTGGGCCAGGTTAGGGTGGTTGTAATCATGACGCAGCGCGATGACCCCTTGAACGAACGCGCCAGCATGCTGCTGAAGCTGCTCATCGAGCGCTATATCGAATCCGGGCAGCCGGTGGCGTCGAAGACGTTGGCAGCGGAAAGCGACCTCAATATCTCCTCCGCCACAGTGCGCAACGTCATGGCGGACCTGGAGTCCCATGGCCTCGTGGTGTCACCGCATACCTCGGCGGGCAAGGTGCCGACGCCCCAGGGCCTGCGCTTCTTCGTCGACTATCTGGTCTCGGTGCAGCCGCTGGAGCAGGCGGCACTGGACGCCCTGCGGGAGCGCCTGACGCCGGAGCTGGGCAGCAAGGAGCTCGCGGCCACGGCGTCCTCGCTGCTGTCCGGCATCACCCGTTTGGCCGGCGTGGTCACCCTGCCCCGGCGCGAAATCGTCACCCTGCGTCATGTCGAGTTTCTGCCGCTGGCAGGCCAGCGCATCCTGGTGATCCTGGTGCTCAACGATCACGAGGTCGAGAACCGGGTCATCCGCACCGAGCGGCAGTATGGTGAGGCGGAGCTCACTACGGCGGCGAACTACATCAACCATCACTTCGCCGGCGTGTCCCTCGGCCGGGTCCGGGAGCAGATTCTTTCCGGCATGGAGCGGGACAAGGCGCGCATGGACGCGCTGATGAGTGAGATGCTGACGGTTGCAGCGAGTGCGCTTGGCCCGGATGCGTCTGCCGAGGGCGACTACGTGGTGGCCGGCGAGGGCAACCTGCTCAATTTCGTCACCGGCGAGGATATGGACACCGTTCGTGAACTGTTCGATGCGTTCGGCCAGAAGCGGGACGTGCTGCATCTGCTGGACCGCTGCCTTGATGCGGAGGGCGTCCACCTGTTCATCGGTGAGGAATCCGGCTATAAGCCCCTTGGGGACTACTCTCTCGTTACGGCGCCCTATCAGCTCGACGGCAAGCGTGCCGGCGTGCTTGGCGTCATTGGCCCGACCCGCATGGCTTACCACCGCGTGATTCCCATCGTCGACGCCACGGCGCGCCTGCTTGGCGCCGCCCTGCGCGTGCACTGACCATAACTCATTGATTTTGATGGCCCGGGCGGCGCGCACGCGCGTGCTCCGCATGCGGCTCGCCTACAGGGACGCGATGCGGCGGCGGGAGGCTTTTAGGCCCGAGCGCGTGCGCTCGGCCCGGACACGCCGGCAAGCCCGCAATGACCTCGATCGGGGTTGAACCAAACCCCCGCCGTCCCCATCCACTGAACCTGCAGCAGCCTTCGCGGCAGGGCGCGGGCTGCCCCCGAAAACAGCAACAGCACGGAGAGGATGGGATGAAGGACGAGCAGCAGAAACCGGGCGCGACGTCCGAGTCTGCCGAGGCCGCGGAGGATCCGGCTACCGGGTCCGGCGCTGGTGAATCCGGAGCGGGGGCCGACGCGGAGGCTGAACTCGCTGCGCTGCGGGAGGAAGTGGCCCAATATCGGGACGCCGCCCTGCGGGGCCGCGCCGAGGCGGAGAACGTGCGTCGGCGGGCGGAGCGGGACGTGGAAAACGCTCATAAGTATGCCTTGGAGAAGTTTGCGAGCCAGCTTCTTCCAGTGGCGGACAGCCTCGATAAATCCGCGCAGGCGGCGGCAGAGCTCGGCGATGACGCGCCGGGTGCGCAGGCGCTGCGAGAAGGTGTCGGGCTGTCGCTGCGGCTGTTCCTGGATACGCTGGAGCGGGCCGGAATCAAGCAGGTGGATCCCGCAGGTGAGACGTTCGACCCGACGTACCACGAGGCCATGTCCATGGTGGAGGCGCCTGATGCGGCGCCCAATACTGTGGTGCACGTGCTGCAGAAGGGCTACACGCTGAACGGCCGGTTGCTGCGCGCCGCTATGGTCACCGTAGCCAAGGGCAGCGCCTGATCGGGGTAGACCCCTTGAATCCTGTGTTGCGGCACCGATATAGGCTGACATCCAACGACGTTTCGCCGGCAATCGACCCCAGATTCGCGAAACGGAACCACGAATCGAGATCGGAGAAGAGCAATGGGCAAGATCATCGGCATTGACCTCGGCACCACCAATTCATGCGTGGCAGTACTCGAGGGCAAGAACCCCAAGGTGATCGAAAACGCCGAGGGTGATCGCACCACGCCATCCATCGTGGCGTTCACCGAGGACGGCGAAATTCTCGTCGGCCAGTCCGCCAAGCGTCAGGCGGTGACCAATCCGCACAACACGCTCTTCGCCGTGAAGCGTCTCGTGGGCCGCAAGTTCGATGACGCCGTGGTCCAGAAGGACATCGGCATGGTGCCCTACAAGATTGTCAAGGCGGACAACGGCGACGCCTGGGTCGACGTGAAGGGCAAGACGATGGCGCCGCCGCAGGTATCGGCGGAAGTGTTGAAGAAGATGAAGAAGACCGCCGAGGATTATCTTGGCGAAGAGGTCACTGAGGCCGTGATCACGGTGCCCGCTTACTTCGACGACAGCCAGCGGCAGGCCACCAAGGATGCAGGCCGCATTGCCGGCCTCGAGGTCAGGCGCATCATCAATGAGCCCACCGCGGCCGCGCTCGCCTACGGGATGGACAAGAAGCGGGGTGACGCCAAGATCGCAGTCTACGATCTCGGTGGTGGCACGTTCGATGTTTCCATCATCGAAATTGCTGAAGTGGATGGCGAGCATCAGTTCGAGGTGCTCTCCACCAACGGCGACACGTTCCTCGGTGGCGAAGACTTCGACCTGCGCCTGATCGACTATCTGGCGGAAGAGTTCAAGAAAGACCAGGGCATGGACCTGCGCAATGATCCACTGGCGAAACAGCGGCTGAAGGAGGCGGCGGAGAAGGCCAAGATCGAGCTGTCCTCCAGCCAGCAGACCGAGGTCAATCTGCCCTACATCACCGCAGATTCCTCCGGCCCGAAGCACCTGGTGACCAAAATCACCCGGGCCAAGCTCGAGTCCCTGGTGGAAGAGATCATCGATCGCACCATCGCCCCCTGCCGGACAGCCCTGCAGGATGCCGGCTTGAAGGCGGGCGAGATCGACGACGTGATCCTGGTGGGCGGCCAGACCCGGATGCCCATGGTTCAGGAGAAAGTGAAGGCGTTCTTCGACCGGGAGCCGCGCAAGGACGTGAACCCGGATGAAGCCGTGGCGCTCGGTGCGGCAATCCAGGCCGCGGTGCTGTCCGGCGACGTCAAGGACGTGCTGCTGCTCGACGTCATCCCGCTGTCTCTCGGCATCGAGACGCTCGGCGGCGTCATGAGCACGCTGATCGAGAAAAATACCACCATTCCCACCAAGAAGACTCAGGTCTTCTCGACGGCGGACGACAACCAGACGGCGGTGACGATTCACGTGCTCCAGGGTGAGCGCAAACAGGCTGGTCAGAACAAGTCGCTCGGGCGCTTCGATCTGGCGGACATTCCGCCGGCGCCGCGTGGCGTGCCTCAGGTCGAGGTCGCGTTCGACATCGACTCCAACGGCATTCTCAACGTGTCGGCCAAGGACAAGGCCACTGGTAAGGAGCAGTCCATCGTCATCAAGGCAGCCTCCGGCCTGACGGAGGAGGAAATCGACGCGATGGTGAAGGACGCGGAGTCCCACGCCGATGAGGACCGCAGGTTCGAGGAACTGGTGAGTCTGCGCAACCAGGCCGATGGTCTGGTGCACGCCACCCGCAAGACATTGGCGGACGCCGGCGACAAGCTGGACGCGGATGAGAAGTCCAAGGTGGAATCGGCCATCAGCGACCTTGAGGGTGTGCTCAAGAGCGACGATACCGCCGAGATCGAGGCGCGCATGAAGGCGCTTTCGGAAGCTTCCGCCAGCGTGGCGCAGAAGCTCTACGCGGAGCCGGAAGCGGGTTCGGGTCCCGAGGCTGCGGACGCAGCCGACGACGGCGAAACCGTCGACGCGGAGTTCGAGGAAGTGAAGGACGACGACGGCAAGAAGTAAGCGGTTATCGCCGCCGCCCAGGGGGGCCGGGTCCAGTGAGGAGGGGGCGCTGCAATGCGCCGGGTCGTCGTCGTTGGAGCAGGGTGTTTCGGGGCGGTACGTAGATGTGGCGCCACCCATGAGTTGACCAGGGGTAAAGCCATTCATGGCGCAGCGGGATTTCTACGAAGTGCTCGGAGTGGAGCGGGGCGCGTCCGAGGGCGAGATCAAGAAGGCCTATCGGCGCCTCGCCATGAAGTATCACCCGGATCGGAATCCTGACGATCCCGATGCCGCGGAGCACTTCAAAGAAGCCAATGAGGCCTACGAAGTGCTCGCTGACGAGGAGCGACGGGCCGCCTACGATCGCTTCGGCCACGCTGGGCTCGGCGGCAATGGGGGTTTCGGTCAAGGCGCCTCCAGTTTCTCTGACATTTTCTCGGACGTCTTCGGCGACATCTTCAGTGGCGGTGGCCGCGGCGGTGGTCGGGTCCATCGCGGTGCAGACCTGCAGTACACGCTCGAGTTGGATCTCGAGCAGGCCGTCCGGGGCGACTCCGTCTCCATCAGGATTCCCAGCCTCGTCGCGTGTCACCACTGTGGCGGCGACGGCTCTGCCCCGGGCTCGTCGCCCAGCACCTGCCCGGATTGCGACGGTGCCGGCCAGATCCGCATGTCCCAGGGATTCTTTACGCTGCAGCAGACCTGCCCGCGCTGCCGGGGGGCTGGCAAAGTGGTCACCGATCCGTGTCGGCCCTGTGGTGGCCGCGGAGTACAGGAGGAAACCCGGCACCTGTCGGTGAAGGTCCCGCCGGGCGTGGATACGGGTGATCGCATCCGCCTCGGTGGCGAGGGCGAAGCCGGACCAGCCGGTGGGCCGTCGGGGGACCTCTACGTGCAGATCGCCGTACGCGAGCATCCCCTGTTCACCCGTGAAGGTCGACACCTGTTCTGCGAGGTGCCCATCAGCTTCCCGGATGCGGCACTGGGCGGAGAGCTCGAAGTGCCCACCCTGGATGGGCGTGTGAAGCTGAAAATTCCGCCGGAGACTCAGTCCGGAAAACTGTTCCGGCTGCGCGGCAAGGGGGTGCGCCCCGTGCGCGGCGGTCCGCAGGGCGATCTCATGTGCCGGGTCGTGGTGGAGACCCCGGTCAAGCTGTCCAGCGAGCAGAAGGCCCTGCTCGAGCAGTTCCGCGCCACTCTGGAGGGCGGCGAGCAGTCGCCGAAGGAGCAGAGCTGGTTCGAGGGCGTGAAGAAGTTCTTCGACGATCTGACGTCCTGATAACGGATTCACTCCGGGTGCGCGGGCGTGGCCGAGCGCACGCGCTCGGGCCTACAATCCCGGCCTCAGCGCCGCCCGCTCTCGAAGGACGCCATGGCCGAGCAGACACGCATCGCCCTGACCGGAATCGCCGGACGCATGGGCCGGACCCTCGCGGAAGCCATTGCGGGCCGCGACGATCTCCTCCTCACTGCCGCGGTGGAGCGGCGGGATTCCAGTGTCATCGGCATCGACGCGGGCGAGCTGACGGGCATCGGCCGTAACGGTGTGGCCGTGGTGGCCGATCTCGGTGAGGTGGTGGCGGACTGCGATGTGGTCATCGACTTCACGACGCCCACCGCGACGCTGTCCCATCTCGCCTGCTGCCGCGAGGCCGGACGCGCCCTGGTCATCGGGACCACAGGTCTCGATGCGTCCGGGCGGGAGGCGCTGGCGGCGGCGGCGGAGGCGATCGCGCTGGTCTACGCGCCTAACTACAGCGTCGGCGTCAATCTGAGCCTGCGCCTGCTCGATATGGCTGCGCGGGTCCTTGGTGACAGCGTGGACATCGAAATCATCGAGGCCCATCACCGACATAAAGTGGATGCCCCGTCGGGCACTGCGTTACGTATGGGGGAGGTGGTGGCCGCCGCGCTCGGCCTTGATCTCTCGGACGTGGCGGTCTACGGACGTCAGGGCCAGACCGGCCCCCGGGACCGGCAGACCATAGGCTTCGAGACCATACGAGCCGGTGACATCGTCGGTGATCACACTGTGCTGTTCGCCGCGGACGGCGAGCGCCTGGAAATCACCCATCGGGCTTCGAGTCGCATGACGTTCGCCGCCGGTGCGGTGCGGGCCGCGGCCTGGGCCACGAAGCAGGGCCCGGGGCTGTACGACATGAGCGACGTTCTCGGCCTCTGATCAGGCTGCCGCGACGCCTGAGCCTCGGTCCGTCCGCGCTGCGCGCGGCCTGGACGCTCCCACAGGCGCCGAGTCGAAACGGGCTTTGTGGGAGGCTGCAGGCGCCGCAGGCGCCGCAGCGATCGCGGACTGATCCTCGCTCCGGCGCCACGCCTGGACGCTCCCACAGCGACTTCGAAAGTGGGTTCTGGTGCCGCTGAAATGGACAGCCCCGGGACCCTTGCGTATCATCTCGCGCCACTGTCGAGACGGCTTCCGTGGTGCCCCCGGGGCACTGCGCGAAAAGGCGGGGAGGAAGCAATTCCCCCCGCCTTTTTGCGAGCGGCTGCAGCGTTCGAGGATTGTTCGGGACAATTTGCAGGGGTAACGCGCATTGGCTGCGCCAGCGATTCTCGCGCTCGAGGATGGGTCCATCTTCCACGGCGTCTCGATCGGACGAGCAGGGGAGAGTGCTGGCGAGGTGGTATTCAATACCGCCATGACCGGCTATCAGGAGATTCTCTCCGATCCCTCCTACGCGCAGCAGATCGTCACCCTCACCTATCCCCAGATCGGCAACGTCGGCTGCAATGACGAAGACATGGAGTCCGAGCGGGTTCATGCCGCAGGACTCGTCATCCGGCAGCTGACCCGTCGTGTCTCCAACTTCCGCTCTCAGATGTCCCTGCCCGAGTTCCTGCAGCGTGAAGGGGTTGTGGCCATCGCAGATGTGGACACGCGCCGCCTGACCCGCCTGATACGCACCCGGGGTGCCATGGCCGGCATCATCATCGCAGGCGACGAGGCGGCGCAGATCACGGCCGAGGAAGCGGTGGCCCGGGCGCGCGCATTCCCCGGCCTGAAGGGCATGGATCTAGCCAGAACCGTCTCCGTGGCGCAGTCCTATCGTTGGCAGGAAGGCTCCTGGCAGCTGGGTGTTGGCCACCTGCGGCGGCCGGCAGCGGACGGCGACTTTCGCGTGGTGGCCTACGATTTCGGTGTCAAGCGCAACATCCTCAGGCTGCTGGTGGACCGCGGCTGCGCGGTCACGGTGGTGCCGGCGCGCACGCCCGCGGAAGACGTGCTGGAGATGGCTCCGGACGGCGTGTTCCTGTCCAACGGCCCTGGTGACCCAGAGCCGTGCGACTACGCCATCGATGCCATCAAGCAGTTCCTCGATGCCGGGGTGCCCCAATTCGGCATCTGCCTCGGGCATCAGCTGCTGGGACTGGCCAGCGGCGCGCGCACCCTGAAAATGGATCACGGTCACCACGGCGCCAACCATCCGGTGCAGGACCTGGCCACCGGGCGGGTGATGATCACCAGTCAGAATCACGGCTTTGCGGTGGACGGAGACAGCCTCCCCTCGAGCCTCGAGGCCACCCACGTGTCGCTGTTCGACGGATCGCTGCAAGGTATCCGGCACCGTGAGCGACCCGCATTCGGTTTCCAGGGCCATCCGGAAGCAAGCCCCGGGCCCCAGGACGCAGAGGCCCTGTTCGACGCCTTCATCGACATGATGGCGGCGCATCGGGGCAATTGAGCTCTTTCGCGCCGGCGATGGTCCGGCGCCTTGTGAAGCAGAAGATCGAACATGCCCAAGCGCACCGACCTCAAGAGCATCCTCGTCCTCGGCGCCGGCCCCATCGTCATTGGTCAGGCCTGCGAGTTCGATTACTCCGGCGCACAGGCCTGCAAGGCGCTGCGGGCGGAAGGTTATCGAGTGATCCTGGTCAACTCGAATCCAGCCACGATCATGACGGATCCTTCCATGGCCGATGCCACCTATATCGAGCCAGTGGAGTGGCGCACTGTGGCGCAGGTGATCGAGGCCGAGCGGCCTGACGCCCTGCTGCCGACCATGGGTGGCCAGACGGCGCTCAACTGTGCGCTCGATCTGGCCCGGGAAGGCATCCTCGAAAAGTTCGCGGTGGAGCTGATCGGTGCCAGCCGCGACGCCATCGACATGGCGGAGGACCGCGAGCTGTTCGATGCGGCCATGAAGCGTATCGGTCTCGCGTGCCCGAATGCCGGCTTCGCGCATTCCATGGAGGAAGCGTTCCAGGTCCAGGCGGTGATTGGCTTTCCCTGCATCATCCGGCCGTCGTTCACGCTGGGCGGTTCCGGCGGCGGTATTGCCTACAACGCCGAGGAGTTCGAAGAGATCTGTCGCCGCGGCCTCGAGCTGTCTCCCACCAAGGAGCTGCTGATCGACGAGTCGCTGATCGGCTGGAAGGAATACGAGATGGAGGTGGTCCGCGACCGCCTCGACAACTGCATCATCATCTGCGCCATCGAGAACTTCGACGCCATGGGCGTGCACACCGGTGACTCGATCACGGTGGCGCCGGCCCAGACCCTGACTGACAAGGAGTATCAGATCCTGCGCAACGCATCGATCGCGGTGCTGCGGGAGATCGGCGTCGAGACCGGTGGTTCCAACGTGCAGTTCGCCATCAATCCTGCGGACGGGCGTATGGTGGTGATCGAGATGAACCCGCGAGTATCGCGCTCCTCCGCGCTGGCCTCCAAGGCCACGGGCTTTCCCATCGCGAAGGTGGCGGCGAAACTGGCGGTCGGCTACACCCTCGACGAGCTGCTCAATGACATCACCGGCGTGACACCGGCGTCGTTCGAGCCCGCCATCGACTACGTGGTCACGAAGATTCCCCGGTTCACCTTCGAAAAGTTTCCCCAGGCCGACTCCCGCCTGACCACTCAGATGAAATCCGTCGGCGAGGTCATGGCGATCGGGCGGACGTTCCAGGAGTCGCTGCACAAGGCTATGCGCGGGCTCGAAGTCGACAGTGCCGGCTTCGAGCCGCGGCATCCCATCGACGACGCCGATGATCTCAATCGGCTGGTGGGGGAGCTCGCGTCGCCGCGAGCGGATCGGCTCTGGTACTTAGGCGATGCCTTCCGCGCCGGGTTCAGTATCGAGGAGGTCTGCGACCACTCGCACGTGGATTCCTGGTTCTTGGCCGAGATCGAGGATCTCATCAGCGAGGAGAAGGCGCTCACAGGGCGTGCGCTCGCCGATCTCGACCGACCCTGGCTGTACCGGCTCAAGCGCAAGGGCTTCGCCGATGCCCGCCTCGCCGATCTGCTCGGCTGCGCGGAGGCCGAGGTGCGTGCCCGCCGCCTGGCGCTCGATCTGCGTCCGGTGTACCGCCGCGTAGACACCTGTGCGGCGGAATTCCCGTCCGCCACCGCCTACCTCTACTCCACCTATGAGGAGGAGTGTGAAGCGGCGCCATCGGATCGGGACAAGATCATGGTCCTCGGCGGCGGCCCGAACCGCATCGGTCAGGGCATCGAGTTCGACTACTGTTGCGTCCATGCTGCCCTCGCCATGCGTGAGGACGGCTATGAAACCATCATGGTCAACTGCAATCCGGAGACCGTCTCCACCGACTACGACACCTCCGACCGGCTCTATTTCGAACCAGTGACGTTGGAGGACGTCCTCGCCATTGTCGACCTGGAGCAACCGAAGGGGGTCATCGTTCAGTTCGGCGGGCAGACGCCGCTGAAGCTGGTGGAGGCACTCGAGGCTGCGGGTGTGCCCATCATCGGGACACCTGCGGACGCCATCGACCGGGCCGAGGATCGCCGCCGCTTCCAGGACATGATCACCCGGCTCGGATTGCTGCAGCCTCCGAACGAGACGGTGATGAGCTTCGAGGAAGGCCTCGAGGCGGGCCGTCGCATCGGCTACCCGATGGTGGTGCGTCCCTCCTACGTGCTCGGCGGCCGCGCGATGGAGATCGTCTACGAGGAAGAGGAGCTCGAGCGCTACATGCAGGTGGCGGTGCGGGTGTCCGAGAATAATCCGGTGCTGCTCGACCACTTTCTCGATCAGGCGGTGGAAGTGGACGTGGATGCGGTCAGTGACGGCCGTGATGTGGTCATCGGTGCCATCATGGAACACATCGAGCAGGCTGGCGTGCACTCCGGCGACTCCGCCTGCACCCTGCCGCCTTATCGGCTTGGGCCCGACGTGCAGGCCGAGATCCGCCGGCAGGTGCGGGCCATGGCGCTGGAACTCGGCGTGGTGGGTCTGATGAACGTCCAGCTCGCGATCCAGCATGGTGTCATCTACGTGCTCGAGGTCAATCCGCGGGCGTCCCGGACCGTGCCGTTCGTGTCCAAGTGCATCGGCGTGTCACTGGCCAAGGTGGCCGCCCGCTGCATGGCTGGACGCAGCCTCGCGGAGCAAGGGTTTACCGATGAGATCGTGCCGCGCTATGTGTGCGTCAAGGAATCAGTGTTCCCGTTCACCAAGTTCCCCGGCGTCGATCCCATCCTCGGACCTGAAATGAAGTCCACCGGGGAGGTGATGGGCATCGGCGACAGCTTCCCGGAGGCCTTCGCCAAGGCCACGCTGGGTGCTGGCATCGATCTGCCCACGGGCGGCCGCGCCTTCCTGTCCGTCAAGGAGTCGGACAAGCCGATGATCGCTGCCATGGCGCAGGAGCTCGTCGATCTTGGCTTCAGCCTGGTGGCGACCCGAGGCACGCGCAAGGTGCTCAAGGAGGCCGGCATCGAGGCGGAGCGGGTCAACAAGGTGACCGAAGGCCGTCCTGATATCTCGGACATGTTGAAAAACCGGCAGGTCACTCTTATCGTCAACACCACTGAAGGGCGGCAGTCCATTGCCGACTCCGCGGTGATTCGCCGCCTCGCCCTGCAGTTCAAGGTCTGCTATACGACAACACTGACCGGCGGAGAGGCATTCTGCGCCGCCATCCGCTACGGCCGAGGCGCATCGGTCCGCCGGCTCCAGGACCTCCACGCGGGACTCAACGTATGAAGTTTCCGATGACCGTCGAGGGCGCAGAGCGACTGCGCGCCGAACTCAAGCAGCTCAAGAGCGTAGAGCGGCCGCGGATTTCCAAGGCCATCGCCGAGGCACGCGAGCACGGTGACCTGAAGGAAAATGCCGAGTACCACGCCGCCAAGGAGCAACAGGGCCTGGTGGAGGCCCGCGTCCGCGAGATCGAGAGCAAGCTGGCCGACGCTCAGATCATCGACGTCACCCAGATCAAGCCCTCGGGCAAGGTCATCTTCGGCTCCACCGTGCACCTGACCAATCTGGATACGGACAAGACAGCCACCTACCGCATCGTCGGTGAGGACGAGGCGGACCTGAAACATGGCAAGCTGTCTGTGGCCTCACCGATGGCCCGCGCCCTGATCGGCAAGGCCGAGGGCGACGAAGTCGTGGTCAATGCGCCGAGTGGCAGCATCGAATACGCCATCGAGCGCATCGAGCACATCTGAATCGCCGCCCCGCGCTGACCGGACTGCGGCGCCTGGCGCCGGGTCTCAGCGCGCCAGCTGGTGGCGCAGGACGTTGGACTTGTTGGGATCAGGCTCGGCTGCAGCGCGATAGATGAGCACGATGCGGCCGATGCTTTGCACCAGCTCTGCCCGGCAGGCTGCACACAGAGCATCCGCCAGCGCCCGGCGGTCCTCCCGCTCCACCGCCGGCAGCCTGACCTTGATCAGTTCATGATCCTTAAGCGCCCGGTTCGTTTCGGCGATCACGCCATCGCTGACGCCGCCATCGCCGATGGTGACGACCGGGTCGAGATGATGGCCGACGCGGCGCAGGTTGCGACGTTCACGGGCTTGCAGGCTCATGGATTCACTTCTGAGGTCACGCAGGGCGGCGGAGTGTACGCTTGCCGGGCGCTGGAATGAAGACGGACGGTGGCATCAATGGCGAAGAAGCACGGCAAGCGCGCCTGGATGGCCCGGCACGTGAACGATCCCTGGGTCCAGCGGTCTCAGCAGGATGGTTACCGCTCCCGGGCCAGCTACAAGCTGCTGGAACTGGACGATCGCCATCGGCTGCTGCGTCCCGGCAAGGTCGTGGTGGACCTGGGAGCAGCGCCCGGTGGCTGGTCCCAGGTGGCCGCTGCCCGGGTGCAACCCGGAGGGCGTGTCGTGGCGCTGGACCTGCTCGCCATGGAGCCGCTGGCCGGCGTGACGGTGATTCAGGCGGATTTCGAGGACGACGCCGGCCTCGAAGCGCTGCTGGCGGCGTTGCCCGATGGTCGCGCCGACCTTGTGCTTTCGGACATGGCCCCCAATATATCGGGTATCAGGGCCTCTGATCAGGCCCGCGCCATGGGCCTCGCGGAACTGGCCCTGGAGTTGGCGACGCGGGTGCTGCAACCAGGCGGTGCCTTGGTCGTGAAACTGTTCCACGGCGCCGGTTTCGATGCCTGGGTCGCAGCTGCTCGACCCCTGTTTGCGGACCTGCGCGTCCGCAAACCGGAGGCTTCGCGGGCAGAATCGCGCGAAGTGTACGCGGTTGCGGACGGATACCGGCCTGCGACCGACGACTGACCGGTACTGCACCGGCCATCGGCGCCTGAGTGGTGGCTCCGTAGACGCGGTGGTACCCTGACCGACCCTCTACGGGCCCACGCGCCGTTCAATCAGCGAGGTATTACCGTTGAACGATATGGGCAAGAACCTGCTCCTGTGGCTGATCATCGCCGCGGTCCTGCTGGCCGTTTTCAACAATTTCAGTCCTGCCCCGACGCGGGAAGAGCTGACCTATTCCGAATTCGTGGATCAGGTGCAGCGTGGTCAGGTGACTGAAGTCGCCATCGACGGCCTGGTCATCACCGGCGTGCTGCGTAACGGTGAGACCTTCGAGGCGATCCGGCCGCAGCTCGAAGATCCGAAATTGATGGACGATCTGATCAATAATCGGGTCAAGATCCAGGGTAAGCGGCCCGAGCAGCAGTCCATCTGGACGCAGCTGCTGATCGCCAGCTTCCCGATTCTCATCATTATTGCGGTGTTCCTGTTCTTCATGCGCCAGATGCAAGGCGGCGCGGGGGGGCGCGGCGGGCCCATGAGTTTCGGCAAGTCCAAGGCGCGACTGCTGGCGGAGGATCAGATCAAGACCACGTTCGCCGATGTGGCGGGCGTGGACGAGGCCAAGGAGGACGTCTCGGAACTGGTGGAGTTCCTGCGCGATCCCGGGCGCTTCCAGCGTCTCGGCGGAAGGATTCCGCGCGGCATTCTGATGGTGGGTTCGCCCGGTACGGGTAAGACGCTGCTGGCCAAGGCCATCGCGGGCGAGGCCAAGGTGCCGTTCTTCTCGATTTCCGGTTCCGACTTCGTCGAGATGTTCGTCGGCGTGGGTGCTTCTCGCGTGCGAGACATGTTCGACCAGGCGAAGAAGCAGGCGCCGTGCATCATCTTCATCGACGAGATCGACGCAGTCGGCCGCCATCGCGGTGCCGGCATGGGTGGCGGTCATGACGAGCGTGAGCAGACCCTGAACCAGCTGCTCGTTGAGATGGACGGCTTCGAGCCCAACGACGGTATCATCGTCATCGCGGCCACCAACCGTCCGGACGTGCTCGATCCCGCGCTGCTGCGGCCGGGTCGTTTCGACCGCCAGGTGGTGGTGCCGCTACCGGATATTCGCGGCCGCGAGCAGATCCTCAAGGTCCACATGCGCAAGGTGCCTACGGCCGAGGATGTCAATCCTTACGCCATCGCCCGCGGCACCCCTGGCTTCTCGGGTGCCGATCTCGCCAACCTTGTGAACGAAGCGGCGCTGTTCGCGGCCCGGGCCAGTCGCCGGCTGGTGGGTATGGAGGAATTCGAGCGCGCCAAGGACAAGATCATGATGGGCGCCGAGCGGCGCTCCATGGTCATGAGCGAAAAGGAGAAGCGCATCACCGCCTACCATGAGGCGGGTCATGCCATCGTCGGCCGCACGGTTCCGGATCACGATCCGGTCTATAAAGTCTCCATCATCCCCCGCGGCCGGGCCCTGGGCGTGACCCAGTTCCTGCCGGAGGAAGACCGGTACAGCCATTCAAGGCAGCATATCCTGTCGATGATCTGTTCCCTGTTCGGGGGCCGCATCGCGGAGCAGGTGATCCTCGGCGAGGACAACGTCACCACCGGTGCGTCCAACGACATCGAGCGGGCGACGTATCTCGCGCGCAACATGGTCACAAAGTGGGGCCTTTCGGAGAAGCTCGGCCCGCTGAAGTACGATGACGACGACGGCGAGCCCTTCCTCGGAATGTCGGCGGCGAGCCGGCCGAAGCCGGTGTCGGGCGAGACGTCGCGCCTGATCGACGAAGAGGTCCGCAGCATCATCGATCAGTGCTATAACCGAGCTCACGAAATCCTGACGGAGAACATCGACAGGCTGCATGCCATGGCCGATGGGCTGATGGAATTCGAGACGCTGTCTTCGGATCAGATCTCCGACATCATGGCCGGGCTACCGCCGCGTCCGCCGCAGGATTACTCCGACGGTTCCGCATCCAGCGGTGACGGTGACGCCCCGGCCAAGGAAGGCAAGCCGGCTGGCGATCCGCGGCCGCCCATCGGCGGACCGGCCGAGGAGACCTGAGGCCACTCGATCGATCATCGACTCTGCGCGCCCCGGCGCGCAGAGTCGGTCTGCCAGTGATTCCCCGATGGAAGCAGTGTTCAACTGCGGCGCCTACCGCCTCGACCTTGCCCGTCCTCAGGTCATGGGCGTTCTCAACCTCACCCACGATTCCTTTTCCGACGGCGGCGAGCTGCTTGCCGCCGCCGGCATTGATGCCGACGCGTTGCTGCGGCGGGCCGAGTCCATGGTCTCAGCCGGCGCGAGCCTGCTCGATCTCGGCGCCGAATCCACCCGTCCCGGTGCCCGGCCGGTCAGCGAAGAGGAGGAAGTGGATCGCATCGGTGCGGCCCTGACCCTGCTGCGTCCGCGCATCGACGTTGCCCTGTCCGTGGACAGCAGTTCACCGGCGGTGTTCGCCACGGCGGCCCGTGAGCGCGCGGACATGCTCAATGACGTCCGTGCGCTGCAGACACAGGGTGCGCTTGCAGCCGCTCGTGACACAGGGCTGCCCGTCTGTCTGATGCATATGCAGGGACAGCCGGGAACCATGCAGGATGATCCCCGGTACGACGACGTCATCACAGAAGTACGGTCGTTTCTGGCTGAGCGCGTCGCCACCTGCGTTGCCGGCGGACTGTCGCGTGAACGCCTCCTGATCGACCCGGGCTTCGGCTTCGGCAAGCGCCTCGAACACAATCTGTCGCTGCTGGCTGGACTGAGGCAGCTCTCGGAGCTCGGATTGCCTGTCCTGGTGGGCATGTCACGCAAGCGTATGCTCGGCGAAGTGACAGGACGGCCAGCCAAAGAGCGCGTCGCTGCGGGTGTGGCAGCGGCGGTGCTGGCGGCGGAGCGGGGCGCCTGGATCGTGCGTACGCATGACGTCGCCGCAACAGTGGATGCGCTGGCGCTGCTCGAGAGCATGCGCAGCCTTGAGGGACACGCGGGATGACGGGACGACGCTGGTTCGGAACTGATGGAATCCGCGGCCGGGTCGGCAGTGAGCCGATCACGCCGGACTTCGTGCTTCGGCTTGGATGGGCGGCCGGGCGCGTGTTCGCGCGCGAAGGCGTGAAACGCATCCTGATCGGCAAGGACACCCGGATCTCGGGTTACATGCTCGAGTCGGCGCTGGAGGCGGGGCTGTCCGCGGCCGGGGTGGATGTGCAGCTCACCGGTCCGATGCCGACCCCTGCAATCGCCTACCTCACGCGCACGTTCCGAGCCGACGCAGGTGTGGTCATCAGCGCGTCGCATAACCCTTACTGGGACAACGGCATCAAGTTCTTCTCGCCCAATGGCGACAAACTCCCGGACGCCATCGAGGCCGCCATCGAAGCGCAACTCGATTCGCCGATCACCACCGCGGCGTCGGCTGAACTCGGCAAGGCCACCCGCGTCGACGACGCGCCCGGCCGCTACATCGAATTCTGCAAGGGTACGCTGGCTTCGGGGTTTCGCATTCCAGGCCTGCGCATCGTGCTCGACTGCGCCCACGGGGCCACCTATCACGTGGCGCCGGCGGTGTTCCGCGAACTTGGCGCCAACGTCATTGCCATGGGCACGTCCCCGAATGGCATGAACATCAACGATGGCTGCGGTGCAACGCAGCCGGAGGCGCTCGCACGCCGGGTGGTGGAGGAGAAGGCGGATCTCGGGATCGCGTTCGACGGTGACGGCGACCGGGTGATCATGGTCGACCACACCGGGTCAGTGGTGGATGGCGACGAGATCCTTTATGTGATCGCGCGTCATCGGCAGCAGCAGGGTCGGCTGGCCGGGGGTGTGGTCGGCACGCTGATGAGCAATCTGGGCCTGGAGCTCGCGTTCATCGAGCAGGCGATCCCATTCGCTCGCGCCAATGTCGGCGATCGCTACGTGCTGGCCGAATGCGAAGCCCGCGGCTGGCGGGTCGGAGGGGAATCGTCGGGGCACATCATCTGCCTGGATCTGCACACCACGGGCGACGGTATCGTCGCCGCGCTGCAGGTGCTGCTGGCGCTGCAGGAGTCAGGCTGCAGTCTTGCCGAGGCACGCGCCGGCATGGAGCGCTGCCCGCAGGTGATGGAGAACGTTCAGGTTCACCAGCCGCGACGTATCGACGGTAATACGAAAGTGGCTGCGGCGGTCAAGTACGTAGAGCAACAGCTTGGTGAAGGTGGTCGGGTGCTGCTGCGGCCGTCCGGTACGGAGCCGGTGGTACGGGTCATGGTGGAAGGGCGCGACGTGGAGTGCATCAGCATTCACGTTCGCGAACTGGCTGCGGTGGTCCGGCGGGAACTGGCCTGAAGGCCCGGTGCGCTCTGCAGGCCCCACGCGCGCACTCAAGCTGCGGCAGACCCTCCTAATCGATCGCCGCAGGCGCCGGCGACGCAGATTCCGGTTGCATGACGGCATTGCCATTGACTAGGATACGCGGCCCCGTCACGGGTGGTGTCCCTATGCCGCAACGGATTGTCGCCGGCAATTGGAAGATGAACGGTTCCCGCGCGCTCCTGGCGGCCTATTTCACGGCCATGGAGCAGGGCTGGGCAGCGCCGCGCCGATGTGAGGTGCTGCTGTTCCCGCCGGCGCTGCTGTTGTCCGAGTCCATCGAGCGGGCTGCGGCCCTGGGAATCAGGCTCGGTGTCCAGACCGTGCACCCCGAGGCGTCCGGTGCCTACACGGGAGAGTTGGCCGCGGAGATGGCGGCGGACGCCGGTGCGCAGTGGACGCTGGTGGGCCACTCAGAGCGACGGGCGGCCTGCGGCGAGAGCAACGACGGCGTTGCTGCACGCGCGGTCGCGGCACTGCGTGCGGGGCTGAAGCCGATGGTCTGCGTCGGCGAGGTCCTCGCGGATCGGCGTGCAGGCCGGGCAGAGGACGTCGTCCGCGAGCAGCTCGAAGCTGTGCTCACGACGATGGGCGAGGATCTGTGCGCCGGAGCTATTGCGTATGAGCCCGTTTGGGCCATTGGCACCGGAGAGACCGCGAGCCCGGAGGTTGCCCAGGCCATGCACGCGGTGATTCGGGACATTCTGGGCGCGGCTTCGAAGCGCCTGTTGGAAGTGCCGATCGTATATGGCGGGAGCGTCAAGCCGGACAATGCGGCGGCGCTGTTTGCCGAAACAGACATTGACGGCGCGCTGGTCGGTGGTGCGTCGCTGGATGCAGCGGCGTTTCTCGCGATCATCGCGGCAATGGAGAACCATGGAAACCCTTGAGATCGTACTACGGGTTCTGCTGGTGGTGGACGCGATCGCCTTGATCGTTCTCGTGCTGTTGCAGCAGGGCAAGGGTGCGGCGATGGGCGCAGCCTTCGGCAGCGGCGCTTCGCAGACCATGTTCGGTTCGGCAGGCGCCAGCGGCTTCCTGACCAAGGTCACGGCTTGGTTGGCAGTCGGATTTTTCCTGATCACGCTGGCGCTGGCGTGGACGGCGCGCGAGCGCGCGGAAGCGATGGGTGCCATCGGCATTCCAACCGTGGAGGACGTGGACGTACCTCCGGTGCAGGACACGCCGCGTGAACAGCCGCGGCCGGACGACGTCCCCTTCAGTTTCGACCCGGAGGCGATGGATCACGACGAGGTGCCGGAGTTCGATGCCGGCGAGGATGTGCCCCAGCGCGACTGAGCGTGGGGCGGCAGTTGAATTTGGCGGGTGGGGCCTTACCATGGCCCGGCCTCGGATTACGCGGACGTGGCGGAATTGGTAGACGCGCTAGCTTGAGGGGCTAGTGAGCTTTGGCTCGTGGAGGTTCAAGTCCTCTCGTCCGCACCATTGCAAGGGAAGTGCTGATCGATTCCTCCACGGCTCTGCGGGTGATTGCCGGTGCAGTGGCAAGACGCGTCGCGCAGGGAAGGCTGGTTGCCTTAGCAAGCGGCGCAACGCGGCCAATGCGCCGGCAACCGCCCGCCCTCCGGGGCCCGCAGGGCGCGCCCGCCTCCGCGTTGCGTTTGCTTGGCATAGCACCACTATGCCTGCGCAAGCGCGCCTTGATGTGAACGCGCCCTGAGGGCCAGAGTCGCGTAGGAATCGATCAGCACTTCTCAAGGGACGCCTCGGCGTCCGCTCAGGTTGTGGATTCAAGGTGGGTGTTTCGGCGGCAGGCCGGGAGCGAGAAGAACGCTCTTCCGGGAATCAGTTGCTTCCGGGGAGCGCCCTCCCTATAATCCGCGTCCCTCAGGTGCGGGGTGGAGCAGTCTGGTAGCTCGTCGGGCTCATAACCCGAAGGTCGTAGGTTCAAATCCTACCCCCGCTACCAATCGCACGTGGGGCCCAGCAATTGCCAGGGTTTCAAGGTGCATCGGATCAGCGTCCCAGGGACCCTGGTTGCGATGCTCGGGAAGTGGGCCTCGTGCCCATTTTTTGTTTGTGGGCTCGGAACAGCCGAAGGGTCGATCGAGCCAGGAGTGGCAGCAGGTGCAGGACGACGCTGAGGACGACCAGGCTCCTGCCAGCGGCAGGCGCAGTCGGCAGGCGGAGATCGAGCATCTGCTGTCGCCGGTGATACAGGCGCTGGACTGCGAACTGTGGGGCATAGAGCTGTCCACACGCGGACGGAACAGCCTGCTACGCATCTACATCGATCGGGAGGAAGGCGTTTCGATCGAAGATTGTGAAGCCGTCAGCCGACGCGTGGGCCGACTGCTCGACGTGGAGGAACCGATCACCGGGAACTACACCCTCGAGGTGTCGTCCCCGGGCATGGATCGGATTCTGTTCCGGATCGAGCATTATGCGCAGTACGTCGGGGAGACCGTCGATGTGCGCCTCGTCCGGCCCTTCGAAGGGCGGCGTCGCCTGACCGGCATCCTGGCCGGCGTGGAGGGTGACGAGGTGAGGGTGCAGGTGGACGAGGAAGAGTTCCTCCTGCCTCTCGAGTGGATACAGCGGGCGCGCATCGTGCCGCGCTTCGAGTAGCAACAGACTGAGACGCCAGAAGGGCGATTCGAGATGACGAAGGAAATCCTGCAGGTCGTTGAAGCCGTCTCCCACGAAAAGGGCGTCTCAAAGGACGTTATTTTCGAGGCCCTGGAGATTGCGCTGGCTACCGCAACGAAGAAGCGCTACGGCGAAGATGCCGACGTGCGTGTAGCCATCGATCGCGAGACCGGCGAATACGACACATTCCGACGCTGGACCATCGTCGAGTCCGAGGACGTGATGGAAATTCCCCAGGCGGAGTTGAGCCTGGCCGCTGCGAAGGAGATCGACCCGGCCTATGAGGTTGGATCCATCTACGAAGAGCAGGTGGATTCAGTCGAGTTCGGCCGCATCGCAGCGCAAACGGCGAAACAGGTGATTGTGCAGCGGGTGCGGGAAGCCGAGCGCGCGCAGGTGGTCAAGCTGTATACGCCGCGGGTAGGTGAGCTCGTCAGCGGTACGGTGAAGAAGGTGACCCGTGAAGTGGCCATCGTCGATCTCGGCAGTGGTGCCGAGGCGGTCCTGCCGCGTGATCAGATGATTCCCCGCGAGACGTTCCGCATCAACGACCGTCTGCGCGCGCTGCTGCAGCGCATCGATCCCGAAGCGCGCGGGCCGCAGCTGATTCTGTCGCGGACCGATCCGCGCATGCTCGTGAAGCTGTTCGAGATCGAGGTGCCGGAAATCGCAGAGCAAGTGATTGAGATCCGCGCGGCAGCGCGCGACCCCGGTTCCCGCGCCAAGATCGCAGTTAAGACCAACGATGGCCGCATCGATCCCGTCGGCGCCTGTGTCGGCATGCGCGGATCACGCGTGCAGGCCGTGTCCGGCGAGCTGGCCAACGAACGCATCGACATCGTGCTCTGGGACGAGAACCCGGCTCAGCTGGCCATCAATGCCATGTCGCCCGCGGAAGTGGAATCCATCGTCGTCGACGAGGACACCCACACGATGGATATCGCCGTAGGTGAGGACAATCTCGCCCAGGCCATCGGCCGCGGCGGCCAGAATGTGCGTCTTGCCAGCGAGCTGACCGGCTGGGTCCTGAACATCATGACCGAGGGCGAGGCCACGGAAAAACAGCAGGCCGAAGTCGGCAAGCTGGTGTCCCAGTTCATTGCCAGCCTGGACGTGGACGAGGACGTGGCGACCGTGCTGGTGGAGGAAGGCTTCACCACGCTGGAGGAAGTTGCGTACGTTCCGCTGGAGGAAATGCTCAACATCGAAGGATTCGATGAAGGCATCGTTCTCGAGCTGCGGGATCGTGCGAAGGATTTTCTGCTCACGCAGGCGCTGACCAGCGAAGAGCAGCTCGAGGGTATTGAGCCCGGCGAAGATCTGCTTGCACTCGAAGGCATGGAGCGCCGGCTTGCACTGCTTCTGGCCAAGCAGGGCATTGTGAGCCAGGAAGATCTTGCGGAGCAGTCAGTGGACGACCTGCTCGAGCTCGAGGGGCTGGAGCTCGACGAGGAAAGGGCCGCGGCATTGATCATGGCTGCGCGCGCACCCTGGTTCGAGGAAGCTGGCAGCGAGGATGATGGCGATGTGGCCTCGGCTTGAGGTTGCAACAGGGGAAAAGCCCATGAAAGCCTGAGTCCAGCCCCGCGGGGCGCATGAAGAATTCGGAGAAGTCGAGATGGCAGAAGTCACCGTCAAACAACTGGCCGAGACGGTTGGGGCGCCAGCAGACCGTCTGCTGCAGCAGATGAAGGAAGCAGGCCTGCCCCACTCAAGCGCCGAAGAGCCAGTGAGTGAGGAGCAGAAACAGACCCTGCTGGCATTCCTCAAGCGCTCGCACGGTGATCGTGAGGTCACGCCCAGCAAGATCACGCTCAAGCGCAAGACGGTGAGCACCCTGCGCACGGATCGTGGCCGTGGCAAGGCCGTGGCGGTGGAAGTGCGCAAGAAGCGCACCTACGTCAAGCGCGGAGCAGCCCCGGCTGCGGACGAGCCGGCGGTCGAGAGCGAACTCGACCAACTGAAGGCGGAAGAGGCGCGGCGGGAAGAGGAGCGGCAGCAGGCTGAAGCTGAGCGTCGGGCGGAGGAGGAACGCCGCCGTCAGGAAGCGGATCAGCGCGTCGCGGAGCAGGAGCGCGAACAGCGCGAAGCCGAAGCGAAAGCAAAGGAAAAGCAGGCCGAAGACGAAGAGCGCAAACGGCTCGAAGCAGAGGAGCAGGCGCGTCAGGAAGCGGCTGCTGCATTGGCTGCTGCGGAGGCCGAGCAGGTCACCGCAGAGCGCCGTGGCCCCACCAAGTCTGCTGCCAAGCGCAAGGAGCGGGTGCCGGAGCGGGATGATCGTTCCCGCAAGGACTGGCGCGGCGACGACGCGGAGGCGCGCGGCAAGCGTCGTGCGGGCACCCTGTCCCGGGATCGCCTGGCTCAGCGCAAGCGTCGTTCCTCACGTGGTCTGCCCCAGACCCAGGGTTTCGAGCGGCCGACGGAAACCATCGTGCGCGACGTCGACGTTCCCGAAGCGATCACCGTCGGTGAGCTTGCCTCCCGCATGTCGGTGAAGGCGGGCGAGGTGATCAAGCGCCTGATGGGCATGGGCGTCATGGCCAACATCAACCAGACGCTCGATCAGGACACGGCGGTACTGGTGGTCGAGGAACTCGGTCACCGGGCGAGACTCGTCGCCGCTGACAAGCTCGAGCAGGAGCACCTCGAGTTGTTGAAGGTGGAAGGGGATGCGCAGCCGCGGCCGCCGGTGGTGACGGTCATGGGCCACGTCGACCACGGCAAGACGTCGCTGCTCGACTACATTCGCAAGACCCGCGTCGCCAGCGGCGAGGCCGGTGGCATCACCCAGCACATCGGCGCCTATCACGTGGAAACAGACCACGGTGTCGTGAGTTTCCTCGACACGCCAGGTCACGCGGCATTCACCCAGATGCGCGCGCGCGGCGCCCAGGTGACCGACATCGTCATTCTCGTGGTGGCCGCTGACGACGGCGTGATGCCGCAGACTGAAGAAGCCGTGCAGCATGCCCGTGCAGCTGGCGTGCCGCTGGTGGTGGCGGTGAACAAGATGGACAAGGAAGGCGCCGATCCGGACCGGGTACGCAACGAACTGGCCGGGCGCGGCGTGCAGCCGGAAGACTGGGGCGGCGACACGCAGTTCGTGAACGTCTCCGCGATGACCGGTGATGGCATCGACAGCCTGCTTGAAGCAGTTCTGCTGCAGGCGGAAGTGCTGGAACTGACCGCCGTGGTGGATGCGCCCGGCCAGGGCTCCGTGGTCGAGTCGCGATTGGACCGCGGCCGGGGCCCCGTGGCCACCGTCCTCGTCCGCTCCGGCACCCTCCGCAAGGGCGACTTCATGGTTGCCGGCGAGCACTACGGTCGCGTGCGAGCCATGCTGGATGAGACCCGCAAGCAGGTTGAGTCCGCAGGGCCATCCATACCCGTGGAGATTCTCGGCCTGTCCGGAACGCCGGATGCCGGCGACGATTTCGCCGTGGTGGAGGATGAGCGCAAGGCCAAGGAACTGGTCGAGTTCCGACGTTCCCGTACCATCGAGAACCGCTTCAAGCAGCAGCAGGCAGCCCGCCTGGACAGCCTGTTCGAAAACATTGGCGAGGGCGAGACGCCAACGCTGAACATCGTGCTCAAGACGGATGTACGGGGTTCGCTGGAGGCCCTGACCGGTGCGATCAACGACATCTCCACTGGCGAGGTGAGAGCCAACGTGGTCTCCAGCGGTGTGGGTGGCATCAACGAGTCAGACGCCAATCTGGCGGTGGCCTCCCGCGCTGTGGTCATCGGTTTCAACGTTCGTGCCGATGCATCGTCGAAGAAGATCATCGAGAACGAGGGGCTTGATCTTCGCTACTACAGCGTCATTTACGAACTGCTCGACGACATCAAAGCCAGCCTCTCCGGCATGCTCGCGCCGGAGCTGCGCGAGGAGATCCTTGGTGTCGCTGAAGTGCGGGATGTTTTCCGCTCGCCGAAGTTCGGCGCCGTGGCCGGCTGCATGGTGGTGGACGGCACCATTCATCGGAACAAGCGCATTCGCGTGCTGCGTGACGATGTGGTGATCTACGAGGGCGAGCTGGAGTCGCTGCGCCGCTTCAAGGATGACGTCAACGAAGTCCGTCAGGGCTTCGAGTGCGGTATCGGCGTGCGCAACTACAATGACGTCCGCGAGGGCGACAAGATCGAGGTATACGACGTGAAGGAGGTGGCGCGGAGCCTGTGAGCCGGTCCGGAAGGACCACTCGATGCACGTGCCTGCAACCCCATGCCGAAAGAGTACGGACGCGAGCGGCGAGTCGCCGATTTCATCCAGCGCGAATTCGCCGCCATCCTGCAGCGGGAGATGAAGGATCCCCGGGTCGGGATGGTGTCCGTGAACGAGGTGCGCGTGAGTACGGATCTCGGTTATGCGGATCTCTACATCTCCTCCCTCGATGCCAAGGACGAAGCAGAGCGCGAAGCGCTGCTGGAGGTCCTGCGAGGGGCATCCGGTTTCCTGCGCACCCTGATCGCCAAGCGGGCCCAGATGCGCACCACGCCCCGTCTGCGCTTCCACTGGGATCACCTGCCCGAAGAAAGCAACCGCATATCGCGGCTGATCGATGCCGCCGTCGCCAGCGACAGTGACCGGCACCCCGGCTCCGACGAGGACGCGCCATGAACTGCAGAACGCGCTGATGGCACGCGGGCGACGGCAACGTGGGCGCAACGTGGATGGGATCCTGCTGCTGGACAAGCCGCCGGAGCTGTCCTCGAATGAAGCCCTGCAGCGGGTCAAGCGTCTGTTCGGCGCGGCCAAGGCCGGCCATACGGGCAGCCTGGATCCCATCGCGACGGGCGTGCTGCCACTGTGCTTCGGCGAGGCGACAAAGTTTTCCCAGTTTCTGCTCAATTCCGACAAACGCTACCTGACCGAGATCAAGCTCGGCGTGCGCACGGACAGCGGTGACGCCGACGGACAGGTGGTGGAAGAGAAGCCGGTCCCGGATCTGGATCTGGAGGACATCGAGGAGGCGCTGGAATCGTTCCGTGGCGAGATCGACCAGATCCCGTCGATGTTTTCCGCCATCAAGCATCAGGGCCAGCCGCTCTACAAGCTTGCCCGGCAAGGCATCGAGGTGGAGCGGGAATCCCGGCGGGTGACGATCTTCGAGAATCGCCTTGAGCGCTTCGAGGGTGATCGCATCGAGTTGTTCATCCACTGCTCCAAGGGCACCTACGTGCGCACCATCGCCGAGGACCTCGGCGCGGCGCTGGGCTGCGGAGCCCACGTTGTGGCCCTGCGCCGCCTGTCGGTCGGACCTTTCGGCAGTGAAGGGATCCATACCCTGCCCGCCCTCGAAGCGGTGCGTGACGGGGGCGGGCACGCGGCCCTCGATGCCCTGCTGCTGCCGGTGGAGTCGGCGGTGATGCAGTGGCCCGAGGTGGTCATTTCCGAGGCCAGCACCTGGTTCATGCAGAAAGGACAACCTGTGCAGATCGCTCACGCACCCACCGACGGCCAGGTACGGCTGGTGGAGCGGGTGACGAGTGCGCCGGGCGAACCTGAGCAGCGACGCTTCTTTGGCGTCGGCGAGGTCCTGGACGACGGTCGCATTGCACCACGACGGCTCGTGGCCCGATAATACGCGGTTACCGCGCCGGGACCCCTCGAGGGGGCGGCGCAAACAGTCCGGGGCCCGCAGCCCCGGGCAACGCCACTGCAGGCATGCGTGGTGGCGGATCGACTGGCATGGGGCCGGTGATTGCAGGCATGTCCGGAGTAAAAAGCAATGGCACTGAGTAACGAAGTCAAGGCACAGATCGTCAAGGAGTACCAAACCGAGGATGGGGACACCGGTTCGCCGGAAGTCCAGGTCGCCCTGCTGTCGAAGAACATCGACGCCCTGCAGGGCCACTTCAAGTCGCACGCGAAGGATCACCACTCGCGTCGCGGCCTCATTCGGATGGTCAACCAGCGTCGACGTCTGCTCGATTATCTGAAAGGCAAAGATACGCAACGCTACGCGAAGCTGATCGAGCGCCTTGGCCTGCGCCGCTGATTGCGGCGCCCACTCGTGGATGTGTGGAGGCATGAACGACAGGGGTTGTTCGTGCCCGCAGGTATTGGATTCGCGTCCATGATGCCTGCCGCATCCGCGATCGACCGCAGCTGCAAGGGTAGCTGCGGAGTTGAGGAGAGTCGTCTCGATTGGAACGGCGTCTCTCCAGATAGGAGGATGAGACATTGTCAGTCGTAACGAAGAGTTTCCAGTGGGGTGATCATCGCATCACCCTCGAGACGGGCGCCATCGCCCGTCAGGCCACCGCCGCCGTCATGGCTCGCATGGATGACACCGTCGTCCTGTGCACGGTGGTCTCCAACCGTGAAGCGAAGCCCGGGCAACCGTTTTTCCCGCTGACCGTCAACTACCAGGAAAAGACCTACGCTGTCGGCAAGATTCCCGGCAGCTTCTTCCGTCGCGAGGGGCGTCCCTCGGAGAAGGAAACGCTGACCTGCCGGCTCATTGATCGCCCGATCCGCCCGCTGTTCCCGAAGGGGTTCATGAACGAGACCCAGGTGGTGTGCACCGTGATCTCGTCGGAAAAGGACGTGGATCCGGATGTGATCTCCATGATCGGTACCGCGGCCGCCCTCGGCGTCTCCGGTGTGCCCTTTGACGGTCCGCTGGCCTGTGCTCGGGTCGGCTACATCAATGGCGCCTACGTGCTCAATCCTGGCTACGAAGCGCTGCGCGGATCGGATCTGAACATGGTGGTGGCGGGCACCCGCCAGGCTGTCCTCATGGTCGAGTCCGAGGCCAATGAGCTGTCGGAAGACCAGATGCTTGGCGGCGTGCTGTTCGCCCACCTCGAAATGCAGCCGGTGCTCGATGCCATCGATGCCTTGGTGGCCGAGGCGGGCAAGCCGCGTTGGGAGTGGACCCCGGCCCAGATCGACGAAGGTCTGCTCGGGAACATCCGCGACGCGTTCGCCGGCCCCATCGCCGAGGCCTACAAGGTCACGGACAAGATGCAGCGGCAGGCCGCTGTATCCGAGCTCAAGTCGCGCTGCATCGAGCAGTTCGCGGGTGAGTCCGCAGGCGACAGCGCGGCGGATCCGAAGGTCGTTGCCTCGCTGTTCGAAAAGGTCGAGAAAGCCACCGTCCGTGACGGCATTCTGTCCGGCAATCCACGCATCGACGGCCGTGACTTGAAGACGGTGCGCAACCTCGACATCGAAGTGGGTGTTCTGCCGAAAGTGCACGGCTCGGCGCTGTTCACCCGCGGTGAGACCCAGGCCATCGTTACCGCGACCCTCGGGACATCCCGGGATTCGTCCATCGTCGATGCGCTGGAAGGGACCTATCGTGACCCCTTCATGCTGCACTACAACTTTCCGCCCTACTCCGTCGGTGAGGCCGGCTTCATGGGCGGGCCGAAGCGGCGTGAGATCGGTCACGGCAAGCTTGCCCGCCGCGCCATGGAGGCCGTGCTGCCCGATCCCGAGACCTTCCCGTACACGCTGCGGGTCGTCTCCGAAATCACCGAGTCCAATGGCTCCTCGTCTATGGCCACCGTCTGCGGCACCAGCCTTGCGCTGATGGATGCCGGCGTGCCGGTGAAGGCGCCGGTGGCGGGCATTGCCATGGGCCTGGTCAAGGAAGGCGATCGCTTTGCGGTCATCACCGACATCCTCGGCGACGAGGATCACCTCGGCGACATGGACTTCAAGGTGGCCGGTACTGCCAAGGGCGTCACCGCACTGCAGATGGACATCAAGATCCAGGGCATCAACGAAGAGATCATGGAGCAGGCGCTGGCCCAGGCCTATGAAGCCCGCATCCATATTCTCAACGAGATGAACAAAGTGATCGCCGTGTCCCGGGAGTCCGTCTCCGAGAACGCGCCGAGCATGGCGATGCTCGAGGTGAATCCGGACAAGATCCGCGACATCATCGGCAAAGGCGGCGTCACCATTCGTGCCATCACCGAGGAAACCGGTGCCCAGGTGGATATCGACGACTCCGGCATGGTCCGGATCTATGGCGAGAACGCAGCCTCACGGGATGCGGCCATTGCCAAGATTCAGGAACTCACTGCTGAGGCCGAGGTCGGCCGCGTCTATACCGGCAAGGTGGCGAAGATCGTCGATTTCGGCGCCTTCATCTCCATCCTTCCCGGCAAGGACGGCCTGGTCCACATTTCCCAGATCGCCAATGAGCGTGTCGAGAAGGTGGAGGACTACCTCAAGGAAGGCCAGGAAGTCCGCGTGCTGGTGTTGGATGTGGACGCCCGCGGCCGCATCAAGCTGACCATGAAGGATGTTCCGGAGCAGGAAGGCAACGCGGCCTGACGTTCCGCGGACAGAAGGCTCAGCACAGAAGACAGGCAAGCGAACGAGCCCCGATGGCGTAACGCCACCGGGGCTTTTTTAGTGCTGCGATCCGCGTCGGTGTGTGACCGCAGCTGCAGATATCAGTGAGGTGCGTCGGCTACGAGGCGGTGCTGACTTGCGTGTAGGGCCGGTCCCGAAACCATTTCGACAGCAGCCACTTCTCTCCGGATGTCGGCGGCAGTCCCGCGTGCAGCGTGCTGCGGTCAGGAAGGCCGGTGGAGTCTACGTTTCGCCAGAACAGGGCGGTGCCTGCTTCGCCTTTGAACTCGAAACCGGTGTTCATGAAACGCGTCGTGCCGTCCACGTAGTCGTTGTTCAGATAGACGAGGCATGTCATGACGCGTTGGCCCGCGGCGGCAATCTGTGCAGCGTGCACCGGCGCCTTGGGCTCGAAGAAGTCGAAGTGGGGCGCGAACTGCTCGCCGGGCGAGTATTGAAGCACTGATGCCGGTTCTGCGTTCTTTGGTGGCTGGCCCAGCATACGCGCCAGCATGAAATCGATACCGGTGGTCACCACGTCACCCTCGAGCAGCGACAGCATGGCGAAGCTGTTGGTCCGGCTGTCGTCGACGAGTTCCGTGCCGCGCAGGTGATCGTTGACGCGAGCCCGACTCAGAAAGGGCGCTGCGACGCAGATCAGGTAGTCGCAGAGATCCGGCGACAGGGCCGCTTCACGCTGGTGCAGCTTCGGTGACTCGCTTACCGTCTTGATGGACCCGCGAATGAGAGCCGGGCGCGAAGCACCCTGCCTGATTCTGCGCCAGTCCATGCGGGGCGCAGCGTTTACCTGGCCGTCACGTTGCAGCCGGCGCTGAGCGATGACGTCCCCGCTCTTTGCTGCGGATTCGAGCAATGCGCGGCGTTCGCCAGCGAGGGC
This sequence comes from Gammaproteobacteria bacterium, assembly GCA_007694905.1. GTDB lineage: Bacteria > Pseudomonadota > Gammaproteobacteria > Pseudomonadales > Azotimanducaceae > SLTB01. The sequence continues at coordinate 22,870 of REEU01000125.1, read as the reverse complement.
TGTGGGCAGCAGAAACGCCAATTGGCGCGCCGGATCGGGATCGCCGCTGCGCGCGCCCCGTACGAGCCAGTCCACGGCCTGCTCCCAGTTCGGCTTGACGCCTCGCCCAAGCGCATAGAGCGTGGCAATGAGCCGTCTCGCTTCAGGCAGACCGGCGCGGGCTGCGCTGCGCACGAGCTGAAAGCCGCTGCGATCGTTGCGGTTGACCGCATGTCCAAGCAGAAGCCACAGGCCGAGCTGGCCACAAGAGAAGGGATCGCCGGCGCGAGCGCCCTGTTGCAGCCAATGTCGAGCCTGGCCCCAATCCCCGCGGGCACGGGCTGCATCGTAGTAGTGCTCAAAGTGGACGGGGCGATCCATGTGGCGAAATCCAGAGGAGTGTTCTGCCGGCTGGAACGGAGCGTGACGATCATGCCGCCTGTTGCAGCGGCTACTTGTGCGCCCGGCGCTCGATCAGATCATCCACCACTGCCGGATCGGCCAACGTCGTCGTGTCGCCTAGGTTATCGAGCTCGTTGCATGCGACCTTCCTGAGAATGCGCCGCATGATCTTGCCGGAGCGGGTCTTCGGCAGGCCCGGCGCCCACTGAATCACATCCGGTTTGGCGAAGGGGCCGATTTCCTCGCGTACGAGTTGGATCAGCTCTTCGCGTAGCGCCTCCAGTGCGGCCTCGTCCTCGTTGCTCCCCGCCATCAGGGTCACGTAGCAGTAGATGCCCTGGCCTTTCACGTCGTGGGGAAATCCGACCACGGCGGCCTCGGCCACCTGTGGGTGCAGCACCAGCGCGCTTTCCACTTCGGCGGTGCCGATGCGGTGTCCGGAAATGTTCATGACGTCGTCGACGCGACCCGTGATCCAGTAGTAGCCGTCCGGGTCACGGCGGGCGCCGTCGCCAGTGAAGTAGTAGCCGGGGTACGCGCTGTAGTAGGTGTCGATGACGCGCTGATGGTTGCCGTAGACGGTGCGCAGCTGGCCGGGCCAGGAGCGCGTGATGACGAGGTTGCCGCGCGCTTCGGTCTCCTCGATGATCTTGCCGTCGGCATCGACGAGGGCTGGGACGATGCCGAAGAAGGGCTTGGTCGCGGAGCCGGGCTTGAGCTCAGTGGCACCGGGCAGCGGCGTGATCATGATGCCGCCGGTCTCGGTCTGCCACCAGGTGTCGACGATGGGGCAGCGGCGGTCGCCCACCACGCGGTGGTACCACTCCCAGGCTTCCGGATTGATCGGCTCGCCAACGGTTCCGAGCAGGCGCAGGCTCTTGCGCGACGTGCCGGTGACAAACTCGTCGCCCTGGCCCATGACCTGCCGGATCATGGTGGGCGCGGTGTAGAAGATCGACACGCTGTGCTTGTCGCAAACCTGCCAGGCGCGTGAGGCATCCGGGTAGGTGGGTACGCCCTCGAACATGAGCGTGGTGGCGCCGTTGGCGAGCGGTCCATAGACGATGTAGGAGTGGCCGGTGACCCAACCTACGTCCGCAGTGCACCAGTAGACCTCGCCGTCCTGATAGTCGAACACGTAGCGGTGGGTGAGCGCGGCCATGAGCAGGTAGCCGCCAGTGGCATGCTGCACGCCCTTGGGTTTACCGGTGGACCCGGACGTATAGAGGATGAACAGCGGGTCCTCGGCATCCATGGGTTCGGCTGGACAGTCGCTGGACGCATTCGGCACCACGTCGTGGTACCAGACGTCGCGGCCCTCCTGCCACGTCACGTCGGCTCCTGTGCGGCGGATCGTGAGCACGGTGTGGACGTTCGGACATTCGGCCAGGGCTTTTTCCGCGTTCTGCTTCAGGGGCACCTTGCGGCCACCGCGGAGGCCTTCGTCGGCGGTGATCAGCGCGCGGCAGTCCGCATCGAGTATGCGGTCGCGCACGGCCTGGGGCGAAAAGCCGCCGAACACCACTGAGTGGATGGCGCCAATGCGCGCGCAGGCGAGCATGGCGTAGGCGGCCTCCGGGATCATCGGCATGTAGATGCAGACCCGGTCGCCCTTGCCGACGCCGCGTTCCTTCAGCACATTGGCGAGACGGCAGACCTCGGCATGGGCTTCCCGATAGGTGATGTGCTTGGATTCGGTGGGTTCGTCGCCCTCCCAGATGATGGCAGTCTGATCGCCGCGGCTGTCGAGGTGCCGGTCGAGGCAGTTGTAGCAGGCATTGAGCGTGCCGCCCTCGAACCAGCGGACCCGACCCTTGGGCATGTCCACCTCTGAGACCTGCTGCCAGCCGTCGGAGAACCAGTTCAGGTGCTTGCGCGCCATGCGCGCCCAGAAGCCATCGGGGTCGTCCACCGACTCCTGATACAGCAGCTCGTAGCCCGCAGGGTCGATGTGCGCATCGCGCATGCTCGCGGGAACCGGATAGCGTTTGCTCTCGGACATGCTGTTTCCTCTGCCTTGCCTGATTTCGCGGGCGTCAGTCCGATCCGGCGCGCGCGCGGAACAGGGCGATCAGGTCGCGCGTTATGGTGTCGCGGATCGCCGCGTCGTCGCCGCTGGCGAGCGCGTCATGGATCGTCGTGCCCAGCACCTTGCCGAGCTCCACGCCCCATTGGTCGAACGAGTTGATGCCCCAGATCATACCTTGGACGAAGACCTTGTGTTCATGCAGGGCAATGAGCGCGCCGAGGCTTTCAGGCGCGAGATCGTCGAGCAGGACCAGCGTGCTCGGGTGATTGCCCGGCATGGCGCGATGCGACGCTGCGGCGCGTGCCGCATGCGGGGTCATGCCCTTGGCTTGGAGTTCGGCCTGAACGCTGGCCTGGCCACGACCACGGGCAAACACCTCGGCCTGGGCGAAACAGTGGGCGGCGAGCCAGCGGTGGTGTTCGGCCAGAGCATGACCGGGATCCAGCGGCAGAATGAATTCCGCGCTGAATGGTGCGGTGCCCTGGTGCAACAGCTGGTGGTAGGCATGCTGGCCGTTGGTGCCGACGTTGCCCCAGAGAATGGTGCCGGTGCGGGTGGTGACTGGCGTGCCGTCGCGGCGCACACCCTTGCCATTGCTCTCCATCTCGAGCTGCTGCAGGTAGTCCGGCAGCAGTTCGAGGGCGCGTGCGTAGGGCAGCACGGCGTGGGACTCGGTGCCTAGAACGTTCTGGTTCCACAGTTCCACCAGCGCGAGCAGCACCGGCCCGTTCGCCGAAAGCGGCGCATCGCGGAAATGTTCGTCCATGGCGCGGGTGCCCACCAACAGGCGCTCGAAGGCGCGGAAGCCGTGGCCTAACGCGATAGGCAGCCCAATGGTGGAGGTTACGGAGTAGCGCCCTCCGACCCAATCCCACAGCGGCAGCAGGTTGGCTTCCGGGAGCCCGAACTCCGCGGCGGCGGGAATGTTGGTGGAGATAGCGACGAAATGCCGGCGCAGATCCTTCGTGGCGATACCGCGCTCCAGCAGCCAGGCGCGCACGGTCCGGGCGTTGACCTGTGTCTCCAGGGTGCCGAAGGATTTCGAGGCGATAATGAACAGCGTCCGGGTCGGGTCCAGCCTGGGCAGCAGACGCGCGGCTTCCTCGCCGTCGATATTGGCGAGGAAATGCACCTGTGGCCCGGACGTCGGGCCGAGGGCATCGCAGACCAGAGCCGGGCCGAGGAAAGAGCCGCCGATGCCGATGTTGACCACGTCGCGGATGGCGCGACCGGTTGCGCCGCGCCACGTGCCCGTGCGCACGGACTCGCTGAGGTCACGCATGCGGGCAAGGGCGTCCTGGACGGCGATGACGACGTCCATCCCGTCCAGGTCGATCCGCTCTCCTGCGGGCGCGCGCAGTGCCGTGTGGAGGACGGCGCGATTCTCGCTGACGTTGAACCGGTTCGCTGTGAACAACTGCGTGCGTGCGGCGTCGAGACCGGCGGCTTCCGCCAGCGCCACCAGATCGCGTCGCACGTCGCTGTCCCAGCGTTGCCGTGACAGATCGAGCTGCATCCTCGGCGCGACAACGCGGAAGTGTTCGTAGCGCTGCTCATCCGCGTCCAGCAGATCCGCAAGGGACGGCAGCCGTCGCGCGTGTTCGTGCAGGGCCGGCCAGAGTGGCGATGCGGTGGGGTCGAGTACGGTCACGCGTTGTCCTTGTCTGGGCGATCCACGCTGCGGTTGTCGATGAGGCGCGTCCGGCCAAGCCAGGCTGCCGCCAGGATCACCAGTTCCCGGTCATCGGCGCTGGCTTCAGCGAGGCTATGGCGGTTGCGGATCGCGAAATAGTCCGGGCGGAAGCCTGTGGCCTCGAGGTTGGCGATGGCCTCCGCGGTGATGGCCTCAAGGGGCCATTCTGCCGCCTCCACGCGGAGGGCCGCCTGCTCGATGCTGTGGTAAAGCGCGGGCGCCTTCGCGCGCTCGTCTGCGGAGAGGTAGTTGTTGCGCGAAGACAGTGCGAGACCGTCGGCAGCGCGGGTGGTCGGTACATCGACGATGGTCACCGGCATGGACAGGTCCCGGACCATGCGCCGGATCAGGGTGAGCTGCTGGAAGTCCTTGCGTCCGAATGCGGCGAGATCAGGCATGACGATCTGAAACAGCTTGCTGACCACGGTGGCCACGCCGTCGAAGTGTCCCGGACGGCTCGCGCCACAGAGGATGTCGCCGAGGCCGGGCACGCTGACCCGCGTCTGCAAGCTCGTGCCGTCCGGATAGATTTCGGCTACGAGGGGGGCGAACAGGATGTCGACGCCGCGCGCGGTCAGTGCGGCCTGATCAGCTTCGAGGGTGCGCGGATAAGCATCGAGATCCTCGTTCGGACCGAACTGCAGCGGGTTGACGAAAATGCTCGCCACGAGCACCCCGCAGCGGTCCCGCAGCGCGTCGACGAGCGCGAGGTGACCCGGGTGAAGGTTGCCCATGGTCGGTACGAAGCCCACAGGAACGTCGCGCCTGCGTGCGTCCTGCACCCGTTCCCGCACTGCCGCAATGGTGGTGACGGTTTCCACGGCCGCGCTCAGTAAAAGCAGTGTTCCGGCGCCGGGAAGGCGCCGGATCTGACCGCATCCCGAAACGCGACGAACGCACCGCGAATACCGTCGCTGCTCTCCGGCAGAAAGTTTTTCACGAATTTCGGCGGTTTGATGGACGGTGGCGTAATGCCGAGCATGTCGTGCATGACCATGATCTGTCCGTCCACGTCGGGGCCCGCGCCAATCCCGATCACGGGGATCTCCAGCGCCTGCGTGACCTGGGCTGCGAGATCCACCGGAACGCACTCGAGCAACAGAATGCTGGCGCCGGCGTCCTGCAGCATGAGGGCTTCATCGATGATGGCCTGGGCCTTGGCCGGATCGCGGCCCTGCACTCGATAGCCACCGAGCCGATTGATGGACTGCGGCGTAAGACCCATGTGGGCGCAGACGGGAATGCCGCGCTCGGCGAGCTGGCTGGTGGTGCGCGTGATCCAGGCGCCGCCCTCGAGTTTCACCATGTGCGCGCCTGCGCGCATCAGGGCCGCGGAGCTTTCCAGTGCCTGCTGTTCATGGGCGTAACTCATGAAGGGCAGGTCCGCCATGATGAAGGCCCCGACGTTTCCAGCCTGCACGCAGCGCATGTGGTAGACGATGTCGTCCAGGGTCACCGGCAGAGTGCTGTCGTGGCCCTGCAGAACCATGCCAAGGGAGTCACCACAGAGGATCACTTCGATGCCTGCGCTGGAGATCATCTCTGCGAAACAGGCGTCGTAGGCGGTGAGGCTGGCGAACTTTTCGCCTTTCTCTTTCATTTTCTGCAGCGTCGTCAAACTGATGCGTTTCACCGCAGACTGACTGCTCATGCCGTCTCCCCAAGGTTGGCCCGCATCCGCTTCCGGCTCTAGGCTGCGGATGCGGAAGCGGGCGCGGACTAGATCAGGGTCGGGTGGGGATTGAAGTAGCTGCGGGAACGGCCCGCGTTGCGCACCACCTCGACCAGGCGCTCATACTGCTGCTGGTCCCCGACAAGGTCAATTTCCGCCGCGTTGACGATGAGCAGCGGGCCCGTGTCGTAAAAGTGGAAGAAGCGGGTATAGCCCTCCACCAGACGCTCGAGGTAGCCGAGATCGATGTGCTGCTCGGCGGGGACGCCGCGACGAGCGATACGCTGGGCCAGCACGGGCGGCGGCGCCTGCAGGTAGATCACCAGGTCCGGTACCGGTGCGGCGATGGTGAGATGGTCGTAGACCTGCCGATACAGTGCGAGCTCGTCCGTATCGAGGTTGATCTCCGCGAACAGCTGGTCCTTGTCGATGAGGAAGTCCGCGATATGTCCGTCACCGAACAGATCGTCCTGATGCAGGTTGCGCAGCTGCTCCGCGCGCTGCAGCAGGAAAAAGAGCTGAGTGGGCAGCGCGTGGCGTCGTTCCTCCGCATAGAAGCGCGAGAGAAACGGATTGTCTTCGGGTGCCTCGAGCAGCGTGGCGTAACCGAAGGTGTCGGCGAGTCGGCGCGCAAGCGAGGTCTTGCCGACGCCGATGGGTCCTTCCACCACGATGAAGCGCGGGGCGTTCTCCGGCAGCGGCTCGCGGCGGGTCGTCACAGGCTCAGGTTTCCGTCAGCGGTGACTCTGCATTGAAGCACAGACCCTGCTCGGATCAAGACGCTGCGGGTTTGCGGCGACGGCGGCGCTTGCGGCCGGAGGAACGGCCGGTCCCCGGGCGCAGCGCACCGAGCATGGCCTGCCGGGCGTCCTCGTCGGCGGCCTGAAAGCGGGTCCACCAGTCGCCCATGCCGCCGGTGTCGTGGCCGGCCCGTTCGCGGACCACGAGGAAGTCGTAGGCGGCACGGAAGCGCGGATGGCTCATGAGGCGCTCGACCTGTCGCGGCGTCGGCGACTCCAGGCGTGGCTGCAGTTCCCAAGTCTCGCGCATCCAGGTGGAGAACCGGCGTGGCACCGAGGTGTGGGCCTGCTGGCGGGCGATGGCGTCGCCCCCGGCCTGCACCAGGGCATCCCGCGGCGATTCGCCGGCGGCTTCCAGCGTCGTCTGTTCGGCTACCACGGTGGGCCAGAGCAGCGCGGCATAGAGGAAGCCTGGCGTCACCGGCAAGTCTTCGCTGATACGGCGGTCCGTGTTCGCAAGAGCGGTACGGATGAAAGTTTCCTGAGTCGGGTCGCGGATGATCTCTGCGGCAGTGGATGGGAACAGCAGCTCGAGAATGCCGAAGCGGCACAGCAGGTCGAATGTGGCCTCGCCCTGGCCGTGCAGGAGCAGCTTGACCACTTCATCGAACAGACGCGCTGGCGGCACGTCGAGCAGCAGCTCTGCAGAGTCAGGAATCGCCGCGGCTGCGGCCGCATCGAGTTCGAAGCCGAGCTTGGCGGCGAAGCGCAGTGCCCGCAGGATCCGCACCGGATCCTCGCGATAACGTTGCAGCGGATCGCCGATCAGGCGGATTCGTCGCTGCTCGATGTCCTCGAGCCCCCCGGCGAAGTCGTACAGGCAGAAATCTGCCGGCGTGTAGTAGAGGGCGTTGATCGTGAAGTCGCGCCGCGCAGCGTCGTCCTCCACCGTTCCGTAGACGTTGTCGCGCAGGATCATGCCGCTGCCGGACAGGGCGGCAGCCGGTTCATTGTCTCCCGTGCTGCGACGGCGGCTCGGCAGGTCTTCACGCTCGATGGCCGGTGCGTCGTCGGCAGCCATGCCGCGAAACGTCGCCACTTCGATGATCTCGCGGCCGAAGCGGACGTGGGCCAGGCGAAAGCGGCGACCGATGAGGCGCGCGTTCCTGAACAGCGCCCTCACTTCCTCTGGCAGCGCATCGGTGGCGATGTCGAAGTCCTTCGGCTCGAGGCCCACGAGCAGGTCGCGGATGCCGCCGCCAACCAGGAACGCCTGATGGCCGGCGTTGATCAGCCGGTAGAGGACCTTGAGCGCGCTGTCGCTGATCTGGTTGCGGGAGATGGGGTGCTGATCCCGGGGGACGATGCGGGCGCTGGTGGTCGTGAGCACCGGCGGAGGAAGCGCTGAAGAGTCGTTACCTGATGCGGAATTCAAGGTCGGCCTCAGGGGAGTTGGCAAGCGGGGCATGATAGCAGACGCGGGTGGTGCAGGTTTGTAAGGGCGTAAAGAAAAAGGGAAAGACCGAGGTCTTTCCCTTTCAGGTGTTCGAGCCGGCTGCCGGTCGATGCGCCGTCGTGACGCCGGTCGCCGGAAGTTCGTCTCGGCTGCGGGTGGCTGCCGCTAGTTCTTCGTGACGGTCGAGCCGTCTTCTGCCATTGCGTCGTCAGTCGCGGCGGCGATCGAAGTGCACTCTCGACCGCGAACAGCGCGCCGGCTTGGCCGGTCTGCTTGCCTGCTGTCCGGGTGCGGCTCCGTTTCCGCATCGCCGGCCTGCGCCTGACGGCCCCTCCCCCCGTTGATTCGTGATGAATCTGTTTCCGGTGGACAACTCTGTCTCTCAGTAATAAAGGAGCCAGTTTCGTGCCACATTCTTGCTGGCGGACGAATATTGATATTTTTCATAAAGTTATAGGAAATTTATGTGAGTGTGCGTCAACTTGGTTGACGGAAGTGTTACCAATCAAGATGTTTCTCTGCTGTTTCGATGTGTATTCAGGTAACACGCGTAGAGGTTGGTAACACTTTGCGTCGGGGTCCGCGCGGTTCAGACCTGCTGGCGACGTGGGCCCCGGCTGCCGCTGCGGCGGCGGGGAATGCCCAGACGCTGGCGCCGCTCCCAGAGGCTCTTGCGGCTGATTCCCAGGCGTTGCGCGATCTCGGTTTCGGTCATCTCGTCCTGATGCTCCAGGACGAAGCGGATGAAGTACTCCTCCAACGATTCGGAGTCCTCCACCTCTGGAGAGGCGGCCTGCGGCGCTGGCGCCTGGGGTGCTGCTTCGGGCGTGCGCTCGAGCCCGGGCCCGATGGCGAGCAGCTCGACTGAAATGAGGGCGCCGTCGGAGAGAATGACGGCCCGCTCGATGGCGTTTTCCAGTTCCCGAACGTTGCCTGGCCAGTGGTAGTTGCGAATGGCGTCGAGGGCGGCCGCTGCGAACGTCAGCGGCGGTTTGTTCAAGCGGAAGCAGGCCCGCTCGAGCAACTGGCTGGCGAGTTCGACGATGTCGTCGCCCCGGTCCCGCAGCGGCGGCAGGCTCAGCGTCACCACGTTGAGTCGGTAGAACAGGTCTTCGCGAAACTCTCCGCGGCGCACGAGGGCGCGCAGGTCCCTGTGGGTGGCGGCGATGAGGCGCACGTTCACCTTGCGGGTCTCGATGGCGCCGAGACGGCGGATTTCGCCTTCCTGCAGGACGCGCAGCAGCCGTGCCTGGGCTTCCTGGGGCAGCTCGCCGATCTCGTCCAGGAACAGGCTGCCGCCATCCGCCGCTTCCACCAGACCCCGGCGCGTCGTCTGGGCGCCGGTGAAAGCGCCCTTCTCGTGGCCGAAGAGTTCGGACTCGATGAGGCTGTCGGGAATGGCCGCACAGTTCAGGGAGATCATCGGCGCGTCGCTGCGCCGGCTCTGGTCGTGCAGGGCCCGAGCCACCAGTTCCTTGCCGGTTCCGGACTCGCCGAGGATGAGGACCGTCGACTCGGTGGGCGCGACCTTGGCAATGCGCTCGAACAGGGTATGCATCACCTGTGAGCTGCCGATCATGCCCCCCACCGGGTACTCGCGGGACAGATCGGACTTCAGCACCGCGTTCTGGCGCGCGATGCGTTGCGTGTTCTGCACTCGCCGCAGCGTCAGTAGCAGTTCGTCCTGATCGAAGGGGCGGGCGATGAACTCCGAGGCACCGAGCTTCATGGCGTCCACGGCGGCGCGCAGACTGGCTTGCCGGGCCAGAATGACCACCGGGACGCCGCAGGCCATTGGGATCAGGTCGGTGCCGAGCCCGCCCGGCAGCCGGAGGTCGGCGAGAATGACGGCGTATTCCTCGAGGTCGCGGCTTCGGGCCTGCTCAAGGTTGTCGGCCTCGCTGACCTGGTGGCCGTGTTCTTCGAGCAGCCGCTTCAACGCGGCACGTGAATCCGAGCCGGGTTCGACGATCAGAATCTGACTCATGCCGCCATCCTCGCTTCGGCGCGGCGCCGATCGACGCTGGAGTGCCGGCGCAAGGGTATCAGATCGCAGCCACGCCAACGGCCGTTTGCGATGGCTATCATGTCAGTCGGATCGGTCCGAGGGGCAGGGCTTCGGGGCGGTAGGCCTTCAGCGCCGCTGCCAGCTGTGTCTGTACGGGCAGGGTCGGATCACCAGGCAGCTCCAGCCACTGCAGCGCTTGCGCCAGGTTGCGCTGGGGTGAGCTCAGGTCGATGCCCAATGCACCGGTCTGCTTGGACAGCTTGTCACCGCGTTCGTCTACCAGCACCGGCAGGTGCAGATAGGTTGGCCGCGGCAGGCCGAGCAGCCGCTGCAGATGAATCTGCCGCGCGGTCGAGTCCAGCAGGTCGACGCCCCGAACCACGTCCGTTACGCCCTGCGCCGCGTCGTCCACCACCACGGCGAGCTGGTAGGCCCACAGGCGGTCACGGCGGCGGACGATGAAGTCACCCTGCTGCGCCAGGTCGAAGCTGCAGGCGCCGCGCAGGCGATCATGGAATCGGACCTGGGCTGCGTCCCCATCCGGCACTCGAACCCTCAGCGCGTGGGAGGTGCCGTTCGGCAGTGCTGCCATGCCGCGTTCGCGGCAGGTGCCCGGATAGACGCCGCCATGGGCGCGCAGGTGGCGGCGGGTGCAGGTGCAGCGGAACAGCATGCCCGCGGCCGCGAGCTGATCCAAAGCCGCCTCGTAGGCTGCACTTCGGGTGCTTTGCAGCATGGGCTCGCCATACCAGTGGAGGCCGTGCGCGATGAGCGCTTCGAGGATGGCCGTGGTGGCCCCGGGCTGCTCCCGCGGTGGATCGATGTCCTCGATGCGCAACAGCCAGTGGCCGCCGTTGGCTTCGGCATCGAGCCAGCCGGCGACGGCGGCGAGCAGCGAACCCAGATGCAGGGGTCCGCTGGGCGAGGGGGCGAAGCGGCCGATGGCAGGTGCAGACATGGCGCCGCATTCTACCCCTCCCGGGGTGGACGTGGTGCGGCCTCAAGCGGAGAATTCCGCGGCCCGCGGACGGGGCGGTGAAAGAGTCGAACGCTGGAGCGCTACGCATGAAAGGGAATAGGTTCGCCGCACGGGTGGACGCCATCGCTGCCTTCCAGGTCATGGAACTCATGGACCGGGCGCGGCGTCTGGAGGCCCGCGGCGTGGACGTGGTTCACATGGAAGTCGGAGAGCCGGACTTCATCAGTGCGGATCCGATTCTTGAAGCCGGACGCGCGGCCATCGCCGCCGGCCACACCGGTTACACCAGCGCGCTGGGTCTGCCCGCCCTGCGTCAGGCCATCGCTGACTATTACGGCCGCTGGCATGGTGTGACGCTGAATCCCGAGCAAGTGGTGGTCACCGCAGGCGCCAGCGGCGCTCTGATGCTGCTCGCGGCGCTGTTGCTGGAGCCGGGCGACGGACTGCTGCTGGCAGACCCGGGGTACCCCTGCAATCGCTACATCCCGCTGTTTGCCGGGGCTCAGCCGCAATTGGTTCCGGTGGCGGCGGATACGGCCTATCAGCTCGATGGTGCCGGTGCCGAAGCAGCCTGGTCGGCGCTCACCCGTGGCGTGCTGGTGGCGTCACCGGCGAATCCCACCGGCAGTGTCCTGGCGCGGGGAGCGCTCCTGGATCTGATCAAGCAGGTGCAGGCGCGGGACGGCTGGCTGTTGGTGGATGAGATCTACCAGGGGCTGGTCTATCCGGCCGAGCTCGAGATGTTGCCTGCGGATGCGCGTCACGGCAGCGTCGCGCCGGACCGGGTGGGCACGGTGCTGGAACTACTCACGGATGCCCAGGCGCCGGTGTATGTGTTGAACAGTTTCTCCAAGTACTTCGGCATGACTGGCTGGCGCATCGGCTGGATGGTGGTTCCGGAGCAGGCCGTGGCGCCGCTGGAGCGGCTGGCGCAGAACTTCTACATCGCACCCTCGAGCATCGGTCAGCACGCGGCGCTCGCGGCGCTGGGCGATCCGGCGATGGCCGTACACGAGCAGCGTCGCCATGCCTTCTGCGCGCGGCGCAATCGGCTGGTGGCGGGGTTGCGTGAGTTGGGTTTCGGGGTCCCCCGGGTGCCTGAGGGCGCCTTCTACGTCTACGCTGAGCTGCCTGAGCGGCTGCGGGAGCAGGGCAGCCGGGCGTTTTGTGAACGGCTGCTCGATGAGCATGGGGTCGCCGCCACGCCGGGAACGGATTTCGGCACCCACCGTGCCGGCGAACACGTGCGCTTCGCCTACACTGCCGAGCTTGCGCGCATCGGCACCGCACTCGAGCGCATAGCCGCTGCGATGCCGACCTGATGCGGTACGACCCGCCCCTCGTGGCTGCGCGGCTGCTGCGCCGCTACAAGCGCTTTCTGGCCGACGTGGAGACGGCCTCGGGCGACGTGCTGACGCTCCACTGTCCGAACACGGGATCCATGCGCAACTGCATGCCGGACGGGGCGCGGGTGTGGTACTCGACGTCAGACAAGCCTGGACGCAAATACCGGCATACCTGGGAGCAGGTGCAGACGCCTGCCGGTGATCGCATCGGGATTCATACCGGGCGCGCCAACACGCTGGTGGCGGAGGCGCTGGCTGCGGGTCGTATTCCGGAACTGGCGGACTATCCGGAGCGTCGGGCGGAAGTGAAGATGGGGCGCAGCCGGCTGGACTTCGTGCTGACCGGAGCGGCTGGCGTGTGTCACCTCGAAGTGAAGAGCGTGACGCTGCTCGAGTCCGGCGGCCTTGGATTGTTCCCGGATGCCGTGAGCGAGCGTGCGCGCCGCCATTTGGAGGACCTTGCGGCGCGGGCCGAGGCCGGCCTGCCGGCTGCGTTGCTGTACTGCGTGCAGCACACCGGTATCCGGCGGGTGGCCCCGGCGGACGCCATCGATCCTGCCTATGGCGAGACGCTGCGCAGGTCCATCGCTTCTGGCGTGCAGGTCCTGGCCTGGCAGGCCGACCTCAGCCCCACCGAAACCCGGCTGGTCCGCCCGCTGCCCGTCCTCGCCATCGCAGACTGATCCCGAATCGAGCGCCACGCCGATCGGCGCGTCCGAAGTGCGGACACGCTCTCCCACTGAGTCTTCGCAAGGATCTTGCGTTGCGCCAGTGGGAGAGAGTGCAGCGCAGCTGCGCTGTTGCCCGCCATCCATGGCGGGCACCCTTCGGGCGCGCTTCGCGCGACCGGATCTGCTCCCGGCAGATCCGTCCGATCGCCGACTGATCCAGACTCGAGCGTTCCGCCCGAAAGCTCGGTCCGTCCGCGCTGCGCGCGGCCTGGACTCTCCCACAGCAGCAGCGCCAGAGGAACCTTGTGGGAGACTGCAGGCGCCGCAGGCGACGCAGCGATCGCGGACTGAGCCAGATTCGAGCGTGGCGCCGAGTCGTTTCAGGTCAGCAGTTCGCGGTGCTCCTCGAAGGGCAGGCGGGCGCCGAAGCGGGTGATGAGCCTCGCTGCGGCGCGGCTGGCAAGGCGGCCGGCGCCTTCGTAGCCGAGACCGTGGGTGAGGCCATAGATGAACGCGCCGGCAAAGATGTCGCCGGCGCCGTTGGTGTCCACGGCGCTGACCTTCTCAGCCGGGATCATGATCCGGCGCTCGCCATCGAAGACCAGGGCGCCACGGGCGCCAAGGGTGATGCAGAAGCTGCTGGCCTGCTTGCTTAGCGCCTCCACGGCTGCGTCGACGTCGGCTGCGCCGGTCCAGCCAAGGGCCTCTTCCTCGTTGCAGAACAGGTGATCGACATGCTCGCCGATCATGGACTTAAGCTGCGGTCGGAAGATCTCCACCATGCTCGGATCGGACAGGGTGGCGAACAGCTTCACGCCGGCTGCGCGCGCCAGTTCGCGGGCATGAATCACCGCCCGCCGGGCAGAGTCCGAGCTGCACAGGTAGCCCTCCATGTACAGGCATTCCGATGCCAGCAGAGCATCCTCGTCCAGCTCGTGGGCATTCAGGGAGCTGGAGATCCCGAGAAAGCTGTTCATGGTGCGCTCGGCGTCCGGCGTGATCAGCACCAGGCAGCGTCCGGTGACGCCGGGCTCGTGGTGGTTCTGGGCGTTGGTGGCGACGCCCGCCGCCTCGAGGTCGCGGACGAAGAAGCGACCCGGCTCGTCGTCTGCGACCTTGCAGGAGTAGTAGGCACGGCCACCGAAACCGCTGACGGCGATGAGGGTGTTTGCTGCCGAGCCGCCGGATCCGCGCTTGGGCTCCACGCCGGCGAGCTCCATGGTCAGCTCCGCCTGCCGGGTCTCGTCGACCAGCGTCATGTGGCCTTTGGCGATGGCGTTGTGTTCAAGAAAGCCATCCTCGATCGGGTACTCCATGTCGACGAGCGCATTGCCGATGCCGTAGACGTGATAGGACTTCTGCATGGTGGGTTCCTGAAAGTGTGGGAAGAGCTGATCAATCCGTATGGTCGCCTGTCGACCTGGCCACTCAGTGCGTCTTCAGCGCAGCGAGCGTGGCATCCATGGCTTCGAGGGTCGCGTCGATCACCGCATCATCGTGGGTGATGGACAGGAATCCGGCTTCGTAGGCGGAAGGCGCAAGGTACACGCCGCGCTCGAGCATGCCGTGGAAAAACTGCTTGAAGAACGCGACATCGCAGGCGCCGACATCGGCGAAGCCGGTGACGCGTTCGCTGGCCGTGAAGAAGAATCCGAACATGCCGCAGACGTGGTTGGTGGTAAACGCGACGCCGTGGCGAGCCGCCACTGCGCGGGCACCGCTGGTCAGGCGCTCGGTGCGGCCCTCGAGTTCGGCGTGGAAGCCGGGTCGACCGATGGCTTCGAGCATGGCGAGGCCGGCAGCCATGGCCAGCGGATTGCCCGACAGCGTTCCCGCCTGATACACGGGTCCCAGCGGGGCGATGTGCTCCATGACATCGCGGCGCCCGCCGAAGGCCCCGACCGGCAGGCCGCCGCCGACGATTTTGCCCAGGGTGGTCAGATCAGGCCTGACCCCGAACACCTCCTGGGCGCCGCCAGGCGCCACCCGGAAGCCGGTCATGACCTCGTCGAAGATCAGCACCGAGCCATGGGCATCGCAGCATTCGCGCAGGGTCTCCAGAAAGCCCGGTTCGGGGGGGATGCAGTTCATGTTGCCCGCGACCGGCTCGACGATGACGCACGCGATTTCATCGCCGCGAGCGGCGAACAGGTCGCGTACCGCCGCGCTGTCGTTGTACGGCAGGTTCAGGGTATGACGGGCCACATCGGCGGGTACTCCGGGGGAATCGGGTGTGCCCAGCGTGAGCGCGCCGGAGCCGGCCTTCACCAGCAGGGCGTCCACGTGACCGTGATAGCAGCCTTCGAATTTGACCACGGTGTCGCGACCGGTCTTGCCGCGGGCCAGACGGATCGCGCTCATGGTGGCCTCCGTGCCCGAGTTCACCATCCGCACCATGTCGATGGACGGCACCATCGACACGATCTGCTCGGCCATGCGGATCTCGATTTCGGTGGGCGCGCCGAAACCCAGGGCACGATCCACCTGGGCATGCACGGCGGCGATCACCTCCGGATCCCCATGGCCGAGGAGCATGGGACCCCAGGAGCCGATGTAATCGATGTAGCGGTTGCCATCCACATCGAACAGGTATGGGCCGCTGGCATCGGCCATGAACACCGGGGTGCCGCCGACGCCGCGAAACGCACGCACCGGAGAATTGACCCCGCCGGGGATGACCTGATTGGCGCGTTCGAACAGGGATTCCGATCGCTCTCGGGAAGGGGCCTTGCCGGTCATGACTGCTCCTGTGGGGGAACTTGGGGGCGTGTTCAGCGGTCCATTCTCATGAACCTGCCGGCGAACATCCACCATCGAGTCAGATGGTGCGAGTCAGAATGGGCGGACGACGGCGAGAATGACCACGGGGAAGAGGATCAGGACCGGCAGCTCGTTGAATATGCGGAAGTAACGGTGGCTGCGGGTGCTGCGGCCGGCGCTGAGTTCTCGCAGGAGATGTCCGCAGTAGAGATGGTAGACCACCAGCAGAAGGACCAGGCCAAGCTTGGTCAGCATCCAGCCCTGGCTGAGGTAGAAGGCAGGGTTCAGGGCCAGCAGCCAGAGTCCTAAGCCCACGGTGAGTGCTGCGAACGGTGATACGAAACGGTACAGGCGACGCTCCATGACACAGAGCTGTTCGCGCACGGAAGGCTCCGTGGCCATGGCGTGGTAGACGAACAGGCGCGGCAGGTAGAACAGGCCGGCGAACCAGCAGACCATGAAGGCGAGATGCAGAGCTTTCAGCCAGAGCAACACACAATCTCCATGAACGACCGGTGCGGGATTCTGCACCGGAACCAGGATTTTCGCACGGATAGGGAGCCTCTGAAGGCCAGTGCGGGGCGAACCCCATTCAGAGCCTCCCATGCGGTGTTCTGGACGCATGGGTGCTACATTGAATCCATGGGGGTGTGGCCGGTCCGGTTACCGAGGCGCGGCGTGCCCCGGCTGCCGGGCAGGGACTCATGACCATGTTGCGCCGATGACCGATTTACGGCCCACGTCCCGGCCGCCGCCGGCGGATCTGGCAGTCGTTCCCCATCGACCTCATCGTGAGCGCAAGCTCGTGGGGCTTGCGATGATCGCAGTGTTGGTCGCCGCTGTGCTCGGGTGGGGTGTGGCTCGAATGCAGATGGAGACAAGCGCTGTTCAGATCGCGGCCGAGCTTGATGGGCTGAGCGTGCGTCATGCTGTCCTGCTGGCCGAGCGGGACCGGCTCGAAGCGGCGCTCAGCGAGGCCCACGTGGGGCAGCAAGTGGGTACCGGCTTCGATGACCACGTGCGCACGACGCTCAAGGAGCAGTCAGTGCGCATCGCCGCACTCGAGGACGAGGTCCGGTTCTACCGCAACATCATGGCTTCCGATGCGAGTGATGGCGTACAGATTGCGCGGCTCGAGCTGCTCGAGCGCATCGATGGTCGCGGTGTACGCTTCCGGCTGCTGCTCGTACAAATCAGCCGCCAGCGTGAGGAGGTCAGTGGCCACGTAGAGTTGCACGTGGTCGGGGAACGCGGCGGCGCTGCCGATGTGTTCGAAATCGAACACATCGGCGACGCCCACTACCCGATGCCTTTTCGCTTCCGCTATTTCCAGGATCTGGTGGGAGAGATCGAACTGCCCGAGGGCTTCCGTCCCGACGGCATCCAGGTGATTGCCCGCGGAGCCGAACCCGACGGTTTCCGGCTGGAGCGCACCTTCAGTTGGCAGATGCAGGAGGTCTGAGAATGTTTGGTGAACGTGACAAGAAGGCCGCGGTCAGTAAGGAGTCGACGGCGCCCAAGGATGCCGCGGCGCTTGGCAAGGGGGCGACCCTGATTGCTGCCAACACCCGGATCGAGGGCGACGTGCATTTTCTCGATCAGCTGCTCGTGAACGGCGAGATCAACGGCAATGTCCACGCCGATTCGGATTCCGACGCGGGACTGACGGTGAGTGCGAAAGGTTCGGTGAACGGCGAAATCCGGGTGCCGAACGTGGTGATCAACGGACACGTGGTCGGCGACATTCACGCTGGGAAGCACGTGGAACTCGCCGCTGAGGCCCGGGTGGAAGGCAGCGTGTACTACAACCTCATCGAGATGGTGATGGGGGCCCGGGTGGACGGGAATCTGGTTTACACGCCGAGCGGCGAGGAGCAGGCGAAGCGTCCCACGGCGATTGGTGGGCGCGAACCGCCCATGGGAGCGGATCGCGGTAACGACGAGTCCGCTGAAAGTCCGACCGCCGCGGTTGGAAAATCATAGTTCTGGCCGCATAATCGGGGGAGGGTCGCTTCAGCGTCGGCGGGCGCCACGGTGGCCCGACCGGGGAGAACCGGTGACTCCAGACGGCAGGTGCAGCTATGAGTATCGTCCAGACCCAACTCCCGGAAATCCTCGCCATCACCGATGCGGCGGCGAGCAAGGTGCGCGCACTGCTCGATGACGAAGGCAATGCAGATCTCAAGCTGCGGGTGTTCGTCACCGGAGGGGGCTGCTCCGGCTTTTCCTATGGCTTCACGTTTGACGAGGAGCAGGCGGAGGAGGATGCGGCGGTGGAACGTGACGGTGTCACCGTGCTCGTCGATCCCATGAGTTACCAGTACCTGGTCGGTGCCCGCATCGACTATCGGGAAGACCTGTCAGGCTCTCAGTTCGTGGTGGACAACCCCAACGCCTCGTCCACCTGCGGCTGCGGGAACTCCTTCACGCTCTGATCAGGTCCCTCCTGGATAGATCGCACCGAGGACGCGGAGCCCGGCGGCGCCTGTAACCAGGGGCAGGTTGCCCGGCGCGCAAGCCAGCCGCTGTTGCGCCAACCACGCAAACGCCAACGCCTCCACCCAATCGCCATCCAGCCCATGGCTGTCTGTCGTGGTCACTGTCATCTCAGGCAGCGCGGCGGTCAGCCGAGCCATCAGTAGTCCATTGCGGCGTCCGCCGCCGCACACGAGCACCTCCCGGACGGCTTTCCCTGCTCCCGAGCGGATGCCTTCGGCGATGGTCCGGGCGGTGAGCTCGGTGAGGGTGGCCTGGACGGCGGCGGGCGCAATGGGCCGCGCCATGTGGGTGTCGAGCCAGTCGAGGTTGAAGTATTCACGGCCCGTGCTCTTCGGCGGTGGCCGTGCAAAGTAGGGGTCTGCCAGCAGGGCCTCGAGCAGGGCGGGGTCCGGCCGGGCCTGCCTCGCCCAGGCGCCGTCTATATCGAAGGGTTGGCCGAGATGGCGTTCTGCCCAGGCATCGAGCAGTACGTTGCCCGGACCCGTATCGAAGCCTCTGGCCGCAGCGGGCTGAACCGCTGGCAGCACGGTGATGTTCGCCATGCCGCCGATGTTCACTACGGCGCGATCGTGGGTTGCGGTGAACTGGGCGGCATGGAATGCAGGGACCAGGGGCGCACCCTGACCGCCGGCGGCCAAGTCACGGCGGCGAAAGTCGGCGACCACGGTGACCCCGGTTCGCTCCGCGATCAGGTTGGGATCGCCAATCTGCAGCGTGAACGGATGCGGTTGCTCGGGCCGGTGGCGCACGGTCTGGCCGTGGCTGCCCAGGGCCGATACGCGTTCACGCGCGATGCCGGCGTCGATAAGCAGGTCATTGAACCCGTCCGCGATGAGCGCAGCGAGCTGCACATCACTGCGGCCGAGACGGTCAAGGTCGTCGCTGCCGGGATGGCACAGGGCAAGCAGATCGGCCCGCAGGCCATCAGGAATTCGCAGCAGGCGGGCCGCCAGCACTCGAGGAGGGCGGCAGGCCAGGTCGGCAACGACCACATCCACGCCGTCGAGGCTGGTGCCAGACATACAGCCTGCGAACAGCGCCTCAGCGGTCACGTCATTCGCCGGCGGTACTGCCGCCGCTGGACATGGCCAGCTGCTCGTCGCTGCGTTTTTCGAGCAGCGAGGCGATCACTTCCTGGGTGGCGTCGAGGAAACGTTGGCGCTCGCTCTCGGCGATGGGCTCGGCCTGGGGCAGGTTTACGGTGCGCGGGTTCTGGTGCACGCCGTTCACCAGGAATTCGTAGTGCAGGTGCGGGCCGGTGGCCCAGCCGGTCATGCCGACGTAGCCGATGACCTGGCCCTGACGCACCCGGGCACCGCTTCGCACACCGCGGGCGAAGCGATGCAGGTGGAGGTACTTGGTCTGATACTGCTCGCCGTGGCGGATGATGATGTAGTTGCCGTTGGCATGATGGGAGGCGGCGGTGGTGACCACACCGTCTCCGGCGGCCATGACCGGTGTGCCGGTAGGGGCTGCGTAGTCGATGCCGCGGTGGGGCACCACGCGATTGTGGATCGGATGCATGCGGCGCATGTTGAAATTGGAGCTGATGCGCGAGAACTCCACCGGTGCCCGGAGGAAGGCCCGCCGCATGCTGCGGCCGTCCGGGGCGTAGTAGTCGCTGCGCCCGTCGCTGGCGGTGTAGCGAACCGCCCGGTGGGTCCGCCCCCGATTGACGAACTCCGCCGCGACGATGGGACCATTACCAACCTTCTCGCCTTCGATCCAGTGCTCCTCAAAGAGGACATGGAAACTGTCGCCGCGACGAATGTCGTGGACGAAGTCGATGTCCCACTGGAACACGTTCGCCAGATTCATGATGGTGGAGTTTTCGAGTCCGGCGCGCGTCGCGGCGAGATACAAAGACGAGTCGATGCGGCCCTCGCGGAAGGCGATCCGGATCTCCGGCCTGCGCTTCACCAGGCGGCTGCTGAACGCAGCGGAGGCATTCGGACGCGTCGCCTCCATGGCCTCGAGGCGGCTGAACTCGTAGCGGACCGCGAGCAGGCGGCCATCATCGTCGGTGCGGTACTTGAGCGTCTCGCCTGGATGAATCCGTGTCAGGCGGCGTGCCTCGCTGCCACTTTCGAGGAGGGCATGGAGTTCCGAAGCTCGCAGCCCGCGGCGATGAAAGATCCGGGCCAGGCTGTCTCCGGAGCGGACCCGCTCCTCCTGCCAGGGGAGCGCTGCGACGGGCTGCGGCTCCGGCAAAGTAGCCGGGAGCAGCTCCGGCTGAGGTGCTGCGAGCGTGAGGTAGGCCGCGATGCCGGATGCGGACGCGGTTGCCTCCAGGTCGGCAGACGCGTTCTGTTTCGGGCCTGGAGCGGGCATGTCGGTGGCAGGCGCCGTAGCGAGACGTTCCGGGGCGAACGATTCCGTTTTCGCGGGCGGCTTGGATTCGGCCGCACGACTGACCCGCCTGCTGACGAAGGGCGCGGTGCTGTCCCCGCGGCTCACTTCGATGGCTTCGCGGGTGCTGAGCGGGTAGCGCAAGGCCAGCAGGGCGCCGTCGGCATCGGTCCGATACTCTAGGGTGTCACCGGGATGGATACGGGCAAGCCGCCGCGCCTCGCCGCTACTGCCAACAATGGCTTGCAGGTCGGCAGCAGACAGGCCCTGGCGCTGAAAGATGCGCGCGAGGCTGTCGCCGCTCCGGACCTGCTCCGTTTGCCAGGCTGGCGTGGCGGCCGCGACCCGCTGTGCCGCGGCAGGTTCGGGCGTCGCTGCTGGCAGTTTCAGCTCGAGGTGGGCCGCGATGCCTGAGCGTTGCCTGCCCGCCGGACCGGCGCTATCCGTATTCTGGGCGGCGGGGCTGTCGACGACGGGCTCGAGCGCCACAATGTCGCCGCCCTGGGGCCACAGCAAGAGCACCATGGCCAGCGCGAAGGCCAGACCGGTGGCGAGGAGCAGGTGATGCCCTGGGTAGCGGATGACGGCCTCCAAGGAGTGCTCGAAAATTAAAAAATAAGTTAAATCAGGGTATTAAGTGCGTTTTCTTGGTTTTGGATCAAATTCCTGGCCAGTATAACCATACGCGGGGTCCGGAAGCAGCACCTTCAAGGCGCTTGTTTTCGGTCTGCGGCTGGGTATGGTTGGCGCCTTCGCGAACCACCGGAACCCGAGAACATGTCCCTGCTCGCCGAGCTTCGCTGGCGCGGTCTGATAGCCCAGACGTCGGAATCCGCAGCCCTGGAGGATCATCTCACGACGGGCCCGCGCACTCTGTATGCAGGATTTGATCCCACTGCCGACAGCCTGCACATCGGTAGTCTAGTGCCGCTGCTGGCCCTGCGCCGATTTCAGCTTGCGGGTCATCGTCCCATTGCCCTCGTGGGTGGGGCCACCGGTCTGATCGGGGATCCGAGCTTCAAGGCCGCGGAACGCTCGCTCAACGAGCGGGACATCGTTGCGGGCTGGGTGGGCCGGATCCGCGAGCAGGTCGGCGCGTTCATCGACCTCGACGGCAATGCTGCCGGCCTGGTGGTCGACAACCTGGAATGGACAGGATCGCTGGACGTGATCGCGTTCCTGCGCGACATCGGTAAGCATTTCTCCGTCAACGAGATGGTGCGCAAAGAAGCCGTCCGGGCCCGGCTCGAGCGTGAGGACAGCGGCATCTCCTACACCGAGTTCAGCTACAGTCTGCTGCAGTCCTACGACTACGTGCAGCTGGCACGACGTTACGACTGCAGCCTGCAAATCGGTGGCTCGGATCAGTGGGGCAACATCACCGCCGGCATGGATCTGGTCCGGCGTATGCTCGGTCGGCACGTGCACGCGCTGACGCTGCCGCTGGTCACCAAGGCAGACGGCAGCAAGTTCGGCAAGACCGAAATTGGCACCGTGTGGCTGGACGCGCGGCGCACGTCGCCTTACAGCTTTTATCAGTTCTGGATCAATACGGCCGACGCTGACGTGGGCCGTTTCCTGCGTCTGTTCACCTTCCTGCCGAGGGCGGAGATCGAGGCCCTCGAGCAGGCGGTGGTGGAGGCGCCGGAGCAGCGCCTGGCACAGCGGACTCTGGCGCAGGCGGTGACTCGGCTGGTTCACGGTGATGCCGGCGTGACTTCCAGCGAGCGGATCACGGAGGCGCTGTTCTCCGGCGCCATCGACCAGCTCGCGGCGGCAGATCTCGACCAGCTTGCCCAGGACGGCCTGCCGTCTGCCAAGGTGGCGCCGGACGCCAAGGTGGGTGCCCTGCTGGTGGCGCTGGACCTGGCCCGGTCCAATTCCCAGGCCATGCAGCTCATCAAGAGTGGCGCCGTGAGCATCAACGGTGCCAGCGTGGTGGCCGTGGACGCTACGGTGGACGGCATCGCGCCCTTGCCCGGCGGCTACCTGCTGGCGCGGCGCGGCAAGCGCAACTGGGGCCTCGCCCGCCTGGCCGGATGAGCACCGTACAGTGCCTTGGGAAGTGCTGCGAAACCCCTTGATTTTCGGGCTCTGACGGCATTTCTGGCGATGGCCAAGAAAACGCTTGTCACCCCTTCGGCCCTATGTATAATGCGCAGCCCTGACCGCGGGAGGCGCTGCCTCCCACCCAAGCATGCGGCGGCGACACAAGCTGCCGGGGTTGGATGTGCGGTGCTCTTTAACAATTTGATCAAGCCATTCGTGTGGGTGCCCGAGCTGTTGA
>REEU01000053.1 GCA_007694905.1 Gammaproteobacteria bacterium | reverse complement strand
CAGAACGCAGTTCCTTTTCAGGCACAGCAGCCATGTACTGAGTGGCCATGACCAGCTTCTGATCCTCAATGCTGAATACAGGATTCAGCCGCTGGGCAGGAGACGGCGCAGAGAATTGGGGCAGCAGCGGCACGACAACCCGGGTGTTCAAGCCGCTGAGAAGGTCTGACTGAACGTCCAGCAGATAGCCGGCGCCACCCTCATTTTCAAAAACATCGAAACGGGCCATCAGAACTGACGGTGCCGCGCGAGAGGCAACCCGTTGGCTTCAACGAATGCGTTTGAGCTTGCCAGAGCGCAGGCATTTTCTTTCAGCCACCTCTCCTGCCTGTGCCGTTTCACGGCTTCCGCAATCCCCGCCTCTGCGGACCGTGAGATGTTGATTCCCAGGGCTTTGGCCTCTTTGAGAAGCTCACTATCCAGCGACAGATTCGTCGGCTTTCGGTTGGATCTGGAAGCGTCGGCCGCGGGCATGACTCGGACCTTGCGCAAAGTAATGGGCCAACTATATGCGCATTTATTATGCCTATCAATATCGCGCAGATCGAGTTGCTCAACTTCGTCGAGTGTCAGCGGCTCAGGTGGACGTGTCGACGAAACCAGATTCTGTCGACACGTCGATTCCGCCCGCCAACTCCCGGGTGAGCACCGACGCGGAGACTTCCCTGCATCCGCTCGCGTTCTGTCCGGCCCACAAGGGCGAGAACTCACCGCTGCCGAGGCTTTCAGCTTTCGCGCGCAGGGGCGCGATGGCTGTCGCCGCCAGGGGAAAGGCTGGAGCGGCGGCGCTCATGGGTCCGAGTTCGCGCATCAGGCGGTTGACGATGCCGCGCGCCGGCCGCCCGGTGAACACGTTGGTCAGCGCCGTCACGCGGGCCGCGTCGCTCTTCAGGGCCTCGCGATGCACGGCACTTGTGGTGGCTTCCTCGCACAACAGATAAGCGGTCCCGACCTGCACGCCGGCCGCACCGAGCGCCATGGCCGCCGCGACACCCTTGGCGTCGGCGATGCCGCCAGCAGCGATCACCGGAATCCTCACCGCCCGCACGATCTGCGGCAGCAATGCGAACGTGCCGACCTGAGCGTTGAGATCGTCCGACAGAAAGTGACCGCGATGCCCACCCGCCTCGATCCCCTGCGCGATGACGGCATCGACCCCATGCTTCTCAAGCCAGAGCGCCTCATCGACGGTCGTGGCCGAAGACAGGATCTTCGCGCCGAAGCGCCGTACCCGCTCCAGCAGTTCGGGTGCCGGCAGGCCGAAATGAAAACTGACGACGGCAGGTTCGAACTCTTCCAACACCTCGACGGCCTCAGCGCTGAATGGCATGCGCGGCGGACCAGCGGGAATGGCGTTCGAATCGATCTTGAATTCCGCGAAGTAGGGCGACAGCGCTTCCCGCCAGATCGCTTCGCGCCTGGCGTCGGCCTTGGGCTGGGCGTGACAGAAGAAATTGACGTTGTACGGTTTGCTGGTCTGCGCCTTGATCGTCGCCAGCTCCTGGCGCAGGGCGTCCAGACTCAGCATGGCGCAGGGGAGGGAGCCGAGACCGCCTGCGTTGGAGACGGCGATGGCGAGCGCGCTGCCTTGGACGCCTGCCATGGGGGCTTGGATGATGGGGAGGTCGGTTCCCAGGAGCTTTCGCAGCGTCATCTGGCAGTTCCTTTGGGGGTTGCGGTCTTCATGCGCGCGGCGGCCACTTCATTCGCGGCGACCCGGGTCACACGTGCCGTCTTCCCAGCTTTCATCGATCGTCCGGTTTGATGTCCATGGGAGGCAATTCGAACAACAGGTGGACCAGTTCCCGGTTGACGTAGTAGTTCTCTCGGCCCATGCGGTGTTTGTCGAGCGTACCGCCTTTGGCCAGCGCATCGAGGTAGCGGGTTGCCGTGGCCCGGGATACCCCAAGATCCTTTTCGACGAAGGCGACCTTGGTGTAGGGGTGACGGAAGATGTTGTTGATCAGATCCTGGCTGTAAAATTTGTAGTGGGCGCGGATGAACTGCTTGTGCCGCTGCAGCAGACCGCCGATGGCTTCTACCAGCCCCGTGGTATGCCGAGCTGTCACGGCCACTCCCTGCAGCAAATACAGCAACCAGCTCTCCCATTCGCCTGTTTCACGCAGTGCTTGCAGCTCGGCGTAGTAGCGAGCCTTGGTGAGGCTGATGTAGCGGCTGAGATAAAGAATGGGCGAATCGAGCAGCCCTGCCTGGACGAGGAACAGAATGTTGAGAATGCGGCCGGTGCGCCCGTTCCCATCGTAAAACGGGTGGATGGACTCGAACTGGTGGTGGATCACCGCCATCCGCACCAACGGATCGAGAGCATCTTCGGTGTGGATATAGCGGACCAGCGCGTCCATTAGCTCCGGCAGGCGCTCAGGCGACGGCGGCTCGTAGACCACTTCGCCGGTACGCTCGTTCTTGAGCACCGTGCCGGGCGTCCGGCGCAGTCCTGCGTCATTGCCCTCGAGAACACTCTGCACCTGCAAGATGGTGTCCAGCCGAATCAGCCCGGATGTCCGCACCGCTTGAAACCCAATTTCCAGGCCGCGGGCGTAACAGGCCACCTCCTTGCTGGCCGGATCCACGGAACCTGGCTGCACCTGATAGCGGTAGAGTGCATCCTGGGTGGTGATGATGTTCTCGATCTCGGAACTGCTTTGGGCTTCCTGAAGGGCCAGCGTCGAGATCAGCAAGCCTTCATTGGGAATGGAGCGCGCGACGCCTTTGAGTTCGGCCAGATGGCGGTGGGCCGCCACCAGCGCGCGCAGCACAGCGGGGGTTTCCAGCGGCCCCGCTGGTGGAAAATGATCCCCGACGTCGAGTGCCATCACTCTGTTACCCGCACTGATCCCAGGACGTGCTCACTTTTAATGATTTTTGAGCAGGTTGGCTGGCATCTTCTCAAAACCCCTCACCTTTGAACAGGACCACATTCGCGACCACCGAAGACCTCTACTGTTGGCGGTCATGACCTCCAGAGTTGCTGCGGTCTGACCCCGAGTGGTCTGCATAACCGCCGAGCTCAACG
>REEU01000089.1 GCA_007694905.1 Gammaproteobacteria bacterium | reverse complement strand
ACCGGCATCGGCTATCAGGGTCCGCAGCCCTATGCTGCTGGGATTTCCGGGCTAGACTCCACTCTTCCTCAGCCACGGAGCCCACCATGGCCCTCACGGTATTCGACCATCCCCTCTCGCCCTACGCCCAGAAGGTGAAGATCGCTCTAACCGAGAAGGGCGTGCCGTTCTCCGCACCTCTGCCCACCGCCCTCGGCAGCGGCCAGGTGGACGCTGCGTTTCAGAGCGCCAGCCCCCGGGGAGAAGTCCCGGCACTGGTGGACGGCGACCTGCGCATCTTCGACTCCACCATCATCCTCGAATACATCGAGGATCGCTGGCCGGACCCGCCGCTGCTGCCTGCCGACCCAGCGTCGCGCGCCCACATGCGCATGCTCGAGGACGTCATGGACACCCACTACGAAGCCATCAACTGGGGGCTGGCGGAACTCGTCCACTTTGGCCGCGCTAAGGGCGACCTGGCCGCCACGCTGTGGCAGCGGGCGACGGAACAGACCCAGCGCTGGCAGGCCTGGCTGACGGCCCAGCTGGGCGACTCGGACTGGTTCACGGGTGACCGCTTCGGCTGGGGCGATCTCGCGGTGATTCCCTATGTGAACGGCTCGACCGGCTTCGAACTCGGACCCAAGCCTGGAACGCCGCTGCACACCTGGCAGCAGCGCGCCAATGCGCGGCCCAGCGTCACGACGGTGAACGAGGCCGCCGCCAGTATGGCCATGGGCGGATCCGAAGCCGCCGCGGCCGGCATGAAGGCAGTTCGCGGCATGCTCGAGCGGGGTGAGTTCAAGCGCGAGTATCGGGATCATCGCCTGGAATGGATCATCAAATCCGGCGGTCTCGAGGTGGTCACGCGCGGACTCGAGAAGGGCAACATCCGCTTCACGCCCGAGTTCCCGGCCTGATGCAGCTGCTCGGGGCGCGCGTCGTCTGGCGCGACCGCGGGCTCCTGGTGCTGGACAAGCCCGCGGGGCTGCCGGTGCTCGCAGATAGAAGCGGTACGCCCTGCCTGTGGGATGCCCTGAAGCGGGGTCTGGAGGCCGAACGCCTGCGGCCCCTCGCCGTCCACCGCATCGACAAAGGCACTTCGGGCCTGCTCCTCGTGGCACTCGATGCAGAGGTCCAACGCAGCCTCGGCGCCGCGTTCGAATCCGGCGGCGTGGGCAAGTGGTACGCGGCCATCGGCCACGGCGTGCTGCCTGACGGGACGCTGGAGATCGACCTGCCGCTGGCACCGGGCCGCAAGAGCCGCTGGCGCGTAGCCGGGCCGAGGAACGCCATCGTCGCCGATCGGGTTCACGGCCGGCCAGGTTATCGGCTCGCAGCCACCATTACCGATGCCCGTGCCAAAGCCGCGCGCACCCGGGTGCGGACCGTCCGGCGCCGCGGTGAGGACAGCCTTTTCTGCATCCGCCTGCTCAGCGGACGTACGCACCAGATCCGGGTGCATCTGGCCTGGATCGGCAGTCCCCTGCGCGGTGATCACCTCTATGGTCGTGCGGGCGATCACGCCCAGGCGGCACCGCGTCTCGCCCTGCACTGCCACCGCCTGCAGCTGCCGGAACTCGCCGACGGGGTGACCCGCCCGCGCACGTTCCGCGCGCCATTGCCCGCGGATTTCCGCGCCCTGCTGCGGGAAGGTTCCAGCGATCTGGAGTGACGACGTCAGTCGAGTCGCGGCGGCGGGGACTCATCGGGCATCCGCCAATCGCCGCGCGGGGACAGGCTGACGGTACCCACCTTGGGTCCGGGCGGCAGTGTGGTCCGCTTGAACTGCTGGCTGTGAAAACGACGCAGGAACTCTCCGAGGTAACGCTCGATGGTCGCTGCGTCGTGCCGGCCGTCGAAGGCCCGCCCGGCAAGCCAACGGATCTTATCGGGTGTGCTGCCATGGCGGACGTAGTGGTAAAGAAAGAAGTCATGCAGCTCATACGGGCCGATGAGACTTTCCGTATGCTGCGTCACACCCTCCTCGTTTCCGCCTGGTACCAGCTCCGGCGAGATCGGCGTCGTCAGCACGCCGTCGAGCACAGCCGCAAGGTCGGTGCTGCAGCGGTGGCGCGCGTACCAGCGCACCAGGTAGGCGATCAGCGTCTTCGGCACCCCTGCATTCACGTTGTAGCTGGCCATGTGATCGCCGTTGAACGTGCACCAGCCCAGCGCCAGCTCGGAGAGATCGCCGGTGCCCACCACCAGCCCACCATGCTTGTTGGCGAGATTGAACAGGAGCTGGGTGCGTTCCCGGGCCTGGGCATTCTCGAACGTGACGTCGTGGGTATCGGGATCGTGGCCGAGATCAGCGAGGTGCTGCGCCACGGCCGCATGGATCGGAATCTCCAGCAGCCTGACGCCGGCATGCTCGGCAAGATTGCGGGCCGAGGCCAGCGTGCGTTCACCGGTGCCGGGACCCGGCATGGTCACCGCCAGCAGGTCTGCCGCCGGGCGGCCGAGCAGCTCCAGTGCATCCAGCGCCACCAGGAAGGCCAGCGTCGAGTCGAGTCCGCCGGACAGGCCGATGACGAGCTTCGGCTCGCCCACTGAGCGCATTCTGCGGGCCAGACCCGTAGCCTGGATGGCGAGAATCTCACGGGCGCGGGCGTCCACCTCGGCCTCGTCGGCGGGCACGAACGGATGCGGCGTCACCGCGCGCGACACCTCCGGCAACGCCATGCCGCCACCGGCCGCTACATCAGTGTAGGGTTGCGGCCGCGGTGCATTGCGGAACGTGCTGTTGTACTGGCGCTGGTGCCGCAGAAGTTCGAGATCGAAATCCACGATCAGGCGGCTGCCGTCGAGACGAAAACGCTCGCCCTCACCGATGACCACGCCGTTCTCGGCCGCCAGCAGGTGGCCACCGAACACCAGATCCTTGCTCGACTCGCCCGGCCCCGCAGACGCGTACAGGTAGCCACAGAGGCGCTGGGCGCTGGTCATGCGCACCAGGTCACGCCGATAGTCCGCCTTGGCCACCAGCTCGTTGCTGGCGGAGGGATTGAGGATGAGTTCGGCGCCCGCCAGGACGTGGCGCGCGCCGGGCGGATCCGGTGCCCAGAGATCCTCGCAGATCTCCAGGGCAAAGCGGGCAGCACCGACGCGGAAGAGCTGACGCGCAGCGAGACGGAACGCACCGAGCTCCGGGTCCCTGATCTCCAGGTCCACGTCATGGCCATCAGAGAACCAGCGCGGGTCGTAGAACTCACCGTAGTTCGGCAGATGGGCTTTCGGCACCGCACCACAGATCTCGCCGTCGGCCAAAACCAGCGCCGCGTTGAACAGACGACCATCCGCCACCGCCAATGGCGCCCCGACGACCACGGTGGTGCCGCCCTCCGCTGTGGCCGCCACCAGGCGAGCCAACGCCGCCCGGGTGGCGCGCTGCAGGGCAGACGAGAGGAACAGATCCTCGCTGGTGAAACCGGTCAACGCGAGTTCGGGCAGCAGCAGCAGCGACACGTTCGCCGCCCGCGCCGCAGCAAGCTCTTCGAGGACGTGAACCACGTTGCCCTCAGGGTCTGCAGGCACCACTGCAGGGGCTGCAGCCATGGCTCGCAGGTATCCGAAGCGGCGCAGATCATCGGCCATGTACACAGACTCTCTTACCCGTATCCCAAACGCATTGTAACCGGCATGCGCACTCGCCAACTGCCGGCGCTGCAGTCCAGCGGAACTCCACGCTACACTGGATGACTTGGCAATCCCTCATCTTCCTGCCGTGCCAGCTTCGGGTCCACAGCATGATCCGCCTCACCGACAGCATCGAGATTCCCGACGCGGCCATCAGCATGCAATTCGTGCGCAGCTCCGGGCCGGGCGGACAGAACGTGAACAAGGTCGCCACAGCGGCCCAGCTGCGATTCAATCTCGATCGTGCGCAGCTGCCGGCAGACGTGCGCGCACGTCTGGAGCGACTGGCAGGACGACGATTGACCCTGGACGGCGAGATCCTGATCGAGGCCCAGCGCTACCGGACCCAGGAGCGAAATCGGGAGGATGCCCTGGCCCGGCTCGCCGCGCTGGTGGCACGAGCCGAGACACCGCCGAAACCGCGGGTCGCCACCCGACCGTCACGAGCAGCCAAGCAGCGGCGAACCGACACCAAGGTCCGCCACGGCGCGAAGAAGCGCCTGCGCAGTCGGCGACCGCAACGGGACGATTAATCGCTCTGGGAGCGTTCCACCATGTAGGCGATGGCCGCGCGCAGTTCGTCGTCGTCACAGCGCGTGCACATGCCACGCGGCGGCATCCCGGGCATACCATCGATAGTGTGCCGGAGCATGACGTCCATGCCCTGAGCGATGCGGGGCGCCCAGGCTTGGGCATTGCCGGTCCGCGGTGCTCCGGCTGCACCGGATGCATGACAGGAAAAACAGAAACGGCGGTAGGTCTGCTCGCCGGCGACCTCTGGGGCCGCCTCGGCGACGGGCCGATCACTTTCGGGCGCCTCGCCGCATGCTGCCAGCAACGCGGCGAGGATCACGGGTACGAGCGCCAATCGGGACGGAAGTGTAAATGCCTTCAACTCAATATTCCTTCACGCTTATGGCGCCCGTGTGCGGCCGTCAGTTGTCGTCCAGACGCTCCCGGTAGCGCCGGACCTGCTCATTGAAATTGTCGGCCACGGCCTGCATCGACTCGACCGCCGCATTATAGGTGTTGACGATGTCAGCCCGCTGCTCATCGGTGATGTCCTCGCCGAGAGAGGTCTCACGGGCCTCGAGACACGCTAGATATTCCTGCGTCTCGGCAACGTAGTTGCGCACCTCGCCGCTGGCTTCGGCCAGCAACTCCTCAGCCGCCACCGCACCGTCCGGCACGTTGGGCGGCTCTCCCGGCGGCTCGCAATCGCCCATGCCGGCATGCGCACCGAGCGCACCGACGAGCACGAGACCACCAAGCACTCCATGACGCCGTTTCATGGCGTTTCTCCCTTCCGATCCTGGCGCACGCCGGGTACGAGTCAGGTGAGACCGTCCTCTGCGGCGACATCGCCTTCAATGTGGAACCGATCCGCATCCATCCAGGCGGGAAATCCAGACCGATACGCCGACAATGCGCCACCGTCCAGACCCACCCGAAGCACCTGATGCACTTCGCCGGCCTCCACCAGACTGCGTCCCAACGGATCCCAGCAGCCGCTGCCGCCGGCGTAGGGAACATCGTTGCCATCCAGACCGATGCGATTGACACCGGCCACATAACACTGGTTTTCGATCGCCCGTGCCCGCAGCAGGGCCAGCCACTGGGCTGTCCGCGGCGCGGGCCAGTTTGCCACGTAAAGCAGCAGGTCGTAGTCGTCCCGGTTGCGGCTGAACACCGGGAACCTCAAGTCGTAACATATCTGGGGACAGATGCGCCAATCCCGCCATGCGAACACCCGCCGGTCGCGGCCGGGCGCGTAATGGGCGTGCTCGTCAGCCATGCGGAACAGATGACGCTTGTCATAGTGCTCGACCTCACCATCCGGTCGCGCCCAGACCAAGCGGTTGTAGCACTCGCCTTGGTCCCGGATCACGACGCTGCCGCAGACCACAGCGTCGAGACGGCTGGCATGCTCCAGCATCCAACCTACGGTGGGCCCGTCCATGCTCTCGGCCTGCTCCGCAGATGCCATCGTGAAACCGGTGGTGAACATCTCGCACAGCACCACCACGTCGCCTGCCACGTCGAGGTGCTGAAGCTGCTCGCCATAGGCAAGCCTGTTGGCCGGGGGATCGTGCCAGGCGGTCGTGGTCTGAATGAGGGTCAGGGTCAGATCGCGCACAGGACCTCCGCGGCACGCAGCAGGGTCGCATCGTCCTTCGCGAAGCAGAATCGAAGCACCGGTTCGCCGGGCGGGTCACGATAGAACACGGACACCGGAATGGAGGCGATACCGTGCTCGACGGTCAGCCGACGCGCCAGCGCCACGTCGGTCTCGTCGCTGATCGCCGCATAGTCGAGCAGCTGGAAGTAGGTGCCAGCAGCCGGCCGGAGCCGGAATCGCGATCCTTCCAGCAGGGCGCAGAAGCGGTCACGTTTGCGCTGATAGAACGCCGGCAATTCGAGATGATGCTCGGGGTGCTCCGCAAGAAAGTCCGCCAGCGCCAGCTGCACCGGCGTGATGGAGGCGAAGGTCACGTACTGGTGCACCTTGCGGAACTCGACCGACAGCGCGGCCGGCGCCACGCAGTAGCCGATCTTCCAACCGGTGACGTGGTAGGTCTTGCCGAAAGACGACACCACGAAGGCGCGCTCGGCCAGGGCCGGCCGACGCAAAAGGCTCTGGTGCGCCGCGCCGTCGAAAATGATGTGCTCGTAGACCTCGTCTGCGAGCAGCAGGATGTCGCGACCCGCGAGCAGCAGCTCGAGCGCGTCGAGATCCTCGGCAGTGAGCACGCTGCCGGTGGGATTGTGAGGGCTGTTGAGAATGATCAGGCGCGTCTTCGGACCGAGCGCATCGGCCACGGCGTTCCAGTCCGGACGGTAATCCGGCGCCGGCAGACGCAGGCGGATACAGCGCCCGCCAGCGAGTTCCACCGCCGGCTCGTAGGAGTCATAGGCGGGATCGAAGACGATGACCTCATCCCCCGAGCGCACCACCGCCTGGATCGCACAGAACAGCGCTTCCGTACCGCCGGAGGTGACGGTGACCTCGGCATCGGCGTCGGTTTTGCGCCCATACAGCGCCGCTACTTTGCCGGCGATCGCTGCCCGCAGCGCCGGCACTCCGGTCATGGGCGCGTACTGGTTGAAGCCGTGATTGAGATAGTGCGCGACCCGCTCGCGAAGCTTTTCCGGGCCGTCGAAATCGGGAAAGCCCTGCGAGAGGTTCAGCGCACCGTGCTCCGCCGCAAGCTGGGACATCACCGTGAAGATGGTGGTCCCGACCTGCGGCAGCTTGCTCGGCCCGAGTGTCGGTTGCATGGTTGTGGTCATGGCCGACGTCGGCTCAAGGTTCCGGCGAGCAGCGCACCAGCAGCTTGCCGGTGTTGGCACCGTCGAACAGTCGGTTCACAGCCTCCA
The DNA here is from genome assembly GCA_007694905.1 of Gammaproteobacteria bacterium. Classification (GTDB taxonomy): domain Bacteria; phylum Pseudomonadota; class Gammaproteobacteria; order Pseudomonadales; family Azotimanducaceae; genus SLTB01. The sequence continues at coordinate 8,725 of REEU01000089.1, read as the reverse complement.
CAGCATTCTCGAGACCATCGACCACGTCGGTGCGGTACTTGATCTTGCCCTCTGCCAGCCACCCGGCCATCTCGGCGATGCCCTGAGGGAACTTCGGGAAGTAATCGATGATGATGAAGCCCTGGATCAGCACGCGCTTCATGAGCACCTGCTGATAGTTGTTGGGGCCGCGTACGCCGGTGGCACCATCGAAGTCGTTGTAATGGCTGATCAACCCGCACAGGGGCACACGCGCATGCAGGTTCAGGCGCGGGAAGACGGCATCTGAAATGGCGCCGCCGGTGTTTTCGAAATAGACGTCGATGCCGTCGGGGCAGGCAGCGGCCAATGCCCCGTCGAGATCGGCTGTCTTGTAATTGATGGCGGCATCGAAACCGAGATCCTCGGTGAGATGCCGACACTTGTCCTCGGAGCCGGCGATGCCGACGGCCCGGCAACCCTTGATCTTGGCAATCTGGCCGACGATGGATCCCACCGCGCCTGCTGCAGCGGACACGACCACAGTCTCGCCCGCCTGCGGCTTGCCGATATCCAGCAGACCGAAGTAGGCGGTCATGCCGGTGGCGCCGAGGACGCTCATGTAGGCATCAAGTGGCACGCCAGGCGTGACCGGCATTTTCGTGAGCCCGGCCCCGCCGTCAGCAAGGTAGTGGGACTGCCAGCCCCATATGCCCTGGACCACATCTCCGGGTGCGAAGCCCGCATGACCGCTGGCCTCCACCACACCCAGGGTGCCACCCCGCATGACCTCACCGAGTTCCACCGGCGGCATGTACTGATCCATGTCACTGGCCCAGATGCGGTTGGTGGGATCCAGCGACAGGTAGATCGTGCGGACCAGTACCTGGTCGGCGCCAGGCTCCGGCAGGCGGCTCTCGACCCAGTCGTAGTCGTCCCGGCTGATCCGCCCCTGGGGACGGCGTTTCAGGACCCAGGCGTGGCTCACGGTCTCTCCCATGGAAGTTCCTCGGTTTCGCTCAATGAATGACGCGCTCACGTCATGGCCAGCGCGGGGCGCAAGCTTAACCTGCCTCGCGCGGCGATTCACGGCTGCGGGCGGTTAATCATCGAAATTTATTGATGAATGCTTGCCGATGGCGACCCCGGCTGGGACAATGCCCGGGACAAGCTTCGGAACCGCCCAGCCATGGCCCGCAACATCGTGCTCCCTCACCCGGAACTCAGCGCCGACCCCGAGCTGCTGCAGATCCTGCGCGCCTGCGCCGATCCGGTGCGGTTGGCCATTCTGCGCCTGCTGGCCGAGGATGCCTTCGCAGTGCAGGAGCTCTGCCGGATCCTGGACCTTGGCCAACCCAATCTCAGCCATCACCTGAAGCTCCTGAGCGAAGCCGGCCTGCTGCAGGCCCATCGCGACGGCACCCATACCTTTTACCGACGCGCCCTGCCCGCAAGCGGACGTCCGGAAGCATCGCTGCAGATCGAGTTGCTGCACGCCCTGGACGCGGACCCGCTGACGCCTGCGCTGGCTGAACGCCGCAGCGACGTGTTCGAAGCGCGGGCGGAACGCAGCCGGGCATTCTTCGCCCGTCACGCGGACGCCTTCGACCGCCAGCGCGACCTCATCGCAGCGCCGGACCACTACCTGCCGGTGCTGGCCACCATGCTGCCCGAGCGGGGCCAACGCGCCCTCGAGGTGGGTCCGGGTCCCGGCGAGTTCATCCCCGTTCTCGCGGCACGCTTCGCCGCTGTGGTCGCGCTGGACAGTTCGTCGAGCATGCTTGAGCGGGCGCGCGCGACCTGCGACGCGGCAGGTCTCACCGGCGTGACGCTGCTCGGAGGCGAGTTGCCTGCGCCGGGCTCGGCCATCAGAGAAGCCAGCCTGGCACAGCCGTTCGACGCCATCGTCTGCGCCATGGTGCTCCACCACGCACCGGACCCGGCGGCCCTGATGGCCCGCTGCGCCGGTCTGCTCGCGGACGAAGGCGTCCTGCTCATCGCGGAACTCTGCCCCCACACCCAGGACTGGGTCGCGGACGCCTGCGGCGATGTCTGGCGCGGCTTCGACCCGGAGCAGCTGGGCACCTGGGCCGAGGCCTGCGGACTCGCAGACCATGGCCGCCAATTCCTGGCGCAGCGCAACGGTTTCCGTGTGCAGTTGCGCCGCTTCACGCCCCATTCAACTGCAACCGCCTGACGGCACCCAAGGAGCGATTCACCATGAGCACCCCCGACTACAAGGTCGCCGACATCAGCCTCGCCGACTTCGGCCGGCGCGAGATCGAAATGGCCGAGGCCGAAATGCCGGCCCTGATGACCTTGCGGCGCCGTTACGCGCCGGAGCAGCCCCTGGCAGGTGCGCGCATCATCGGCTGCATCCACATGACCGTGCAGACCGCGGTGCTCATCGAGACGCTGGTGGAGCTCGGCGCGGAGGTGCGCTGGTCCTCCTGCAACATCTTCTCGACCCAGGACCATGCCGCCGCCGCGATGGCTGCCGCCGGCATTCCCGTCTTCGCCTGGAAAGGCGAGACCGAGGAGGAGTACCTGTGGTGCATCGAGCAGACCATCCTCAAGGACGGCAAGCCCTGGAACGCCAATCTGCTGCTCGATGACGGCGGCGACCTCACCGTGCACATCCACGACAAGTATCCGGCCATGCTCGATGCCATTCACGGCGTCAGCGAGGAGACCACCACCGGTGTGCACCGCCTCTACGAGATGATCGCCGAGGGCACCCTCAAGATTCCGGCCATCAACGTCAATGATGCGGTGACGAAGTCCAAGAACGACAACCGCTACGGTTGCCGGCACAGCCTCAACGATGCCATCAAGCGCGGCACCGACATGCTGCTGATGGGCAAGAAGGCGCTGGTCATCGGCTACGGCGACGTCGGCAAGGGCTCCGCCCAGTCCCTGCGTGCGGAGAACATGATCGTGAAGGTCACCGAGATCGATCCCATCTGCGGCATGCAGGCCTGCATGGACGGATTCGAAGTGGTGTCGCCCTACCAAGCCGGTCGCAACACCGGTCGCGCCGAGGACATCGACGCGCTGCTGCTTTCGACGACCGACCTCATCGTCACCTGCACCGGCAACAGCAACGTCTGCGACGCCAACATGCTGGCGGCCGTGAAGCCGGGCGCTGTGATCTGCAACATCGGCCACTTCGACAACGAGATCGACACCGCCTTCATGCGCAAGAACTGGCGCTGGGAGGAGGTGAAGCCGCAGGTGCATCGCATTTTCCGCAGCGAGGATCCCTCCGACTTCATCATCCTGCTGTCCGAGGGCCGGCTGGTGAACCTCGGCAATGCCATGGGACATCCGTCACGGGTGATGGACGGCTCCTTCGCCAATCAGGTGCTGGCCCAGATTCATCTGTTTGAGAATCGCTGGGCGGATCAGGATCCGAGTCAGCGGCCGCCGATTTCGGTGGAAGTGCTGCCGAAGCATCTCGACGAGGAAGTGGCCCGCTACATGGTCCAGGGTTTCGGCGGCACGCTGACCGAGCTCACCGAGGTGCAGGCCAAGTACATCCACGTCCCGCAGGAAGGACCCTACAAGCAGGATTCCTACAAGTACTGACCCGGGACGCCAATCGCGACGCCGGGCTGCGCCCGACGTTAGCTCCCACTGGCAGCACGCGAGAATCTGGCACGACGCAGTGGGAGCGCACGTCCGCACCGCGGGCGTGGCGATCCGCGTGGCGCTCGGATCACGCGCAGTCGGCGATCGCAACGCCGGCATTTGGCCGACGTTAGCTCCCACTGGCAGCACGCGAGAATCTGGCACGACGCAGTGGCAGCGCACGTCCGCACCGCGGGCGTGGCGATCCGCGTGGCGCTGAGGGCTTTGATCAGTCTGCGGTCGCGGAGCGCTGGCGGGCCAGTTCGCGAACGCGGAGGATGGTCTGCTGCAGGAGGCGGGCGTCCACTGCCGCCCGGTGACGGATCTCCGGAGCCGCCGACTCTACCTGCCGGCGGGCTTCCTGCCAGCACTCCACTTCGGCCTCGGTGAGCAGATTACGAATGGTGTCGATGCGGAAGTGCTGACTGAAGCCCGCCGCATCGAACAGTCGCGCGACCCAGGACGTATCGAAACTCCAGGCATCGCTGTAAACCCGGTTGCCGGCCAGCCGCGCATTCAGCAACGCAGCCACCTCCACCACCGATGACCCCTCACGGAGCAGCTGCTCACGGCTGATGCCGTGCACGGCTTCAGCACCCCGGTCCCAGTGCTCCCAGCTCGGAGCCGGACGGATCAGGTAGCTCTCGCTTTCCCGATCGGCAAACGCCAGCCCGACCTCGATGGGATAGCTGCCCCGTCCGAACCCGGATGCCTCAACGTCAATGGTGATCGGTATCCAATTGGAACCTGCCGGTGCAGTCACGAAGCAGCCGGATCCGCGTTGGTCGGCCCTGCTTGCTCGGCGGCCCTGCCCGCGGCACCCGCGCCGGCGGGATCCGTGCTGGCCGGGTCAGCGCCCGCAGGGGTTGCGCCCGCCGCACCCTGCCGCTCCTCTTTGAGCTTCAGCAGCCGCTCGATCTGGGACAGCGAGGCGAGATGGGCATAGATCGCCGGCAGATAGCGGCGATTGCGCATCTCGAGGAAGCGTTCGTCGGACACGTTGTACAAGCGCTCCTCGTTCACCACGTAACATCCGGAGATGTTCCGGGCCTGTTCGTTGTGCCGCACCCGCATGTTGAACGGCGTGAACATGTTCTGTTCCGCCAGGTACTTGCAGACGTTGCTGGTGAGCACATCCATCTGCTGCAGCTCACCGAGGAACTTGCGCGCGTTCTCCAGCGCTTCGGAAGGCTCACCGTCTTCCTTGAACAGAGATTCCCCTTCCTCTTCGTTGACCACCGGACTCGCGTCATCGATGCAGACCGTGAACTGGCCCTCCTCACCGGCGCTGGCCAGCGCGAACGGATAGCGGCGGATGATGGCAGGAACGTAGCCCCCGACCCAGCGGCCGGCGCCATCCACGAACAGATTCTCACCGCCCTCAAGACCGAGCATGGCCACCGGCCGAAACTCGTCCTGCGCCTTGTCTTCCAGAAACACGATGGGGAACACTGCCGAGGCGCGGGCGAACTCATGCACCATCACGGTGGCGACGTGGAAGTCCGATGCAAAACCGAAATCGGTCAGGGGCTTCAGGCGCTTGTTACCGTGCTGTTCCTTGCTGATTGGAACCAGATTCTTGAACATCCCTTCCTCCGCGAGTCGGGCAGGGAGGCGCGACACTGCATGCGCCGTTGCTTTTGGGGCGCGAATTGTCCGGGCGCAGAGCGGGGAAGTCCAGCGCAGCCCATGGCCACCGGATCCTCGCGTGCACAGCGTCGTGGCCACTCGGCTGAGGCCACCGTGCTAAACTCCGGCGCCGTTGTGACGCGCCCAGGGGAGTTCCGAGGCGATGACCCGCGCACCCCAGGACAGCTCTGCCTCCGAGCCTTTCCAGCAGCTTGCGGAGGAACTCGGCGCTATCGCCCGACTGTTCGGCGACCGCGGCTGGACGCCGGCCACCAGCAGCAACTTCTCCGTGCGCCTCGGCAGCGATCACTGTGCCGTCACCATCTCCGGCCGCGACAAGACCCGACTGACCGCCGCGGACCTGATGGTGGTGGATCTCGATGGCAACCCGGATGGCAACTACGGCGACGCCCGGCCTTCGGCAGAGGCCGGCCTGCACCTGGCACTGTATCGCCGGGATCCTGCAATCGGCGCGGTGCTGCACACGCATGCCCCGAACAGCGTTCTCACCACGCGGCTGCAACCGAAAGCCGAGCGCATCCAACTCGCGGGATACGAATTGCTGAAGGCCTTCGCCGGGATCACCACCCACGACACGACGGTGGACATTCCGGTGATCGCGAATCGGCAAGCCATCGACGAGCTGGCCCGGGAAGCGGACCGACGCCTCGACGGCACTCAGGGTGTTTGTTGGGCCTATCTGATTCGCGATCATGGCGTCTACGCCTGGGGTGCGGATCTCGCCGCCACGCTGCGGCATCTCGAGGCGCTGGATTACCTGCTCGGAATCGAACTGGAACTGGCTCGGCTTGGTGGCCAGACGTATTGGACCCGGCAAGGAGGACAGGCATGACCCGTCTGCGTGTATTCAGCGAAGACAACCCGCGGGAGCCATTGGCCACCCATCGCGACGCCGACGCAGTGGCAGCGGGCCTCGCGCCCATCGGCGTGCGCTTCGAACGCTGGGAGACACGCCCGGAGATCCGTGCAGGCGATGCACCGGAGCAGGTCCTCGAGGCCTACCGATCCGAAATCGATCGGCTGATGGCTGAAGGCGGGTATCAGTCCGCCGACGTGGTCAGTATGCATCCCGATCATCCGGACAAGGCCACGATGCGCACGAAGTTTCTCGACGAACACAGCCACGCCGAGGACGAAGTCCGGTTTTTCGTCGACGGCGCGGGCCTGTTCACCCTGCACGTGGAAGACAGGGTCTACGAGGTGCGGTGTGAGCGAGGCGACCTGATCGGCGTGCCGAGCGGCACCCGGCACTGGTTCGACATGGGGGCCAACCCGAGCTTCGTGGCGGTGCGCATCTTCACCAGTCCCGACGGCTGGGCCGCGGACTTCACCGGCAGCGACATCGCCGGCCGCTTTCCGCGCCTGGAGGACTGACGCCGTGCCCGCCGTGGCTGCGGTGCTGGTGGACATCGAAGGCACCACCAGTTCCATCACCTTCGTCCACGACGTACTCTTCCCCTACGCGCGCGCGGAACTTCCAGGCTTCGTCCGCGCCCACCGCGACGCGCCGGAAGTCCGGGCCGAACTCGAAGCCACGGCTGCGCAGACGAATCTCGATCCGGCTGATACTGAAGCCATCATCGCCACGCTGCTCGGCTGGATCGACGCGGACGAGAAGGCGACGCCCCTGAAGTCCCTGCAAGGCATGATCTGGGAGACCGGTTATCGCGAAGGGGCGTTCCGCGCCCATCTCTACCCGGACAGCGCAACGGCGCTGGCTGCCTGGCATGACGCGGGACTGCCGCTGTACGTGTACTCGTCCGGATCCATTTACGCTCAGCAGCTGTTTTTCGGCCACAGCGAAGCCGGCGACCTGCGGCATCTGTTCAGCGGGTTTTTCGACACCACGAGCGGTCACAAGCGCGAGGCGGCCTCCTACGCGAACATCGCCCGCAGCCTCGAACTGCCGCCGGAGCAGATCCTGTTTCTGTCCGACGTCCCCGAGGAGCTCGATGCTGCCCGCGCGGCCGGCCTGGGAACGGTATGGGTGATTCGCGAGGAAGAAGGACGCTACCGGCTCGCGGCGAGCGCCGACTCGCCCCACCAGGTGGTAGCGCGGCTCACGGACCTCAGCCTGGAGCCGCTACACTGACCCTGCGGAGCGCCCCCGGCTGTGCGCCCCCAGCCCCGTCGTGTAATCTCCTCGCATTACCCTCGAGGGCACACGGGAGCGCGCACCCATGTCACGTCTCAAGTTCGGGGCCTTTCTCGCCCCCCATCACCCCATCGGCGAGCATCCGACGCTGCAGCTGCAGCGGGATCTGGACTTGGTGGCTCACCTGGACCGCCTGGGCTACGACGAGTTCTGGTGTGGTGAGCACCATTCCACCGGTTGGGAGGTGATCGCCTCCCCAGAGATGTTCCTGGCAGCGGCCGGACAGCGCAGCCATCGCATCAAGCTCGGCACCGGCGTCGTCTCCCTGCCCTACCATCATCCGTTCAACGTCGCCCAGCGCATGGTGCAGCTCGACCACATGACCGGCGGCCGGGCCATTTTCGGCAGCGGTCCGGGCGCGCTGCCCTCCGACGCCTGGACGCTGGGCATCGACCCCATGGTGCAGCGGGACCGCCAGGACGAGGCGCTCGGCGTGATCAAGCGCCTGCTCCGGGGTGAAGAGCGGTTCAGCTACGAGTGCGAGTGGTTCACGCTCAAGGACGCTGCGCTGCAGCTGCTGCCGCTGCAGGAGGAGATGCCGCTGGCAGTGGCCTCCATGATCAGCCCTTCGGGCATGACGCTGGCCGGCAAGCACGGCACCGGGGTGCTCTCCATCGGCTCCATGTCCACCGCCGGCCTGCAGGCGCTGCCCACCCAGTGGAGCTTCGCCGAGGAGTCCGCGGCGAAGCACGGCAACGTGGTCGACCGTGACAACTGGCGCATTCTGATGAGCTGGCATATCGCAGAAACCCGCGAGGAGGCCCGGGAACAGGCCAAGCACGGCCTGCTGCGCTGGCACAACGAGTACACGGTGGGCACGCTGATGCGCCCCGGCGTGGAGACCTTCCCCGATGCAGACACCGCGGTGGACAAGCTCACCGACGTGGGCGGCGCCGCCGTGATCGGCACCCCCGACGATCTCGTCAAGGCCATCCGCGAAATGCTCCAGGTCACCGGCGGCTTCGGCCGTGTCATCGGCTTCGTCCACGACTGGGCCAATCCGGAAAACACCATGCGGTCATGGGATCTGGTGGCACGCTACGTCGTGCCGGAGATCAACGGCTATCTGGAGCGTTACCGCGAATCCCAGCGCTATGTGATCGAGCACCGGGATGTGTTCGACCGCGCCGGCGAAGCGGTGATGTCGAAGATCATGGAGAACGAGCGCGCCGCCAAGGCCCTGCAGGAAGAGGCCAACGCCCAGAGCGCGATGCACTCCCACAACGCGCCGGACCTGCGCCAGCAGCGCTGACGGGCGGCGATTCATGCGACGCCCGGTGGGAGCAATTCGCCGGGAGCGAATTGCGTCGCACGTAGTGCGCCCCGCAGGGG
>REEU01000073.1 GCA_007694905.1 Gammaproteobacteria bacterium | reverse complement strand
CAAACAAGACGATTTCGCGGTCGGTGGCTACCGACTCCAGGGGCAGGGATTCCTCGCCGGTTCGCGGATCACGAGCCCAGATGATCACATCGTTCACCGAAGCGAGCAGCCCGTGGAACATTGAGCCCATCGCGCCGTCGCCTAGAATCAGCACACGCCTGGGTAGATCAGCCATGATCGAGAACCGGCGACGCTGCGCATGCACTCACGTTCTGCTCCTCCCCAACCGATAGGACAAAACACTGATCACCGCGTATTACCTATCAGCAAGCCCATGTCCTCGAAGGGTGTCAGACAGCCACGGCCCCACCCTCCGCTTGCGATGATCCTGCTTGCACAGATGACTGACCTCTCATCACTCGAACACAGCATCACAGCACCGGCCAGGCGACGAAGCCGCGGCAGAAGCTTTTCCCCGCAGGGCGATTGCCATGAACCCATCGGCCGTAACAGCGATTCGATAGGAGCAGTGTGACCCGGAACGTCAGGTCAACTCATTGATGGCGGTCAACACAGCGGTGAACTGCCCGCCCAGAGTGCACCTCGAAAACACTCTACCGAAAACCGTGTCGGCCTTGATCTCGGTCGATGCATAGCTGAACCTATGAGCCATGGTTGACCCTGGTCAACGTAAACAACGAACGACCGCTCTAAAGTGGATCAGGGGTGCGGGCGTCATCCGACCCATGACGGAAAGTGCTCCAAGCCCAGCCTTGCCGGCAGAGTCGGTAACCTGCGCGCGTGGGCCTGACGCCACCAAGGACTCGCTGATGTAGGAGCGTCCGTCATGACCATTCTTGGCGCGGCAGCGATACTTGCCGGGCTGGCTGCTGCGCTGGCGAGCCTTCTGCTGCTCGCCGACCGCCGACTCCGGGTAACCGAGGACGGGCGTATCGTCGCCGTGACCGAGGCCCTGCCGGGCATCAACTGTGGCAGTTGTGGTTATCCCAGCTGCCGTGCGTTCGCCGAAGCCCTCGTTGCCGGCGCCACGTCTCCCGCCTCGTGTTCCGTCAGTCCACCGGAGATGCGCGAACGCATTGCGACCTTCCTCGGAGTCGACATTGGGGAGGCGAACCGCCGCGTCGCACGTCTGGCCTGTGCCGGCGGGCGCAATGTTGCGCCGTTTCTGGCCCGTTATCAGAGCGAGCCGACGTGTGCCGCTGCAACCCAGGTGGCGGGAGGCGGCAAGGCGTGCGCATGGGGCTGTCTCGGTCATGGCGACTGTGAGCGCGCCTGTGACTTCGATGCGATCTGGATGGACGCCCACGGCCTGCCAGTGGTCGACGAAGCGCTATGCACGGCCTGTGGCGACTGTGTTCGCGCCTGTCCGAAGGACCTGTTCCGGCTGGTGTCCGAATCGGACCCACTCTGGGTAGCCTGCAGCAATCCGGAGACAGGCAACGAACTGCTCGAAGTCTGCCAAGTCGCCTGCACCGCCTGCGGCAAGTGCGCCAAGGATGCACCGGCCTGGTTGCAGATGGAAGATGGTCTGCCGCGGCGGACCGAAAAGGCAGTGGGCGCGCCGCCCCGGGCGGCGATCGACCGATGCCCGACAGGCGCGATCGTCTGGATCGAGGAGGGCCGGACGCACCTGGGGATGGAGGCGAGGCGGCCGCGCCGGCAGGAGGATCTGCCAGTGGTTGCCGACTGAACGGGCGGAATCGGGACAACAGGGAGAATCCATGAGCAGAGCAAGCATGACCCGACAGGCGCCGGAGCCGAAGTATCCGGGCATACGTGCTGCGCTCGATGGCAACAGTGCCGTGATCGCCTGCGAGCAGGAGGCCAGTGACGCCGCAGGCGCCTATCCAATCACGCCCTCCACGCAGATGGGCGAGGAATGGGCGGCCGCGGCGGCCGCTGGTCACCTGAACATTGCCGGACGACCGTTGATCTTCATCGAGCCGGAGGGCGAGCACGCCGCCGCCGCGGTGACGGCGGGCCTGTCAATGACTGGACTGCGCTCGGCGAATTTCTCCTCGGGCCAGGGCATTGCCTACATGCACGAGTCGCTGTACGCGGCAGTGGGCAAACGGCTGACTTATGTCCTTAACATCGGTTGCCGGGCCATGACCAAGGCGACGCTGAATGTTCATGCCGGCCACGACGACTACCATTGCGTCGATGACACCGGCTTCTTCCAGCTGTTCGCGAAGAACGCCCAGCATGCGGCGGATTTCAATCTCGTCGCCCATCGGATCGCCGAGCTGGCCCTGACGCCCGGTATCGTCGCCCAGGACGGTTTCCTGACCACCCACCTGGTGGAATCCCTGCTGGTCCCGGAACGGGAACTCGTGGCCGAGTATCTCGGACTTCCCGAAGACGTGATCGACTGCCCGACCCCGGCCCAGCGCATGCTCTTCGGCAAGACGCGGCGGCGGGTGCCGGAACTCTGGGATGTGGACAACCCGGTGATGGCGGGCGCAGTCCAGAACCAGGACGCCTACATGCAGAGCGTCGCCGCCCAGCGGCCGTTCTTCTTCGATCACATTGCGGCGCTGACGAATCAGGCGTTTACCGAGTTCGCCGCGCTGACCGGACGCCGCTACGACCGCCTGCTCGGTTACCGCGTCGAGGATGCCGACTATCTGCTGCTGGGTCAGGGCAGCCTGATTCCGACAGCCGAGGCGGTCGCGGACTACCTGCGGCAGCACCGGCACATCAAGGTGGGCGTGATCGACCTGGTGATGTTCCGGCCATTTCCTGCGGACCTGCTTGCCGCCGTGCTGCAAGGCAGGCGGGGCGTCACGGTGCTCGAACGCCTCGATCAGCCGCTGGCCGCAGATCTACCACTGGCGCGGGAGATCCGCGCGGTGCTCGGCAAGTGCATCGAGAACGGCCGCCGCGAGGGCCGGGCGCCCCACGCCGGCCTGCCGGCTTATACCCGCCTTGCGGACCTGCCCGAGGTGTACTCCGCATCATTCGGGGTTGGAAGTCGCGATCTGGCACCCGGGGATCTGATCGGTGCGGTGGAGAACATGCTCCCGGACGGGGCCGGGCGGAAAATGTTCTACCTGGGCATCGACTTCCTGCGGGAGACGCCCCTGCATCCGAAGGAACAGATCGAGCAGGAGCGGCTCGCGCGCGACTACCCGGAACTGGCCTCCCTGACTGTGAAGGGCAGCGAGAATCCGAACCTGATGCCCGCAGATTGCCTGACCCTGCGCATGCACTCCATCGGCGGCTGGGGGGCGATCACAACGGGCAAGCATCTGGCCACGACCCTGTTCGATCTGCTGGGCTACCACATCAAGGCCAACCCTAAATACGGCTCCGAGAAAAAGGGCCAGCCCACCACGTTCTACATGGCTGCGGCGCCTGAACCGATTCGGATCAACGGTGAGTACGCCTACGTGGACGTGGTTCTGTCTCCTGACCCCAATGTCTTCAACCACAGTGACGCGCTGGCGGGACTGCGGGACGGCGGACTGCTGATCATCCAGGCCGATGCCGGCACGCCGACAGCGGCATGGGAACGCATACCTGAAAGGTATCAAAGGCGAATCGTGAAGCAGAACATCCGCTTGTGTTACGTGGATGCGTTTCGCATCGCGCGCGAGGAGGCGACCGACCCTGATCTGCAACTGCGCATGCAGGGTATCGCGTTTCAGGGTGCGTTCTTCGCCGCAACCGACCTGCTCAAGGAACATGGGCTCGACGAGGAGCGCCTGCTCGAGGCCATGCGGGACCGGCTGGAGCGGAAATTCGGCGGCCTCGGTGCCCGCGTCGTGGAAGACAACCTGAGAGTGATCCGCCGTGGCTTCGATGAGCTTGCGGAGGTCCTCGAGAAACCCTTGCCCTCGACCGAAGGCAGCGGCCCCGGTGTCCCGGCCGTACCGATCCGGGTGCAGGAGTTGCCCCAGAGCCAGGCGCCGCTGACGGACATCCAGCGTTTCTGGGCCGAGACCGGAAGCCTCTATGCCCGCGGTCAGGGCCATGCCAACCTGGCCGACCCGTTCATGGCGTTGAGCCTGATGCCGGCATCCACTGCCCTGTTCCGGGACATGACCGGGATTCGAACGCAGCACCCGAAGTGGCTGCCCGAGAACTGCACCGCCTGCGGCAAGTGCTGGACGGTTTGCCCGGACACGGCGATTCCGGGATTGGTCAATAGCCTCACCGAGATTCTCGATACCGCCGTCGCCCGGGTCCGCAGGGCCGGCCATGCGCCGCGGCTGCTGCCCCGGGCGGTGCGGACGCTGGAACCGAGGGCGCGGGAACTGTTCGACGCGGCGGGAGCCGGGCATTCGGCCCGGGGCTTGATCTCCGAGGCCATCGAGGCGCAGCTGGCCGACACCGAGGATACGGCGCAGCGTTCGCAACTCGCCACCGAATTTCGCTGGCTCGAGGAGGCGCTCGGGGCGTTTCAGTTCTCGCTCACCCGGCCCTTTTTCGAACTTCGTGAACGGGACGAAAAGGGCAGCGGCGGCCTGCTCAGCATCACGATCAATCCGGACACCTGCAAGGGGTGCGGTGAGTGCATCGCGGTGTGCGAAGACGCGGCGCTCGAGGAGGTTCCCCAGACCGACGAGTCGGTGGACCTGCTGCGCGGACGCTGGGACGTCTGGCAAGACCTGCCGAGCACCGCAGACGACTTCATTCGGATCGAGAACCTCGACGAGGCCAGTGGCGTGCTCGACCACATCCTGCTGAAGAAGGAAGTGTACCTGCCATTCACCAGCGGCGATGGCGCCTGCCTCGGCTGTTCGGAGAAGACCGTAATACGGCTGTTCATCGCCACTGTCGAAGCGCTGATGCAGCCGCGCATCAAGGCTCATTTGGCGCGGCTCGACGATCTCGTCAGTCGCCTCGAACGACATCTACGGGACTCGCTGACGGCGGGCCTGGACCTCTCCAGAATGGGCGCGCTCGCCGAGGGGGAAGAGGGAACCCTGAGCATCGAAGACCTCGTCACCCGTGCGCGGGGCGCATCGGGAGGAAAGGCGGGAGAAATCGATCATGCATGGATCAGACGGGTCACGGGTCTCATCGAACGGCTGAGGACACTGCGCTGGAGATACACGCAAGGAACCACCGGCAGGGGACGCGCCCCGATGGGCATCCTCAATGCCACCGGCTGCTCCTCGGTCTGGGGCTCCACCTTCCCCTTCAACCCCTATCCGTATCCCTGGGCCAATCACCTGTTCCAGGACAGTCCATCGCTGGCCCTCGGGGTTTTCGAAGGGCACATGGTGAAGATGGCAGAAGGCTTCAGGGCGATTCGCCAGGCGGAACTGGAACTCGCTGGCGAGTACGTGGCGGCGCGTGATGCGGCATTCTTCGATACCTTCGACTGGCGCCAATTCTCGGACGAGGAGTACGCCCTGTGCCCGCCGGTGGTCGTGGTCGGCGGTGATGGCGCCATGTACGACATCGGCTTGCAGAACCTCTCCCGCGCCATGATGTCCGGCAAGCCGCTGAAGGTCCTGGTCCTCGACACCCAGGTGTACTCGAACACGGGCGGCCAGGCCTGCACTTCCGGTTTCTTCGGCCAGGTCTCGGACATGGCGGCATTCGGCGAGTCGATCAAAGGCAAGCAGGAGGTGCGCAAGGAACTCGGCCTGATCGGCATCGCCCACCGGACCACTTACGTCATGCAGGCGACCATCGCCCACCCAAGCCACATGATCGAGGGCTTCATCGAGGGCCTGACCTGTCGTCGACCGGCGCTGTTCAACTGCTACACGTCCTGCCAGCCGGAGCACGGCATCGCCGACGATGCGGGTGCGGCCCAGGCCAAGCTCGCGGTGGAGTCCCGGGCCTACCCCCTCTTCCGCTACCACCCGGAGCGGGGCGCGACCATCGCCGAGTGTCTCGACCTCGGTGGCAACCCGGCGCCGGAGGACGACTGGCCGAGCTACGCGCTGACTTACCGCAAACACGAGCGCGACCGCGAGCTGGAACTGCCCCTGACGTTTGCAGACTTCGCCGCCAGCGAGGGCCGCTTCCGCAAGCACTTCCGTACCGTCCCCGAGGAGGCCTGGCACGACGACATGCTGCCGCTGGCAGAGTACCTCGAGCTCACACCGGACGATCGCGAGGGCAAGTACCCCTTCATCTGGCACCTGCTTCCGGACGGCAAACTCGGTCGGCTGCTGGTGGCTGACGCGTTGGTGGCCTCCTGCGAAGACCGCCGGGATTTCTGGCGCATGCTCAGCGCCCTCGCGTCGCAGGGCCCTGAGCCTGAGCAGCAGCGGGAGGAGATGACGGAATCCATCCGCCGGGAACTGATCGAGAATCTCACGGCATCCCTGTTTAAGCTTACCGGCAGCAACGAATCAGCCCCGACACAAGGCAGCGATGCCCGCGAACGCGAAGGCTCTGAGCAGAGTCGACCACAAGACGGCCCGAAGGAAGATGCCGACGGTTACATGGCACCCTGGATCGACAGCGAGCAGTGCACCGCCTGCGACGAATGTACCCGCCTGAATCCGGCGATATTTGCCTATGGGCCGGACCGCAAGGCCTACATCAAGAATCCCCGGGGCGGTCCCTATCGGGATCTGGTGAAGGCCGCGGAGCGATGCACAGAGCGGATCATTCATCCCGGACTGCCGCGGGACCGTTCGGATCCCGAGGTGCTGCGCTGGATCGAACGCGGCCGTAAGTACAACTGAGCAGAACTCGAATGTGGGGACGATCGGCATTTCGTGGCGGGGTCACACCGGCCACCCACAAGGCGCAGACGCAGACACAGCGGATTCGGCAGTTTCCGTTTGCGCCGCTGCTCGAAGTGCCGCTGCTGCAGCATGCGGGGCGCCCGGCACTGCCCGTGGTCCGGGAAGGGGCGGCAGTGGAACGGGGCGCAGTCCTCGGACGTGCTGATGGCGAGCGGTCGGTCCCGGTCCATGCTCCTGCCGCCGGACGGGTGCAGCGCATCGCCCTGATGCCGAGCGTCACCGGTGCCATGGTGCCCGGCATCTACCTCGAACCCTTCCCCGGCGCCACCCAGGAGGTGGCATCGGGCACGGCCTGTGACCTGGCCACGGCCACCGCGGAGGACATCATCAACGCCGTGCAGGCCGCAGGCATCGTCGGCCTCGGCGGGGCCGCATTCCCGACCCATGCGAAGCTGCGCATGCCGCCGGAGCGCCGGGTAAGACTGCTGATCATCAACGGTGCCGAGTGCGAACCCTGGCTCACCACCGACTATCGGGTGATGCTCGAACAACCCGCCGATGTGGTGCTCGGTGTCCGCTACCTGCTGAAGGCCACCGGCGCCGAGGCGGTGGTGCTGGCCGTCGAGGAGGATGGCCGCGAGGCCGGCGAAGCCGTGCTGGCGGCGGCCCCGGAGGGGATGTCCCTGAAGGCGAGCTTCCTGCCCACCCGTTATCCCCAGGGGGCAGAAAAACTGCTGATCAGGGCGCTGCTCGGCGTGGAGGTACCTGCCGGGGGACTGCCCATCGACGTCGGAGCGCTGTGCATCAACGTGGCGACGGCCGCAGAGATCGGCCGCCTGCTGCCCTTCGGGCGCGGCATACAGGAGCGGGTCGTCACCATCACCGGACCCGGCGTGCTCGATCCCGGCAACTACCGCATGCCCATCGGCACCCCGCTGCGCTTCGCACTCGAGCAGGTGGGGACGGCTGCGGATGTCACGCGGGTATTCTTGGGCGGACCCATGATGGGGCAGCCGCTGGCCAGTCTCGACGTCCCCATCACCAAGGGCATCTCCGGGTTCGTGGCGTTCACCAGCGCCGAATACAGGGATGCTGGGCGGGTCCAGCCCTGCATCCACTGCGGCCGTTGCGTCCAGGCCTGCCCGATGACCCTCAACCCCTGCCAGCTCGGACTGCTGGCACGGCACGGCGAGGTCGAGACGATGCGTCGGGACTTTCATCTCGATGCCTGTTTCGAGTGCGGTTGCTGCGCCTATGTCTGCCCGTCCCATATCCCCCTGGTTCAGGAATTCCGGGCCGCCAAGGCAGAGCTGCGCCGGCTGGCCGCCCACGCGGTGACGGAGGAGAAGTCGTGACCCTCCGTGCACCGCTCACCATCGAGCCTGCACCTCACGTCCATGCCGGCACCTCGGTGGCGTGGATCATGCTGCACGTGGTGATCGCGCTGATTCCGGCCTGCGTGTTTGCGGTCTACCTGTTCGGGCTCGCCGCACTGCTGACGCTGCTCGTCGCGACGCTGTCCTGCCTCGCAGCAGAGCGCCTGCTGCAGCGCGGCAGCGCCTTCACGCTTGCGGACGGTTCAGCCCTCGTGACCGGACTCATCTACGGCCTGACCCTGCCGCCCGCGCTGCCGCTGTGGATGGTGGCCATGGGCGGCTTCGTCGCCATGGCGATCGGCAAGACGCTGTTCGGCGGCCTCGGCAGCAATGCCTTCAACCCGGCGCTGGTCGGGCGCGTCTTCCTGCAGGCCGCATTTCCGGCAGCCATGACCGGCGCCTGGCTGACGCCGCTGGCGGCAGAACGCTTCGTCACCCTGCCGGAAGCGACGCTGACCGGTCCCTTCCTCGCCCCGGCCAGTGGCAGCTACGACGCCTTGACCGGACCGACCCCGCTGGGCGACTGGAAATTCGCCGGCGGTGAAACGTCGACCTTCGATCTTGCGCTGGGCTTTACCAGCGGCTCCCTCGGTGAGACCAGTGCGCTGCTGCTGCTGCTGGGCGGGCTCTACTTGGTGTGGGTCAAAGCCGCCAACTGGCGGATCCCCGCGGCCATCCTCCTGACGGTGGCGATCTGCGCTTCACTGCTGCATGGCATCGACCCGCAGCGCTACCCGAGTGCGTCGTTCATGCTGCTCTCAGGCGGCCTGATGCTCGGCGCATGGTTCATGGCGACGGATCCGGTGGCCTCGCCGCTGTCGGCCGCGGGTTGCTGGATCTATGGGCTCGTGATCGGGCTGCTCGTGGTGCTGATACGGTTGTGCAGCGGCCAGCCTGAGGGCGTCATGTACGCCATCCTGCTCGGCAATGCGCTCTCCCCCCATATCGATCGTTGGACCCAGCCGCGCGCCTATGGCGCTGCCGGAGGCGGCTCATGACGGTTCTGGCCGGCGCACGGACGTCCTCGGAATTCAGGGTCTATACCGTGCTGGTCGGTATCGCCCTCGTCGCCGGCCTCGGCATCGCGGCGGTCCATGAACTGACGCGCCCCCATGTAGCCGCACAGCGGCTGATCCTGCTCTCCCGCGCCGTGTTCGATGTGCTGCCGGCCGCGGCGGACTACTACGCGCTGCGTGAGCGGCCTGACGGAACCTTCGAGGTGCTGCCTGATTCCACCGACACCGGGCTCTTTCTCGGCGTCGATGCGGCCGGAGATCCCGTGGGGATCGCGATCACGGCCACTGGCATGGGCTACCAGGACCGCATCGCCCTGATCTATGGCCTTAACCCCGAGCGCCGGCACCTGCTCGGGTTGCGTGTGCTCGAATCCCGGGAGACGCCCGGCCTCGGCGCACGCATCGTGGACGATCCACGCTTCCTCGCCGCATTCGAGGCACTCGAGCTTCAGTTCGACGACCGCGGCCATGTCCGTGCCCTGCAGATCGCGGCGAACGCCCGCCCCGACGCGGGGGAAATCGATGGCATCACCGGTGCGACCGTCTCGGTCCGGGCCGTCGCGCGCATTGTCAGTTCGAGCCTCGAGCGGTGGCTGCCGGCATTCGATGGGGCCTACCCGGAACTGAGGGAGGGTGGCCATGGCTGAGGGTCTGCAGGAGGTCGCGCCCACCACGGGTGCGGAACAGTTTCAGGCCGGGCTCTGGCGCCAGAACCCGATCCTGGTGCAGGCACTGGGCATGTGCCCTGTGCTCGCCGTCAGCAACACAGCCGTCAACGCCCTGACCATGGGGCTCGCCACCGCATCGGTGCTGCTGGCATCGGCCCTGGTGATTTCGTCGCTGCGGCGGATCATCCCGGCTCAGGTACGGCTGGCGTCGTTCGTCCTGGTGATCGCCACCTTCGTCACCGTGACCGACATGCTGATCGAAGCCATCGCCATCGATGTGCATCGCGCGCTCGGCGCGTTCATTCCGCTGATCGTGGCGAACTGTCTGATCCTCGGCCGCATGGAGGCCCATGCCTCACGCCGCCCACCGGGCGCGGCGGCCCTGGATGCCCTGGGCATGGGCGGCGGTTTCGTGCTGTGCCTGCTCACCCTGGGCTCGGTTCGTGAACTGCTCGGCAATGGCTCCCTGTTCGGCATGACGGTGATGCCAGCAGCGTTCGAGCCATGGGTGGTGATGCTGCTGCCGGGTGGTGGCTTTTTTGCCCTGGCGGGTCTCGTCCTCCTCGGGCGCTGGCTCAGCGGGACGCCTGCCAGGAAGGGAGCGGGCCCATGATCGACCCCGAACTCTGGAGCCTGTTCGTCAACGCGGCGTTGGTGAACAATTTCGTCCTCGCCTACTTTCTTGGCATCTGCCCGTACCTCGGGGTATCCGGTCGCCTGGACAGCGCGTCGCGCATGGGCGCGGCCGTGACCTTCGTGATGCTGATCGCGTCGCTGTGCGCCTACGGTATCCATCAGGTGCTGATGATCATGGATGCGCGCTACCTGGAATTGATCGCCTTCATCGTCGTCATCGCATCGACGGTGCAGCTCGTGGAGATGTTCATCCGCAAGACCAGCCCGGCCCTGTTCCAGGCGCTTGGCCTGTACCTGCCGCTGATCACGACCAACTGCGCGATTCTCGCTGTGGCGCTGTTCCAGACCCAGCGCAGCTACGGTTTCGTCGAGTCGGTGGTCTTCGCACTCGGAGCCGGCGCCGGTTTCACGCTGGCGATGGTGCTGATGGCCGGCATTCGCGAAAAACTGCGTCTTGGCGCTGTCCCGGACATGGCTGCGGGGACGGCGATCACGCTGGTCCTGGCCGGAATTCTTTCGCTCAGCTTCATGGGCTTTGCCGGCATCGGGGGTCAGACATGAACGCACTGTGGCTCGCACCCCTGATTCTGGTCGGGCTGGCGCTGCTCTGGGCCGCGGTCCAGCGTGCCTGGCTGGTATGCATGGACCAACCCGCCTCTGCGGACGCGCTGGCGCGTTCCGGGCCCTGCGGTTGCGACTGCGCTCCCGGTTCATGCCCCAGCTCGGAAATCTCACCAGCCGGCCAGCGTCTGCGTCACAAGTGATTGATGTTATGAAGAAATATGACCCGAATGAACGAACGCGATGAAAACACTCTGTTTCCGCCGCTGGCCTATCCCGATTCTGGCGGGTTCTCGCTCGCTCGGGATGCTGGTGACATTTCCGGGCTAGCGGTTCCCGCATCCGGCCGGATCAGGGCGATGACTCGAAAGGAGGTCGAACGTCATGAAGCTCGAAGACCTGGAACTGGGTCCCCATTTCCGTGCCCGACTGGTCGGCAACGAAGCGTTGACCCCGCCGGAGGCTCGTGCGGAAGTCCGCGAGCTGACCCTGGAACTGAGCGAAGACGGGTTCACGTTCAGCATCGGCCAGAGCGTCGCAGTGCTGCTGGCCGGCCCCCATGATTTCGGCCAGAGCCATCACGTGCGCCTCTACAGCATTGCCAGCACGCCCGCTGAGACCGGCCCGGGACGGATCACGATCTGCGTGCGCCGCTGCCACTATGTCGACCCCTACAGCGGTGAACGCTATCGCGGCATTGCCTCCAACCACCTCTGCGACCTGCCTGTCGGCAGTGAACTTGTCCTTGCCGGACCGGTTGGCCTGCCGTTCGTCGTACCGGACGACCCCACCGCCCCCCTTCTGATGGTCGGGCTCGGTACGGGCGTCGCACCATTCCGGGCGCTGTTGCGCCATATCTTCGAGGAACGTGGCGGCTGGCAGGGCAAGGTGCGATTGTTCCATGGTGCGCGGGTGGGCCTGGAATCCGTCTACCGGGAGCGCATTGCCGATTACCAGTCACAGGCGTCCGGGTTCGAAGCGGTCGAGGTGCTGAGTTCACGCCCGGCGTGGGACGATCCGGCGGACCTGTCTGCGGCCATCGCGCGCCACGAGGCCGAGGTGTGGGCGCTGCTCGAGGATCCTGCCGTCCACGTCTACATCGCCGGACTGACCCCAGTCGCCGAAGCATTCGAAGAGGCGCTGGCGGGCCTGGCTGGCGGCCGCGAAGCCTGGGCGCGACGCAAGGCCGACCTCGTCGCCGATGGCCGCTGGATGGAGCTGCTCTACTGAACGCCCCAACCCGATGCCTATCTCCATGCTTGCCGTCACCTGTTACGCGCTCGGCGGTCGCGTCCAGCTCATGCTTTCGTTTTTGCTATTCTCGAAACGTCGGCAGCGCGATACGGGAGAAGCTCGAAGGAGAGATAGCCGTTCGTCATGACGCAGCTCCCGGAAGAAAGAAGACTCCGGGCGACGCAAAGGCAGTTCTCCGCAGTTCATCCAGGCGAAACCTGACCCATGGCATCCAATAGCAACCCGGAAGAAGCCCAAGGCTTGACGGCATGGCATGCGCGTGAGGCCGACGAAGTCATCGCAGACCTCGCGTCCGACCGTGACGGGCTCAGCGAGCAGGTCGCTCGGCAACGGATCGAACAATACGGTCCCAACGAGCTCAGACCGCCGGCCAAGGCCGGACCTCTGGCGCGCTTCCTGCGCCATTTCCACAACATCCTGATCTACATCCTGATCGCAGCGGCCTTGGGTACTGCGCTGCTGGGGCACTGGGTGGATACCGGGGTGATCATCGCCGTGGTATTGATCAATACCTTCATCGGCTTCATCCAGGAAGGCAAAGCCGAGAAGGCCCTCGACGCCATCCGCCAGATGCTTTCTCCTCAGGCTGTGGTGGTCCGGGAGGGCCACCGCCGAGAGGTGGAGGCGAAGTCCCTCGTCCCCGGCGACGTGGTGCTGCTGCAGGCAGGTGACAAGGTGCCTGCAGACCTGCGGCTGCTCGACACGAAGAACCTGCGCATCGATGAGGCGGTTCTGACCGGGGAGTCCGTGCCTGTGGAGAAGGCGGTCACGCCCGTTGCCGAGGACGCACCCCTCGGCGACCGGTTCGCCATGGCCTACTCCGGCACCCTGGTCACCTTCGGCCGGGGTCTGGGCACCGTCGTGGCAACCGGAGAGCGCAGCGAAGTCGGACGCATCTCCAGCATGCTTGGTGACGTCCACAGCCTGCAGACGCCCCTGGTGCGCCAAATCGAGGAGTTCGGGCGCTGGCTGGCGGTGGTCATCATCGTCATTGCCGCAGCGACCTTCGCCTTCGGCTACTGGGTCCGCAGCTATCCGCTGGACGAAATGTTCCTGGCCGCGGTCAGTCTGGCGGTCTCCACCATTCCCGAGGGCTTGCCAGCCATTCTGACCATCGCTCTGGCCATTGGGGTACAGAAGATGGCGCAGCGGCAGGCGATCATTCGACGCCTCGCCGCGGTGGAAACCCTCGGTTCGGTCTCCACCATCTGCTCCGACAAGACCGGCACGCTGACCCGCAACGAGATGACCGTCTCGACCGTGAAGACCTGCGAGCGAACCGTCGAGGTCGAGGGCGTGGGTTATGCGCCTCATGGCGGCTTTTCGGTGGAGGGGCGGAACTTCAGCCCGGATGAAGATCCCGTGCTGACCGCAGCGCTGCAGGTCGCGACTCTGTGCAATGACGCCCAGCTGTTCGAGCGCGATGGCGATTGGCGGATCGAGGGCGACCCCACTGAGGGGGCCCTGATGGTGCTCGGCTGCAAGGCTGGTCTCGATCCCGCGGCCGAACGCACCCGACTCCCACGCATCGACGTGATTCCCTTCGAATCGGAACACAAGTACATGGCCACCCTGCACCGGGACCATGAGGGCGCCAGCACGATCTATCTCAAAGGTGCGCCGGAGCGGATCCTGGACCTGTGCGCCCGGCAGCGAACCGCAGCGGGCGGCGAAGCTCTCGACCGCGGTTGGTGGGAAGCGGTTCTGGATCAGATCGCCAGCAAGGGAGAGCGCCTGCTGGCCTTGGCGGCCCGGGATGGAGAGCCCCACCAGTCTGAGCTCACTTACGACCAGATCGAGGCCGGTGGTTTCGATCTGCTGGCCATCGTCGGCATCATCGATCCACCCCGCGAAGAAGCCATTCGCGCCGTGGCCGAGTGCCACGAGGCGGGCATCCGGGTGAAGATGATCACCGGCGACCATCTCGCCACTGCCCGGGCGGTGGGCCGGATGCTGGGCATTGGCAGCGAGGATGAACGCAGCGCCATTGCCGGACACGAACTCAACGGCATGAGCTCCGAGGCGCTGCGCCGGACTGCTGTACAAGCTGATATTTTCGCCCGCACCACCCCGGAGCATAAGCTGCGCTTGGTCGAGGCGCTGCAATATGGCGGCGCCGTCGTGGCGATGACCGGCGACGGCGTCAACGACGCCCCGGCGCTCAAACGCGCCGACGTCGGCGTTGCCATGGGCCGCAAGGGAACGGAGGCCGCCAAGGAAGCCTCGGAAATGGTTCTGGCCGACGACAACTTCGCCTCCATCGCCCACGCGGTCGAGGAGGGCCGCGCCGTCTACGACAACATCCGCAAGGCCATCCTGCACATGCTGCCGACCAATGCGGGGCAGTCGCTCACCATCATGATGGCCATCCTCATGGGCCTTGCCCTGCCACTCACGCCGGTGCAGGTACTCTGGGTCAACATGGTCACGTCGGTGACCCTGGCCATGGCCCTGGCCTTCGAGCCCGGCGAGCCCGGCGTGATGAAGCGACAGCCGCGCAACCCCAACGCGCCGCTGCTCTCGGGTTTCCTGCTCTGGCGCATTCCCTTCGTTGCGGTGCTGCTCTGGCTGGGCACCTTCGGCCACTTCGTCTGGATGGGTGAGGTGATGGGCAGCACTGAGGACGTGGCCCGTACCGTGGCCATCAATACCCTGGTCGCCGGACAGGCCTTCTATCTGCTCAATCTGCGCCTCATCTACCAGCCGGTACTGCGCGATTGGGCGATCTTCCGCTCTCACGCCATGTGGATCGCGATCGGCATTCTGATCGTGCTGCAGCTTGCCTTCACCTACGCTCCTGTCATGCACACCCTGTTCGGGACCACTGCCATCGGCATACAGGACTGGGCGCGTATTCTGCTG
Source organism: Gammaproteobacteria bacterium (assembly GCA_007694905.1). Classification (GTDB taxonomy): domain Bacteria; phylum Pseudomonadota; class Gammaproteobacteria; order Pseudomonadales; family Azotimanducaceae; genus SLTB01. The sequence continues at coordinate 764 of REEU01000073.1, read as the reverse complement.
TTCGGGCTCGCGGTCTTCGTCATCGTGGAGCTGGAAAAAGCGGTGGTCCGTCGCCTGCCCTGGGTGGATACGGCGTGACGGATTCCAGGTCCTGCCACTGAGCCGGGCGCCCGCGCATTCCTCGGGAGATCAGAGATTCGCGTTGCGCTCTGAGGATGCTGCAGTGACCGGCGGCCGAGGTTCCTCCCATGCTCCCCCGCCGCCGGCAGTTGGACGCGAAACTCACTACCGCGGCTGCAGGCTTCGACCGCAATCGATCCCCCGTCGGGTGTGTAACGCACGGCATTGGTCAGCAGGTTGGTCATGATCTGCACCAGCCTGGCGCGGTCACCCACCATTTCGAGTTCCTGCTGAACACGCAGCTGAAGCTGGTGGCGGTGCCGTTGTGCGCTGTCGCGGACGGCGTCGGCGTGCTGCTCGATCATCTCATGGGCACGCTCGAACAGTGCGATATCGCCGGGCCTGATCGCCATGGCGCCGATGGTCGTGTGGACCGCGGTCAGCGCATCGCGCATCTCGTGTACGAATGTCAATGGCCATCAGTTCTGACCCAGTTTCGGCCAACAATTTTGACCCACCTTCGATAGATCAACCGTTGGTCTTTTGCTTCAGTCGATAGCTTTCCCCTCCAAGCATGAAGATGTGCGAATGGTGGATGACGCGGTCGATGATCGGCACCGCAACGTTGTCGTCGTGGAAGAACTCACCCTAGCTCGTGAAGTCCTTGTTGGTCGTCAGGATCACCGACCTGTACTCGTAAAGGC
>REEU01000010.1 GCA_007694905.1 Gammaproteobacteria bacterium | reverse complement strand
GGTTACGCTACGCTAACCCGACCTACAGAACTGGGCCGTGTATTTTCACGCTAACGGACGCCAGCGCCCCACTCGTGTGCGGCTGCTTGCTGATCTGCTTCGGACGCCCACACCCTCCGGGCCGCCGGGATGACCGCCAGCATCGACGGCAAGGGCCGCCGGAAACAAGAGGGCCTCAGGGGTTACGTTCGCCGGCCGCGCTGCGTATCCTGCCCCGAAGCGTATCAAGACCAGGCCTGTGCAGATGCAGATTATGGATGCGCAACCGCTCCGGGGAACGTCAGTCTACCTGGCGAACCTGCTACTCCTGTTGAGCCTGTTCGCTGGCCTGCCATCGCTCTTGATGGCTGAAAATGAGTTGGACTGGTCGGGAGTATGGGATACACGCTGGCGAGATGGGGGCGCCGTAATGGTCCTGCAACAGGCCGACGATCGGGTCGTGGGAACCTATCCCGCGTTGGATGGCATCGTCCAAGGACGGGTGGATGGCAGCGTTCTCTCGGGGACATGGAGGGACGGCAGCGGTTCCGGGACCTTCATCTTTGCGCTCGCGCCCGACCGGCAGAGCTTCATGGGTCGATTCGGCAGTGGGGAGTGGTGGACGGGCAGCCGAGCCGCCGGTTACCTGCTTCAGCTCATGGTGGACGCCCCGGACGGGTCCAGCCCGGAACGGACGCTGTACACTTTTCTCCGCGCCGGAAACGAGGCGGGCGAGGGCCGCACCGACCGCCTTGGAGCGGCACTGGGCCTGTTGGACTTCGGCGCCATGGACGAGCCTCTGAGCGCGCACGGACGCCTCAGAGGAGCCCGGCTGCTGTTCCAGATCCTCGACCGCCTGACCTTCCGCGTCTGGTCGCTGCGTCCCCCGAGCCTCGAGGGCCTGACGGAACACTCGGCGGAACTCTTTCAGGCGGGAACCGGCCTCGGCTACACCGTGAACTTCCGTCGCGGCGAAGGCCCGGAAGGGCCCGACACCTGGTTCCTGGTGGTTCCGCCGGAGGAGGAGATGCGGGAGGCACTGGACGCGCTGCTCGAGATCCACGACGGCGAGGTTCCGCACTCGCGCCAGCATCACGAACTCCGCTCGCCGCGCGACACCCTGCGCACCTTTATCGAGCAGTGGGATTCTGCGCTGGCTGGTGACAACGCGCTTTTTCTAAAGACCATGGATCTGTCGCAGATTCCCGCAGCCGTGCGCGAGGACGAAGGCCTCCTGCGCGGCGAATACCTTAAAGAGGTGCTGTACCGGATCGGCTTGCCATTAGGCCAGGAAGTTCCGGATAACCCGGGCCGGCGTGGGCCCTACACGAATTTCGAGCATCCCATCGGATCGGTGGAGTTCCACCTGATCGAGCAGGAGGATGGCTCGACGATCTGGCAGTTCAGCGCGGAAACCATGGCCAGCGCGCGGCATCTGTTCATGGCCCTGGAGGACATGCCGCTCGCGGAGGACACCGCACGCAGCGAATCAACGATGTTTTTCAGGATTCGCGAGTACCTCCGCTCGTACCACCGCGAACTGTTGCGAGAGGCGGGCGGGGGAATGGAGCTGTGGCAATGGTTCGCACTGGTACTCTGGCTGGTGATCAGCATCCCGGTGAGCTGGTTTCTGACTTGGGTGGTCGCGAAGCTGTTCCGGCTGAAGAAGACCATCGGCGATCAGCTTCTGCACCCTGCGATCCGATACCTGTGGCCGTTGCGATTGATCTTTGTTGCGGGCATCGGCCTGATGGCACTGCGCGTTCTGGGTCTTCCGCAGACGGTGGACATGCCGTTGCGCATCGTGATCGGTGTGACGCTGTCGATTGCCGGCGGGTGGCTGGCCTATCATTTGGTGGACAGGATCAGCCGAACCCTCGAGGCGCACTCGCAGCGCTACCGCTACCGCGACGAAGTCCTGCGCTCGCTGCTGACTTCGCTGGCCAAGCTGGCGGTGATCATCGGTGCGATCCTGTTCCTCGCCGAGATTCTGTCACTGCCCTACCAGGGTGTGCTCGCAGGTCTCGGTATCGGCGGCCTGGCGGTGGCGCTGGCCGCGCGCAGCACGCTCGAGAACTTCATCGGCGGGATCACGCTGTTTGCGGACAAACCCGTTGAGGTGGGGGACTTCTGCCGGCTGGGTGAGCACCTGGGCGTGATCGAGTCCATCGGGCTGCGTTCGGTCAAGGTCCGCTCGATCGACCGCACCATCGTGACGATTCCGAACGCCGAGTTCGCGAACCTGAATATCGAGAACTTCACCCGCCGGGACCGGATCCTACTGCGCACCACGGTGGGCCTGCGTTACGAGACCACGCCCGACCAGCTGCGCTGGGTGCTGGCCGAAATCCGCAAACTGCTGCTGCAGCATCCAAGGGTAACGGCAGAACCGGCGAGGGCCCGGTTCGAGGGTTTCGGCGACCACTCGGTGGACATCGAAATCTTTGCCTACGTGAACACCAGCGATTTCAACGATTTCCTCGCGATCCAGGAAGACATCTTCCTGCGCCTGATCGACATCGTCGATGCATCCGGCACCGGTTTCGCGTTCCCGTCCACGGTGAACTATCTGGCACGGGACACCGGCGTGGACGCGGAGCGCACCGAGCGCACCGAGGCGATCATGCGCGAGCTGCGCAACGGCAACGCATTGCCGTTTCCGGACTTCGACCTGAAGACCCGTCGCGAGCTCAGGAACACGCTCGATTATCCGCCCGAAGGCTCCGTCGACGCCCGCCAGAGGACCAGTCCGAACGTTTGAGTGGTCATCAGGGAGAGGGAACGTGAGATAGCGGTTCAGCGCGCTGTCGCTGCCCCGCCGAATGCCAGGCTGGAGGTCGTCCTCGAGAGCATCACTCGGAACATCACGCCAGATCAGAATCCAGCTAATCGGCCTGGCGGTGCGTCCTTGTCCATTGTGGATCGAACACTGCCACGACCAGCCATGGCGTCTCAAGTCGACTCCTGTGGAAAGCTTCCCGTAAGGGTCGTGAGCGGTCACGGAGCGCTGCGGGGCGATTTGACCGTCGGGTGTGTGCTCCCGATACTCTGGCGGACATTCAGACGTCGTTGAAACATTCAACATCCGTATGGCTGGCCAAATCCTG
>REEU01000155.1 GCA_007694905.1 Gammaproteobacteria bacterium | reverse complement strand
GCGGAGGCGGGCGCACCCTGAGGGCCCCGAAGGGCGGGCGTTTGCCGGCGCATTGGCGGCGTTGCGCCGCTTGCAAAGGCAACCAGCCTTCCCTGCGCGACGCGCCTTGCCACTGCACCGGCAATCACCCGCACAGCCGTGGAGGAATTGATCAGCACTTCCCTAGCTCGAGGACCCGTCGTCGTTGCGCGCCACCTTCCGCTTGAGCGCTTCGAGTTCGGCATCGATCTTGTCATTCGCTTCGAGTTCCTCGATCTCCTCGGCGAGACTGCGCGACCCGAGGTCGTAGGCCTCGACCTGCCCTTCGAGATCGTCCATGCGGCGCTCGTAGTGCTCGAAGCGTCCCATGGCCTTATCGATGCTAGCGCTGTGCAGCTGCTTGCGCACGCCGAGTTGACTGTGCGCCGTACGGCTGCGCACCACCAGAGACTTCTGCCGCGCGCGGGCGTCCTTCAACTTCGCCTGCAGCTTGCCGATGTCGTCGGACAGACGCGAGATGCTTTCCTCCAGCGCCGCGGTTTCCGCATCGATGGCCTCCACTTCCGCGTCCAGCCTGGCCCGCTCGAGCAGCGCCCCGCGGGCCAGATCCTCACGGTCCTTGCGCAGTGCGGTTTCCGCCTTCTGCTCCCACTGCATCGCCTCCCGGCGCAGCCATTCCTGGCGACGCTGGAGCTCCTTGCGATCGGCAATGGCTTTCGCGGACGTGGTCCGCACCTCGACCAGGGTTTCTTCCATCTCCTGGATGATCAGCCGGACCATCTTTTCCGGATCCTCGGCCTTGTCGAGCAGCGACGTGAGGTTGGAATTGATGATGTCGGACAAGCGCGAGAAGATGCTCATGTCTACTCTCCCAGTGGCTTCAACAGAGCCATCGACCACATGCGATGGCCCTATGCTCGGAGCTTGCATCTTCAGGATCCGTGCCAGCCTCACCTAAAATCCTCAAAATACTGATTTAAAAGTATTTTTACCCATTAACAAGATTCCGCTCATTGCATGTATGATCGGTTCGGTAGCCACTGCCGCCACTCATTGGCGAATCTCACCATGCCGAACCGTCACGAATCACTGCTGGATGGGTCCCGCAGCCGCCATCGCCTGATCGGCGAATCCCCCGCTTTTCTGCGGACCATGGACGCCGTCTCCGAAATCGCACCGCTGGAGAAGCCTGTCCTCGTGGTGGGTGAACGCGGTACCGGCAAGGAGGGTGTCGCCGAGCGCATCCATTACCTGTCGGGACGCTGGGAAGGCACCTTCCTCAAGCTGAACTGCGCCGCCATCACCGAAACACTCCTGGAATCGGAGCTGTTCGGTCACGAATCCGGCGCCTTCACGGGCGCCACCCGGGCCCATCAGGGGCGCTTCGAGCGCGCTGATGGCGGGACGTTGTTTCTCGATGAGCTGGCGGCGGCATCAATGCTGGTGCAGGAGAAGATTCTGCGCGTGATCGAGTACGGCGAGTTCGAACGCCTCGGCGGCAGTCGCACCCTGACCACCGATATCCGTCTGATTGCTGCCACCAACGAGGATCTTCCCGATCTCGCCCGACAGGGTCGCTTTCGTGAGGATCTGCTGGACCGACTGGCATTCGACGTCATCACGCTGCCGCCGCTGCGCGCCCGGCAGGACGACATTCCCATTCTCGCCACCCAGTTCGCCGTGGGCATGGCCACGGAACTCGGCCGGGATCTGTTCCCTGGTTTCACGGCACATGCCATGGAACGGCTCCTGGCCCACCCATGGCCCGGCAACATCCGTGAACTGAAAAACGTGGTGGAGCGCGCCGTCTATCGCTGTCAGGACCCGGAGGCGGAGGTGGACGAGGTCACCTTCGACCCCTTCGACTCACCCTGGCGGCCAGGTGTCAGCCAACGCCCAGGAGATGCCAAGCCGCAGCAGCCCGAGACCCGCCCTGCCTCACATGACGCGGGCCCGCTGCGTCCGGATCTTCCGCTGGATTTCCGGGAGCATATCCAGGATTACGAGATCGACCTGCTTCAGCACGCCCTGGAGGCCAACCAGTTCAACCAGAAGCGCACCGCAGAGCAGCTCGGACTCACCTACCACCAGCTGCGCGGCTACCTGCGCAAGTACCCGCTGCTGAACAAGCCGGAGCGGGCCTGATGCTGGCGCGAGCGCTGCTCGCTGCCCTGGCGCTCGGGCTCGCCCCCCAGGCCCTGACCGACATTACCTGGCATCCGGACCGGCCGCGCCCCGGTGCTTCACTCACCGTGCAGGTGGCTGAATCGCTGCGGGCCCCCGGCCGCGAACTCATCGTGCTCGATCCGGCCCATCAGCGCGAAATCGGTCGTTTCCGGTTTGGCCGCTTTCCCCGGGCCGAGATCCGCTTCGAGCTCCCTGCCGACACCTGGTCGCTGACCTTCGAACTCCGGGCCGAGGGTCAGCTGCTGCAGCGCATCCCTGAGGACGGCGTGCTACAGCTGGCCGAAGCGGAGGACGCCGAGCGAACCGGCGCGGCGACGGCAGCCCACGAGTCGTGCCGCACCCTGCCGCCATCGCAAACGGACGAGGAAGACCGGACGCCGCTGCTGGACTGGCTGTACGCCTGCGTGCTGGATAACGCGCCCCTGCGCGGCAGGGACCTGCGCGGCGTGGATCTGTCCGGGCGCAGCCTCTGGCGTGCGGATCTGAGGGTCGCGGATCTCTCCGACGCCAGCCTGCGCCACGCCGAGATGGGCGCTGCGAGCCTTGCCGGCGCCCGCCTCGACGGCGCCGACTTGGCTGGCGCCCGACTGGAACTCGCCGACCTTCAAGGGGCCAGCCTGTTCGTGACCGATCTCGATGGCGCCGACCTGCGCAATGCGGATCTGCGCGACGCGGACCTGTCTCACGCCAGCCTGAGCAACGCGGATCTCACGGGCGCGAGACTTGTCGGGGCCATATTGCAGGGCGCCGATTTCACCAGCGCGACCTGCCCGGATGGCACCCGGGCGACGAAGAGTTGCAGGGATCACCTGGAACTGCCCTGAGGCTCAGGCTGGATCGATGTCACCCATGGCCTCGGGTGCGTGGGGGACCGGCTGGCCGGAGAGGAAGGCCTCGAGCATCGCATTGACCTGATCCGGGTCGTCCTGCTGCACCCAGTGCGAGGCCTGCGGCAGATAGCGCACGCTCAACGGCCGGACCCAGGCATCGGTGCCGTAGGTGGTGGCCTTGCACAGCGCCACGTCCTGCTCACCCCAGACCATGAGGGTGGGCACGTCGATGGCCGGCAGGCCCATGGCCGTCTGGCGGCGGGCACCGCCACCGCTGATCAGCGCACGGTAGTAATTGATCATGGCGCGCAGCGCGCCCGGCTGACGCGCGTTGCGCGCGAACACTTCCGCGTCTGCCTCGCTGATACGACCCTTGCCCACCGTTCCGTCCCGGAAAATGCGGCTGATGGCCGCTGCGTCACGTCGCCCAAGCAGCTTTTCAGGCAGCACGGGGATCTGAAAAAACAGCGCATACCAGGAGCGCCGGCGCTGCTGGGGGTTCGTTCGGAACTCCCGCGCCATCGGCCCGGGATGCGGCACATTCATGATCACGAGCCGCTCGAGCGGGCGAATCCGATGCATGGCGAAATACCATGCGATCACGGCACCCCAGTCATGGGCGATAAGCGTTACGCGCTCCATCCCGGAGGCGTCGATCAGGGCCGCCACATCGGTGAGCAGGTGCTCGATGGCGTAATCCTGTACCCGGGGCGGGCGGGAGCTGCGACCATAGCCGCGGAGGTTCACCGCCCAGGCGCGCAGACCCAGCCGGGCCAGAAGCGGCAGCTGGTGGCGCCAGGCGTGAGCATGTTCCGGAAAGCCGTGCAGGCACAGCGCCAGACCGGCGGGAGGTTGAGAGGCAGGCTCCGCTTCGATGACTTCGAACGTGAGCCCGTTGGCATCGATGAGACGCGTGCACAGACGGACATCGGCTTTGTCGATCGCAGGAGCGTTCATGCCCACATGCCCCATTCCCCAGCCCGGGACGGCGCTCACAAGTGACGCCGCCGACCGCCTCGCGATGGTGGCAGTCCGACCCAGCCACACTCCGGCACACATTCCGCCGCTACCGCTGCTCCCTTCCGGGCCTGACGGAGTTCACGGCATCACGTTGCGAAGGGACCGGGCGGACTGCCATTGCTTCGGTGACCACGCATGGTGACCGGGACGCCGGGCGGCGTCCAGTCGCGCCATCGGATCAGGCGTCGCGGAAGTTCCGCTCCATCCGTTCCTGACGGGACTTCGCCTCGGCGCACAGCGTCGCCGTGGGGCGCAGCAGCAGCCGGTCGACGCCGATGGGCTCACCGGTCTCCTCGCACCATCCATAGCTCCCGTCTTCGATGCGCTTCAACGCCTCATCGATCTTCGGCAACAGCTTGGATTCGCGATCCGCGATGCGCAGACGCAGACGGTTCTCTTCCTCGTTCAGGGCGCGGTCGAGTTCGTCAGTCTCGCGCTGGGCATCAGCCAGTCTCGCTCGAGCTTCCTCGATGTGGCCGATCGTCTCCTGCTTCAGCTCCAATAAAAGCTGCTTGAAGAACGCGAGCTGTTCAGCGTTCATGTAGTCTTTCTTGGGTGCGCGCTTGATCTGCTTCTCAGTGAGCATCAGGCCGATCCCGTAGGTCTCCGTACCGTGGTTTTCGTTAAATTCCGAGCGTTTAAGCCAAGCTCGAAATCAGCAAGGCGCGGATTCTATAGTACGGCCGCACTCCTTGCCATGACTTTCCCGCTTGCATCGGGAGGTTCACGGTGACCGCATGCGGATTGCGCAGCGATGGCCGCTGCGCTACCCTCCCGCGCCTTACGGAGAGGTGGCCGAGTGGTTGAAGGCGCACGCCTGGAAAGTGTGTATACGGTAACCCCGTATCGAGGGTTCGAATCCCTCCCTCTCCGCCAGATGAACAGGCACCGGCAACCGCATCGAGATCCCCCACCGGATCAATCCCCGCACAGCGCTTCGGGCCCTTACGGCCCGTTGGATACGGAGGCCACCAGATACGACCCGCGGCGATCTCCCAGTCCGAGACCACATCGGTCGAGGGCTTCGATCAGCGAGCGGAACCGGGCTTCCTGATGCTTGAGGTGTTCGCGCGACCGGATCTGATCACTGATCTCGCGACAGTTGATCGCGAGCCCTTCGTCGTCGGCCGGGAAAACGGTCACGATGAGGACGTCATCACGACGGGCTGCCGCGTGTGGTCAGCATAGCCATTGGCTCCGCGGGGCCAATGGCTACGGGCGGGCGGAGTCCTCCAGCGGGTTGAGACCGTGCCACCCTTCTCCCACAATCCACGTCCTTATTCACATACGCAGACGGGGTCCCCGTGCGCCGCGATCACCGCCCCTATCACGTCAAGCGGCTCCGGCACCGCCTCGAACAAGCCTGGGTCAGGCACTTCCTCCGCCCCCAACTCGATGCCCTGGGCCCCGACTTCCTGTTCATGAAGCCCTGGAACATCCGGGTCTATGGACCCAACGTCCGCATCGGCAACCACGTCCATGTCGTGACGACACGGGACCGGCGAGTCAGCCTCTCGGTATGGGAATACAAGGGCCAGGAAGGCGCCATCGACATCGGCGATTACTGCCTGATCTGTCCGGCCGTACGTCTCGACTCAGCGAGCGGTATCCATATCGGCCACAGCTGCATGCTCGCCGCCGGCGCCTACCTGACGGACGCAGACTGGCACGATCTCTACGATCGAACCCGTCCCATCGGGAGCACGCGGCCCATCGTGCTTGAGGACAATGTCTGGATCGGCGATGGAGCCACTGTCTGCAAGGGCGTACGCATCGGCCGCAACGCAATCGTCGCGGCCAGCGCGGTGGTCACCCATGACGTGCCAGCAAACGCTGTCGTTGCAGGCAATCCGGCGAGGCTGGTCAAAACGCTCGACGATGCCGACCGCCCCCTCGTGACCCGCGCTGAAATGTTTGCGGATGCCGAAGCGCACGCGCGGCGCTACGACGCTATCGAGCGCTATCTGCTCGGCGGCAACTCGACCTTAGGCTGGTTGCGCAGTCTGCTCTGGCCGCGAGCAGGCGACTGACGGGTGACGACTGCTCACTGGCGCGCCATGCGCACCATGGTCGGCATCTCGTCGCGAGTGGACCGGAACGGATTGATCTCGATGCCGCCGCGCCGAAGGTAGCGGGCCTGAACCGTCAGTGCGTCCGGCTCGCAGCGTCGCAGGAGATCCATGAACATCCGCTCCACCGTCTCTTCATGGAACCCGGAGTGGTTGCGGAACGAAATGATGTAGCGCAATAGATCGCCATGGTGGATACCGCGCCCCGCGTACTGGATAAAAACCGTCCCCCAGTCCGGTTGCCCGGTCACCGGACAGCAGCTCCGCAGCAGATGCGAGTACAGGGATTGCCGCACGCTGACATCGCTCTCGACATGCAGCAGTTCAGGCCGCACATCATAGTGCTCGACCTCGACATCGAGATGATCGAGACAGGCCCCGGCAGCGGGCCCAATGCCCTCCGCCTCAAGCTGATCGAGACCAATGAGACTGATCGCCACAGGCGCCCTGACCGCGAGCATCAGATCCGACTCGAGCGTCCTGTGCACATCTGCGCGATGCGTGAACCGGGTTTGATTGAAGGAACCCAGATAGAGCTTCAAGGACTTGGACTCGATGATGTGTGGCGAACTGGCGGGAACCTGAAGCAGCATGACTGCCACCTCCGGACGTCCTTTGCGATTGATCCAGGAGAACTCGTAGGACGTCCAAGAGTCCACGCCATGGAACGGAAGCTTGGCCTGATCGATGCCAAGCGGTTCCCGGAGCGGCGCGCGCGGGATCGACTGCAGCAGCGAAGGCGTATACGTCGCCGTATAGCTCGCTGGCTTGCCAAGCGCCAGATCAGCGTAATCCATCTTCCATCTCTCGGCGACCTCGCATCAGCGTCGGAGCAGTGAGTCAGTGGGTCAATCCGGCCGCGACGAGCGGTGCACGCCGAACTCCGAACGGGCAAGCCTTTGCGCTGAGCCTGCGCCTGCCGGACGACAGGATACGGCGCCGGTCGCGATCAGGTCCGAAGACCGGTACCCCGCTGCAGCAACCAGAGCGACAGGAACCAGAAGGCGACCACGAACACGGCTACAGCAATGAAGGACAGACCCACCGGCACATCGCCGCTGTAGCCGAAAAAGCCATAGCGGAAACTGGCCACGACGTACACGATAGGATTGAAGTAGGACAGCGTACGCCACACGTCGGGCAGCAGCTCCAATGCATAGAAGACGCCGCCAAGGTAGGTCAGCGGTGTAAGCACGAACGCAGGAATAATGGAAATGTCGTCGAACTTGTCGGCGAACAAACCGTTGATGAAACCGCCCAGCGAAAACAGGACCGCGGTCAACAGCAGCATGCCCAACGTGACGAACCAGTTGTGGATACGGATCTCGATGAAGAACGCGGCCATCAACGTGACGATGGCCGCCACCGCGAGGCCTCTTGCGACCCCGCCGGCAATGAAGCCGCCGAGCAGAACTGAATTCGGCGTCGGCGATACCAGCAGTGCCTCGATGCTGCGCTGGAATTTCGCCGAAAAAAATGATGCGGAAACGTTGGCGTAGGCGTTCGTAATTACGGACATCATGATGAGTCCGGGAACGATGAACTCCATGTAATCGAACCCCGCCATCTCACCGATCCGCCGACCAATGATGGCGCCGAAGATCGCGAAGTACAGCGCCATGCTGATGGCTGGGGGAATCAGCGTCTGCGGCCAGATGCGCAGGAAGCGACGGATTTCCTTGACGAGCAGGGTACGGAAGGCGACGAAGTTGGCCTCGAAAACCGCACGTCGACCTTGCGGCAGCAGAATGTCATCCCGCGGCATGGACGAGCGTCTCCGTGCTGCCGTCGGATTGCGTCAGGGCCACGAACAGCTGCTCGAGGCGATTGCTCTTGTTGCGCATGCTGCGCACCCGGATGCCCGCTGCATCGAGGCGTGCGAACACCTCATTGAGGTTCTGACCCTTGTCGATGTCCACCTCGAGACAGGCAGCCTCCGTGCGTCGTGCCACGAACGGTTCGAGATTCGGCACTTCGCTCAAGGGATCTGCAAGATCAAGCACCAGGGTTTCCGTCCCCAACTGCTGCAGCAGTTCGCGCATGGAGGTGTTCTCCACGATCTCTCCGTTGTCGATGATCGCGATATTCCGGCACAGCGACTCCGCTTCCTCCAGATAGTGCGTGGTGAGGATAATCGTGGTGCCCGCCTCGTTCATCTCCCGCAGAAAGGACCACATGGATCGACGGATCTCGATGTCCACACCCGCGGTGGGCTCGTCAAGAATCAGCAGTCGCGGCTCGTGCACCAACGCCCGCGCGATCATCAGGCGTCGCTTCATGCCGCCTGAGAGGTGCCGCGCCTGTTCGTTGCGCTTGTCCCACAGGCCGAGTTTGCGCAGGTACTTCTCCGTCTGTCTGCGTGACTGTGCGCCACCCAGACCATAGAACCCTGCCTGGGTCTCGACGATGTCGCCAACCCGCTCGAAGATCGAGAAATTGAACTCCTGCGGGACGACGCCGATCATGCGCTTGGCTGCGGCGAATTCGCGGTCGATGTCGAATCCGAAGATGGCGACCCGGCCTGAGGACTTCACCACCAGCGAGCAGATCACGCCGATGGTGGTCGACTTTCCCGCTCCGTTAGGACCGAGCAGGGCGAAGAAATCGCCCTGCTCCACGCGCAGGTCGATACCCTTCAACGCCTCAAAGCCGCCGGCATAGACTTTCTTCAGACCCTCAATTGACAGGGCGGGTGCGGTGGACATGAATCGTCAACTCGAATAGGCAATCGGGACGGCCCGTCTGTCGGCGGACCGGAAGGTCCGCACGACCGGAAAGGGTCCCGCGGCAGGCCAGGAACTCTATCAGATCCAGTATCTGCCATGCCATCGAGGGCACGGACGGTATTCTGAAACGACCGCAGTCGGCCGTGTGCGTCGCGCGCCGTTCACCAACTGCAGCGCCCGTGATAGCGTGCAGCATCCATAGCCACGACCCTCCCCGACATGACCGATGCTTCGTATTCGTCCGACCTGCCCGATCGCCTCGCCCACGCCCTGGATCTCTGCCGCTCGCTGCACCGTGACTGCGTGCAGTACGCCACTGAAATGGGACCAAACGAGGATCTCGACCAGCTGCTCGCGGCTTTCGATCGCCTGCTGGAAATGATGGCGAACCTGTCCTCGGAGTACGAACATCAGGGCCGGCTGGTGCTGACACGTATCCAGATGCTGGCGCCCGAAGTCTGGGCGCGCGTGGATCGGGAGCTGCTGTGGTTTTTCGGTGGCGACTGCCTTCACTACCTGTCGGATGAAGAGATCGCCGCGTTCCAGGCCCGCGAAGACCAGCTTTGATCATCACGCCACCGTGCGAGATTTCAGGCGCCGGCGGGCGGCGGCTGGGGATCGACCCTGACCTCGATATGACCGTCCACGATGCGCAGGGGATAAGTCGGAATGCCAGTCCGTGCGGGTGCCGTCACGGAGCGCCCATCCCTGACGTCGAAGCGCGCACCATGCAGCGGGCACACGATGCAGTGGCCCCGGATCCGCCCACCCTCGAGTCGCTCTTCCGCATGAGAGCAGCGGTTACGAACTGCGTGGAATCCGCCGTCGACGTTACAGACGAGGATCTCATGGCCATCGATCACGAACGCCTTGTTTCGGCCCGGGGCGATCGCAGCCGCGTCAATCAGCGGGACGTAACCTTCGTCATCGGCAGCGGCCACTGAATCACCTCATTTTCGAAACCGGAGCGCAGGAGCGGTGCAAAGCCTGTTTGCGGCACACTAGGGCACTCCTGCAGGAGGTTCCTCGATCAGCTCCCGATGGACGCAGACCGCAGATTGTCCAGGGCGCACCGGCAGCCCCCGCGCCTCGAGGTGAGCGCGGGTGAAAGCGGCGCCGAAGAGCAGGATCAGGGATGAGTAGTTGACCCACAGCAGCAGCACGGCAAGGGATCCGGCGGCACCATAGGTCGAGGCGGTGGCCGTATTGGCAAGGTAGAGGGCGATCAGCGAACGGCCCAGGGTGAACAATGCCGCAGTGACCAGCCCGCCGACCATGACATCACGCCACGCCAGTTGGACATCAGGCAGAACCTTGAACATGGCAGCAAACATGAACGTCACTACGCCGAGCGACACCGTCAGCTCCAGAGCGACCGCCGCCGAACCGGGTACCGGCAGCCACTGGTCGGCGAACGCCATGATCGCGCGCAGCATGACGGAAAACAGGAGCGACACCAGCAGGACAAAACCGATGGCGAGAACGATACTCAGCGACAGCACCCGCGCCTTGACGAAGGCCCACATGCTGTTCCTGGAGGGCCTTGGTGCCACATCCCAGATCTGGTTCAGCGACTGCTGCAGCTGCGCGAACACCGTGGTCGCGCCGACCACGGTGGCAAAGATCCCGATCAAGGCCGGCCATATGCCGCTCTGGTCGATTTGTGAGTTAATGACCGCAGTTTCGACCATCTCCGCCGCTTCCGTACCCAGCACCCCCTCGAGCTGCCCAAGCAGCTCACCCCGCGCCGCCCTTTCGCCGAGAAAGAGTCCCACCACGGTAACGACGACGACCATGATCGGTGCGATGGAGAATACGGTGAAAAAGGCAAGCGCTGCCGCGTAGATGAACGCCTGACTTTCGAGCCAGTTCTTCGATGCGGCACCGAGAATGGCGAGCCAGTAGCGCACTGTCTCAGGGAGCTTCTGGTACCAATCAGTCAACATCTAGAGACGCTCCTCCACCGCGTCCAGAAATCCGTTCATGTCCACCAGCGTCTCCTTGTCCGGTTCGGTCGTCTTGCCCTTGAGATCACCGGTGATGATGCCGTCACCGACGGTGTCGATCAGGGCTGACTTGAGTCGACTAGAATAGTCGAGCAGCTCATCGTTGCCATCCCGCGTGCCGAGCACCTCCAGCGCATTCGCGATGGCGTAAATCAGCGCTGAAGAATTGAAGTTGGCGACCTTACCGTCACTGTTGAGGTAGTCCATGTAGAGGTCATGGGCCGTGCCATGAGGCGCCTCGAAAAGCATGGTGCCGTTCTTGCTCTCGATGATGGAGCTCGCGGTTGCGAGGCTACCGCCCAGCGCCGCGGAGATGTCCGAAAAAATGTCGCCATCAAGGTTCTGTGCCGGATACAGCGCATTGCGTGGCGGGTCGGTGATCATCTTGATGAGCTGGCTGGAGGGCCGCATGATCATGAAGGACGGGGGCGGTGTATCAGCCAGCGCCAGCTCGCGGCGGACGTCGGTGATGACGGTGCTGAAGACGTCGTCGTACTCCATGTACTCACGCTTAAGGCCGAAGTAGACCTCCTTCTGCTTGCGTGAGGCATCCCGGAAGACCTGACTCACCCAGTCCTTGATCGCCTGATGATCATTGGACATGAGGAGGATCGGATCGCCCTTGCGCACTCGCCTGGCGTGCTTCTCGTCGCCATCGACGATGACCTTGAGGATGCCGTCCTCCTGCGCCGGCATGTTGAAGCTGCCATATTGATCGCCACCGCCGGCACTCATGCGCGACAATGAAACGTGCGACTTGCGGCTCGGAATACCGTGTTCTTTGAGCTGATCGACCAGCTTAAAAAGTTTACGTCCCGTGGTGTTGTCGGGCACGCCCCACAACGCCCGCTGCGGCGGGTTGGAGAGGATTCGCGCCGCCTGCGCGTCGATCAGCTCATAGTGATAGTGCAGCCCCAGGGACTGGAACTGCTGGCTGAAGTCGTCGCGGTAGATCTTTTCGATGGCTGCCCGCATCACCCCGTCGTAGCCGGGAATGACGGTATCTTTCAGCCCGAGATAGACATCGCGCTTCTCTTCGATGGCACGCTCGAAGAAGCGGCGCGCCCAGTTCCTGACGTCATCAATGTGATTGGTCGCAAGCAGCCAGGGGTCGCCCTTCTTCACCTCGCGCCGATGCAGTTCCACGGGGTCGCCGCTGCTGCCGACGAACATCAGCTTGATCGCCCCGGTCGCCTTGGACAGCTCGCTGTAACTATCCTTGATGCCGCCGTCCTCCATGGTGTCGACCTCGATGTCCCGGTCGACCCAGTCCGGCCGTCTGACGAGGAGATTGTGGAAGCGGATGTCTTCGCGGGTGATGTTGCCGCCTATACCCTTGCGGATGGCACCGTTGGGTGAGGCCGTAGCGAGCTTGTGCAGCCGCGACGCGTCCACTTCGGGATGTTGGGCCAACAGTTCGTCCAGCTGCTCGCGGTTGACCGTGATGCCGGCGTTCTTCACGCCCACCCCGTGCGTTCGCAGCGCCTCGATGGCATCGATGACGACCTGACCGTTGGAGAGCAGGCGCTGCTCCGCCGACAAGTCGATCTCGACCAACTCCATGTCCAGCCTCGAGTGGACGAAACGTTCGAGGATGCATTCGAACGCGATCTGCGCCATCTCATCGCCATGCAGGACGACCAGCGGTCGCTCCACCTTGATCTTTCCGCTCATCGATACCCCTGGTTCGTCCTTGTCAGGCCAAGTCTACCCTCCCTCTGCGGCAGGCATCATCCTGCAATGGATCCCACCACTTGGACAGCTTGAACCCGCTGACAAGTGGAATCTTCCGCACCCCAGTGAGCCAAGGCGCAGCGAACGACCCGACGCAACCAGGCTTCGAGCTCCAAGGGCAAAGCGGGCCTCGCCAGCTGGATCGTAGGCAAGGCCAGTAGTCCGTTGGCAGCGGAGCGAATAACCTATCGCTGTCGCGGCGCGCCTGAACCTGCGGCTCAGGCCCGATGGCTCAGGTTGTCGAGCCTTCCATAGCAATGGCACGAGGCAGCTTCCAGACCCTGTCGATTCAGTATCCTGAGGTTGCCGCGAGAATAAGTGATCAAACGCCGCCTCTGGAGCGCCCCCGCTGCCTGGGTGATCGACTCACGTCGCACCCCGAGAACGCAGGCCAGCGACTCTTGGGTAACAAAAAATTGGTCCGACCTCACGCGCGCGCTGGTCATAAGCAACCGGGAAGCAACACGTTCCTCAATCCTGTGGAGCGTACGGCATAACGCAGTCTGCCGTGAGGCAGCCAACTCCGTGTAGATGTAAAGGTTGAGTTCATGCTGCAGTGTTTGGCTATCCTGGAGGGCGCTCGTAAAGCGCGCCTGCGAAACGCGAAAGGCTCTTCCTCCTATCTGAACTCGGGCGCGAAGGGACGAAACATTCACTCCTAGCGCAAGAGAGGTCCCCACCATACCGTCAAATCCAACGAGTCCGACTTCGACGGTGCGGCCGCCCGTTACCATGGGCAGCAGGCTGATGAGGCAATCGACAGGGAAGTAAACGAACCTGATCGGCTCTCCCGGCTCATGCAAAACGGTTCCGGAGGCGAGCGTGACGCTCTCGAGGTAAGGAGCCAACCGCTGGTACTCCTGCTGCGTCAACGCGGCAAGAAGATTATTAGCGACGGGCTCATGCGTAGACTCGCCGGCCGCAGGTAGTCGCAGCGCATCCCTCGCCGCTGGAAAAAGGATGACGTTTCTGCCCGAGTAGTCAATGATCGCGTCTATCTCACCCGCTTCGATAGCCTGCTGCTCCGGACTGCCATTGACGAGCTGCCGCAACAGACCCTTGATCGTCTTGTCGTGTTGCTTCCCTTGAACGGAGTCCACTACGCGCAACGAACCTTCACTCATTGCTCCTCGCTCCTTGTTCCGATCGCCAGGAGAACCCTGGGTCTGTCGCTGAGGTTGCCGACCACCTGAGCCGCCGGCAGAGGATAGACCTTGGTGAGCGTCGGCGTAACAAGAATGCCTGCTGCCATTGCGCGCTCCGGGTATTCCAGAACATCGATGATCTCCAAGTCGTACGCCCCGTTGAGGCAATCCCGGCAGATCGCTTCAATATTGACTACGGCCTGCACCGAATTAGGAGCGTCGCCCGCGATATACAGTCGCAGGACGGCAACTGTCGTGGGTCCATCGATCGTATTCCCCGGCTTACCTCTTCGAGCGCTCACCTTGGAATTTTTCTCCGGGGTCTTTTCGATGGTGCGCCCGACGGACTCTCGCGCTTGGTTCGCAAATCGGCTTCTCGTGATTGAGAAGCCGAGTCGAGCATCAAAGCTTCGCTTGAAGTGACCTTTAACTCGGCTCGCTGTTGCTCCAGATCGAGCTGCAGAACCTTGATCTCGGCCTCGGTTCTGGCCATGGCGTGATTCAACGCCCGTCGCTTGATCTCAGCTTCGACCAACTGCCTTGATCTGGCGTCGGCCACGTCAGCCTCCTTCTCCCAACGCCGGGTGCCCATCAGCACTTCCCCGCCCGCGGCATACACGTCGGTGAGCGACAGGCCGGACTTACTCAGGACCAGCTCGCGCACCTGGTTTGAGTGGGCCGTACCGCGAGACTTGACGATCGTCAGGGCACGATTGCGCTCACCACTCAAGACGAGGTAGGAGAGATGAATCCACGTATCCGCAATGGTCGAAATTTGCAGCGTAGTTGATTCCGCCACCGGATCGTCTGCCTCGCTCAGCGCGGTCACGAGCAATGAGATCCCAGCGTCTTTGACCATGTGCACGAGTCGGCTTGCTACCAAACGCGCAGCGAGGGAGCTTCCTGACCGGGCCAGTGCCGATAGCGGATCGATCACAACACAACTTGGTCGCTGGTCGTTGATCAGCGATTTGAGCCTGGAAAACAGCTCCTCCGGGCTGATCGCGTCGGTGCGCGTGGAGACCATCTGCAACAGCCCGGAGTCGACGTGTTTCTTGAGCCGAATACCGACGGATGCCAAGTTGCGCACGATCTGTCTCACGCCCTCGTCATAGCTCACGAACAGTGTGCGTTCGCCACGGGCGCAGGCCGCCTCCAGGAACTTGCCTGCAAGCGTAGTCTTGGCAGTGCCCGGCAGACCCGAGATCAGTGTGCTGCTGCCGCGATAGACGCCGCCCCCGAGCAACGAGTCGAGATCGCTGAAACCAAGGCTGATTCGCTGGTTAGAAGCGCGGTCAGACACTGCTGTCGATTCACCAGCGGCCACTTCGATGCCGGAAGGCCCAAAGGTCACCGGGAACTCGGCTGCCGCGAAACCCGAACCGCGGTACTTCACCATCTGAACGAGCTGCGAGGCGACCCGATCCTCCTGGCGCCGACCGAGTCGAACCACGCAATCCGCCATGAATTGCATGAAGCCATACTGTACCGATTCGTGAGGACGGTCTTCACTCTTGGTGGTAACAATGGCCGTCAATCCGCTATCGTCCAGCCAATCACGGATGCGATAGATCTCGTCCACTTCCGCCGCCGGGTTTTGGAGCCTGGTCAACAACACATCGATGCCGTCAAACACGATCCACTGTGCGCCAATCTCTTTTTTCTTCGCGGCGAGCATGGCCAGCATTCCGGCCAGATCGAAGTCACCCGACTTGACCACCTCCCGCGACAACCGGGCATCCAGGAAATAGATCTGTTTTTCCGATAGCGTATCCAGGCCCCAATCGAAACCGGCGCTATTGGCAATGATCTGGGAGGCCTTTTCTTCGAAGGCGACGAAGATTCCGGAGACTTGGTGATGACGCACTGCGTTAACCAGGCACTGCAGGGCGAAAACAGTCTTGCCCGCGCCCGGCCCACCGAACAGAAGGGTCGTGCGGTTGCGTGGTAATCCGCCATGGCTCAGCTGATCAAACCCCTCGATTCCGGTGACCAGCTTCGTCAGAGGCTGAACGCTTCTGGTTGCCTTTACGATATCAGCGCTCCTTTAAACCGCTCAAGAATCGATAGCACAGCCCGTCATGTCCCGCAAGATTGTGGTCGCGTGGCTATGGGGGGTGGGCCGAGCGCTATAACGGGACCCACCACGCAACATCCCGGCGGCGCCAGATTATCCAGAGACGGGATCATAGTGGAAAAGAAGCGGGAAAGAGTGCACGCCTGGCACGAGCTGCCCGATCGCCACACAAGGCAACACCCGATATTCCAGTAAAAATTCGACCACTCAGCGAGCCACGCAGAGGCACTGGACAAAAATTGGCTAAACCTCTTCAGACCAAAACGGGCCGAAACAAAAACGACCTCTGCTGAGAGGCCGCCTAAGCTCTTGATCTGAATTCAGAATTTGGAGCGGGAAACGAGACTCGAACTCGCGACCCCAACCTTGGCAAGGTTGTGCTC
>REEU01000011.1 GCA_007694905.1 Gammaproteobacteria bacterium | reverse complement strand
CGAGCCGAACACCGGGAACGATTACGAGAATGCTACGGGTTCCCTTGGTCCGTCTGTTGGCAGAAGCCTCCACGGAAACCGGGTGCATCAGTGCAGCCAATGTCGGCGGCAGTGCGTCGCAGCGGCGGGTCAGGAGTTGATGTCTGTAGACCGCTCTTCGGTGTGGAGGGCGGCCACAAGCGCCATCAAGTCGTCCTCTGACAGCTTTCGGCTGGCTTCGATGAGGTCTCGTTCGAGGGAGGCGCGGTCCCTTGGTTCTACCAGCGGATAGAGCCCCCTCGCCACGGCGCCAGGTAGGGGGGTGGCCGATTGCACTCTGGCCATCAATTTCTTGTCCGAAACCTCAAACAGGCTCGCTTCGCCGCGTCGCTGCCGTATCGCATTCGAGATCGCACCCCCAGCCATGGCGACCGCAAGGCCGGGTACCACGGCCCCACCAACTCGGGTGACCCCACCTAGTCCGATGGCCTGAGCAACCGGGGGGCGTGTCCTTCTGGCACTAATCGGCAGCATGAACAGCTGGGGAACACCGGTGTTGCCGCTACGCATGGCCCGGTTCGACAGCAGTAGATGGCCGTGTTGGGCAGCAGACCAGGGCTCCACCCCGCAGGCCACCGCGATGCCCACGATCGCCTCGACCGACGGGTCACGAGCCTTGGTCTCATAGGTGGCGATAGTCGAGCTGGCGATGAGCGCGTGATCGCCCAAGCCGTTACGCGAGACGTCGAGAGCCTCACGCACGCGCAGCAGCGCAGGTCCGAAGACCTCGCTGTCCTGCACGAGTTCGTGTGGTTCGAAGCGATGGTCCATGGGCTCCCACCAAGTTGTGCGATTCCTCTTGACACCAGCCTAGCAGTAGTGCATGCTTTGCGCTGCATAACCCCAATGCAAAACCCGCACGGCGGCCTCCTCTATGGGTGGATGTCGCCAACACCAAGGACACCAGACATGCCCCTGCCGCTCATTCCGGTTGTCATCGCCCTCGCGACCGCGGGCACCGGCGGCGTCGCCGCGGGAGCGGACGGCGTCCGAAGGATGTCCAAGGCCCACTCGAAGCAAGCGCGTGCCGGCCACCAACGTCAAGTGGCGATCGCCGATCTCCAGGCAGCCTGGGGCCGGGCCGATGTCCGTGCCGGCTCCTACGGTCAGTTCCAACTACACATCGAGCGCGACACCATCGGCGACTGGGCACGATGGCTCGCTGAGAACGATCGGAAGGTCCGCTGCCTCGAGGGCGCCTTCGTCGAAGGAGTCCACGCCGAGCCCATCGACCTTCCGGCACTGCAGGCCCAGGCGTTCGAAGCCGAACAGCTTCTTGGCGGCGGCCTTGGGGCGGCGCTGACCGGCTTCGCGGCCCGCCAGGCCGCTCTGACGGGGGTACGCGCGCTCGCCACCGCGAGCACCGGGACCGCCGTCTCCGGGTTGAGCGGCGCCGCGGCCAACAGCGCCACTCTGGCTTGGCTCGGCGGCGGGACCCTGGCAACGGGAGGGGGCGGCATGGCCGCCGGTGCGACGGTGCTCGCCGCTGTCGGCATCGTGCCCGCACTGCTTATCGGTGGACTGACCCTCAGCGCCCAAGGCCACCGGGCGCTGACCCGGGCCCGGAGTGTCGAAGCCTCCGCGGCCATCGACATTGCCCAACTCGAAACGAAGACCGCAACCCTTGGCCGTATCGAGCGCCGGATCGACGAACTCCACAACGTCATGCAGGCACTCGACGGACGCACCCAGCAGCGCCTCACCGAACTCCGCGCGGTCGACTTCGACCCCGGTCAGCATGTCGAACTCTTCATGCAGACCGCACAGCTCATCCAGGCCCTTCGCGAGGTCCTCAGCACCCCTGTTGTCACCGCCAACGGCGAGGTCACAGTCGAGTCCGAACTCATCGTCATCAAGTACAAGCCGTCCGACCAGAGCCTGCATACATCCCCAGCCAACTGCACATCAAGGAGCCCGTCATGAGCTTGAGCCCTGCGAACACCGCCATCGCCGGCTTGCAGATCCTCAACAGCGCCGACGCCAGGGCAGTGCTCGATCAGATGGTCGCCGCCGTCCAGCAATGGCAGCACACGGTTGAAACAGAGCACACCAAGCGCACAGCCATAACCGCGCACGAACAGAAGTGGCTCGCTGCCATCGAAACCGACCGCCAGGTCCTACTGACCTACCTCGACCGATCCTTCGACGAGCGTGCCGACAACTTCTGCCGCCTCTTTGACTCCCTCGACCAGGCTATGACCACCGAGACGACACAAGTAGGTGACATCCTCAGCGCCATCACGACACTGGCGATGACGAACCCATTTAGCGAACTCAGGGACGTTGCGACCGTCACCGCCAACCTGCACGACAAGGACCACGAGTGGTAGTCGCTATCCACGTCGGAGCACATGAGGAACCCAAGCCTCGCCCGAAGCCCAGACGCCACCTCGAGCCCAAAGGCGAGGAGGGGCAGCACGCGATCACCATGGAGTTCGGAGCAGCGGAACTTCGCAACTCGAGCGAGGAGCGCGATGCCGGAAGCGCTCTCGATGCCATCCGATCGCAGCGCAACGCCAACCACTACCGCGTCGCATCCCCGCGCCTCGGGGCCCTGCCGAAATTCGCCGGAATCGTGGTCCGAGCCGCCCGGTCACGCATCGGTGACGAGTGATCGACGCCTGATTGCGCACACGTGGGCTGTCGGGACATCCACCGGACGGGTCCGTACCGGCAGCGCAGCCAGCGACGGCTGCCGAACCCCCAGCAGGTTCGGCAGCCGGGCCGGCACGGCGCCCACCCAACGGACCCGCAGCGTGCTTCCGGCGCGCACTGCGAACGGTGAACGCTCCGAAGCGATGCCGCGGAAGCGCTTCCGCGCAACCGTCGCGCACTCCTGCGCGTTCAGCAACGACCGACGGGCGGCCCGGGCCCCAGCCGGAGACGCGGCGTACTGAGCCGGACACCGACGTCCGGTTGGGTACGCCGCATCGGCAACAGGGGGCGAAGCGCGATAACCGCGCGGCAGCGGCACAGCGGCGGAGCATGGCAGCCGCGCGGCAGCAGCGGCGGGCGCAAGCGCGGCGGGCTCAGCTCAGTCCGCCACCTCGACGTCGAGGTAGCGGGCGTGCCAGTCGAGGATCGCCTCGAAGCGCTCGACGCGGTGCTTGGGCGTGCCCGAGC
>REEU01000086.1 GCA_007694905.1 Gammaproteobacteria bacterium | reverse complement strand
GCTGCGGCTTCTGCAGGCGCAGATCGAGCCCCATTTCCTTTTCAATACCCTGTCCAATGCACTGGTGCTCGTGCGAACGGATGCCGAGGCTGCGGCCCGGGTGCTTGAACAGTTGACCCGGCTGCTGCGGGCGTCCCTCCACCGCACCCGAAGCGCCCACAGCACGCTCGGGGAGGAACTCGAGGTGATCGAGGCCTACCTCAGTATCGCTTCCGTGCGCATGGGGGAGAGACTCGATTGGAATATCGAGGTGAGCGACGACCTGCGCGCACTGGAGTTGCCGCCGCTGCTTTTGCAACCGCTGGTGGAGAATGCGGTGAATCACGGCATCGATCCCCTGCCTGCGGGTGGGACGGTACGGGTGGTGGCCGAAGTGGGGGCTGGCACGATGACGCTCAGCGTACGGGACACGGGCGTTGGTCTCATCGGCCAGGCTTCGGGTGCCGGTCTCGCGCTCGACAACATCCGGCAGCGGCTGCGGGCACTGTATGGCGCTGCGGCAACGCTCGATCTGATCGAGTTGCCGGGCGGTGGCACGGAGGCGCGGGTGAGGCTGCCGATGTCGCAACATCCTTCGAGGGCGCAGGCGTGACGTGGCGCGCATTGATCGCCGACGATGAACCTCTGCTCCGGGGGCATCTGGCGGCGCAGCTGCGCAGTCAGTGGCCCGAGCTGGAGATCGTTGCGGAGGCGGCGAACGGAGATGAGGCCCTGAGTCTCGCCCGTGAGCATCGGCCTGATGTGGCCTTCCTGGATATCCGCATGCCGGGTCGCAGTGGCATCGAGGTGGCGCGTGCGCTGCCGGATGGTATTCGGGTGGTATTCGTCACCGCCTATGATCAGTACGCCGTGGCGGCGTTCGAGCAGGCGGCTGTGGACTATCTGCTGAAGCCTGTGCTCCCGGATCGCCTCGCGGGGAGCCTGCAACGCCTTCGCAGCGCGCTCGAAAGCGCGGCAGCGGCTCGCTCACTGGAGCGTGCACCCGACAGCCTGCTGGAGGCGCTGCGTAACCAGATGACGCCCAGCGAGGCGTCGCAGGCGCTGCGCTTCATCAAGGTTCAGACGGGCCGTGAGTTGCATCTGGTTCCGGTGGCCGAGGTGGTCTGCTTCCGCTCTGATGCGAAATACACGTCCGTGCACACGTCTGAGCGCGAGTACCTCACTCGGACACCGCTGAAGGAGCTCGAGGAGCAGCTCGACCCGGAACTGTTCTGGCGGGTGCATCGCAGCGCCATCGTCAGCGCCCGCCACGTTAGGCGGGCGCGGCGCGACCTGCGCGGTCGCTGGCGTCTGACGCTCGAAGGCTATCCTGACGAGGTCCGGGTCAGCGACCGCTACGCGGACCGGTTCCGCAGGATGTAATCGTTGCTGCTGCCGGGTACCTGATGGCGAGCAGCGCAGCAGGTATACTGCCGGCCGCTTTTGCTGCGGTTCTGGCGCTTCCCATGTCTCCATTGAACGACGATGACTCATTCTCCAGTGGCGGTGCCTGGTCTGAAGGCGCACGGGTGGCGTCCGGCTCATGACGCCTGCTCCGGAATCTGAGCGGGCTGCGGCGAGCAAGGTCGACGAAGGCGCCGTGAAGATGCTCACCGCGTTCGTCCGCGCCTATCCCGGGCGCAGCGGCGTGGCGCTGGTGGCATTGCTCTTTGCCGGTCTGCTCGATGGCCTGGGCCTGTCCACCCTGCTGTCCATGCTCAGTCTGGCCACCGGGTCCAGCGGTGACCCCTCGCTGCCTGAGCAGATCGCGCTGGACGTGGTGGGCTTTCTCGGCGTCGAGCCGACGCCGTTTGCGCTGCTGCTTCTGGCCACGGCCTTGATCTCGACCAAGGCGGTGCTGGTGCTGCTGGCCCACAGGCAAGTCGGTTACACCGTGGCGCACGTCGCCACTGATCTGCGGCTGGCGCTGCTGCGCGCAGTGATGGCAAGCCGCTGGCGCTTCTACCTGGCCCAGCCTGTCGGCCGGCTGTCGAACGCGGTCGCCACCGAGGCCCAGCGTGCCTCCGAAGGATTCCGGGAAGGCGCGCTGCTGGCCGCAATGACGATCAACGCGGTGATCTACTCGGGCATTGCCCTGATGGTGTCCTGGCAGGCCAGCATTGCGGCGCTGGTGGCCGGCGCGGTGATGTTGTGGGCCCTGCATGGCCTGGTGAAGACCGCGGGTGCTGCGGGCCGCAGTCAGACCGGACTGCTGCGCTCCATGCTGTCCGTGATGACCGACCAGCTCGGCGCCGTCAAGCCGCTGAAGGCCATGGCCCGGGAGCAGCATCTCGACAGCCTGCTGGAGCGACAGACCGAACAGCTGCGGGGCGCGCTGCGCCGGCAGGTGTTCAGCAAGGAAGCGCTGTCTGCCCTGCAGGAACCGCTGTTGGCCATTCTGGTGGGCATCGGTTTCTTCGTGTTCGTCGTGCATCTGGAAATTCCGCTGGCAGCGGTGGTCGTCATGCTTTTCCTGCTGGCGCGGGTGGTGAACCTTTTGGGCAAGGCGCAACGCTCCTATCAGCAGATGGTGATCTGCGAGAGTGCCTATTGGTCGATGCGTGATGCCATCGAAACGGCCGAGGCGGAGCGGGAGCCCAACCTCGGAGAGCTGAAGCCGGATCTGACCCGCGAGATCCGCTTCGATGATGTCGATTTCAGCCACAGTCCGCCCGAACGCCTGCTCGAGCAACTGTGCATGACGGTCCCGGTGAACGAACTCACGGTGATCGTGGGTCCGTCCGGTGCCGGCAAGACCACGCTTCTGGATCTGGTAGTCGGACTGCTGGAGCCTGATTCCGGTCGCATCCTGATCGACGACGTTCCGCTTGCAGACATCGATCATCGCCAGTGGCGCCGCCTGATCGGCTACGTGCCGCAGGAGTCGCTGCTGGTCAATGATTCGGTGTATCGCAACATCACCCTGGGCGAGCCTGGGCTCGGCGAGGCGGATGTGCAGCGCGCCCTCGAGAGCGCCGACGCGTGGGATTTCGTGACTGCGCTGCCCGAAGGCATGTACACGCCCATCGGTGAGCGGGGTGGTCGCCTGTCGGGCGGGCAGCGGCAGCGTCTCGCGCTGGCGCGTGCTTTGGTGCACTCGCCGCGGCTGCTGATTCTGGATGAGGCGACTTCGAACCTCGATCCGCAATCGGAGCGCGCCGTGCTCGCGACGGTGGCCCACTTGAAGGGTCAGCTCACGCTTCTGGCGGTGACCCATGGTGAAGGTCTGCTGGGTATCGCCGACAACATCTATCGCATTGGCGGCGGCACACTGCACCGGCAGGAGCGGAAGGAACGGGTGGCGACTGGACGTTTGCCTGCTTCCTGATCGTAATCAGTCGCAGTTTCGCAAGCGTAGCTCGCTGGAGAGGCCGTTGGCCCGGACAGGCCCGCTGGCGGCCATGGTTGCCACAGCCATGGCAGCAAGGCGGTGCGCAGCGCCCGTGAGGCGGGCGCTGCGCGAACGGTCAGTCGAACATGATCACGCTGCGGGCGAGTTCGCCCTTCTCGAGGGCAGCGAGGCCCTCGTTGACGTCCTCGAGGCGGATACGCCGCGAGATCATGTCGTCAAGGTGGAGTTTGCCGGCCAGGTAGAAGTCCACGAAACGGGGCATGTCCACCCGGAAGCGGTTCGAGCCCATGTTGGAGCCCTGGATCTTGCGCTCGGCCAGGAACTCGACGCCATGCAGTTCGATGCTCACACCCACTGGAATCATGCCGATGATCGTGGCGGTGCCGCCCGGGCGCAGCATCTTGAAGGCCTGCTCCGCGGTGGCCTTCAGCCCGATGGCCTCGAAGGAGTAGTGCACGCCACCGCCGGTCATTTCGACGATCTCGCCCACGACGTCCTTGTCCTTTGCATTGATCACGTCGGTGGCGCCGAACTTGCGCGCGAGTTCGAGCTTGGACGGAACCATGTCCACGGCGATGATGCGGCCGGCGCCTGCAATCGCTGCGCCGTTGATGGCGGACAGGCCGATGCCGCCGGCACCGATGACGCAGACGGTGGAGCCGGGCTCCACCTTGGCGGTGTGGATCACGGCACCGACGCCGGTGGTCACCGCACAGCCGATCAGGGCCGCTCGATCCATGGGCATGTCCTCACGGATCTTAACGATTGCATGTTCATGCAGCAGCATCTGCTCGGCGTAGGAGGACAGGTTGAGGAACTGGGCGATGGGCGCCTCGGTCTTGCCGAGGCGCGGTTCCTCGCCCTCGCCGCGGTGGAGCTCCGGCTCCTGGCACAGCGACATGTGCCCGGTGAGGCAGTACTCGCAGTGGCCGCAGAACGCGGACAGACAGGTGATGACGTGGTCGCCCGGCTTCACGTAGGTGACCATGCTGCCGACCTGCTCGACGATGCCAGCAGACTCGTGACCGAGAATGGCAGGCAGCGGATAAGGGTAGGAGCCGTTCGCAAAATGAAGATCGGAATGGCATACGCCGGCGGCCACTGTACGCACCAGCACTTCCCGGGGCCCGGGTTTGGAGATCTGCACGTCCTCGATTTCGAGCGGCTTGTTCACTTCACGTAAAACGGCTGCTTTCATGGTGTTCTGCTCTCCTGTATGGCTTGTCGACGCGCGCTGGTGCGCGGTCGCGTTGGGCCGGGCCTCGCAAGGCCGCGCCTCGTACGCGGGCGCTTGGGTCGATGGTCGGATTCTGCCAGAGGGGGCCTGCATTGGACAGATCGGATCGCGTGGGGTCCATGCATGGGGCTGGACGTTTGCGCGGGGACGTTGCAGCCTTGACAGGATGGCGGATCATCCGCGGGAGCCGGGAGAACAAGAGCATGCAACGCTCGACACGCGTCAGTGACTACATGATTGCCAAGCCGATTCTGGTCAAGCCCGAGACGGATCTGTTTCAGGCCATTCACCATATCCTGGTCAACCGCATCTCCGGTGTAACCGTAGTCGACGATGCTGGACGCCCCGTCGGTATGCTCTCCGAGCTCGACTGCCTCGGCGGTATTCTGACAGGCACCTACCATCAGAGTGTCGGTGGCAAGGTGAAGGACTACATGACCACCGGCCCGATCGAGTGCGTCGCCCCCAACGACGACATCATGGTGATCGGGAAGTGCATGCTGGAGCGCAAGCGACGGCGGTTGCCGGTGGTGAATAGCGAGGGCGTTCTGGTCGGTCAGGTCACCTGTCGAGCCTTGCTCAAAGCGCTGAAGGACTTCGATACACCCGAGGATCCCACCGAACGGCCGTGATCGAAGGCGCATCGTTCCGTGACTGATCCTCGCGTCCTCGTGGCGCTCGGTTCCAACCTGGGCGACCCGCTCCGGACCGTGGAGGCAGCATTGCTGCAGCTCGAACGCCGTCTGGGCGGCGCCGCGTGGCGCGCATCCTCGCTATGGCAATCGCGGCCGCTGGACTGTCCGCCGGATTCGCCTGACTTCGTCAATGCGGTGATTGCTTGCGCAGTGCCCGATACTCCTGAGTGGGCTACGCCCCGTGGTCTGCTTGCGATGCTGCAGGCTCTGGAGCGGAACTTTGGCCGTCCTGCGACGCGCGTCCGCAATGCGCCACGACCGCTCGATCTCGACCTGCTCCTGTTCGCGGACGTGCGCTGTAACGAAGCCGACTGCGTGCTCCCTCATCCCCGCGCCTTGGGACGACGCTTCGTGCTCGAGCCCGCAGCGGAGGTGGCGCCGGATCTGATCTGGCCCGGGACCGGGCAGTCTGTATGCTCGTTGTGCGAAGCCCTGCGGGCCGAACCTGGGCAGACCGATATCCAGCGTATCGCCGCGTCGAACCGCGCATCCAACTGAATACTCAGCCGCGCTTGGCTCGCTTTGTGCCGGCGTTCGGGCTGCGTCGCGGCAAGGGGTCGGGCATAGTCGCTACACCTGGATCACGGAGCATCCGTCATGAGCATTCCGGACCGGCCGCCTCTGTGGGCCCTTTTCGGCGAAGGGCTCAGCGGCTTCGAGGGCTTGCGCCTGGCCACACAGTGGCAACAGCTCGCCGGTATGCCTCGGGGCAGTGGCACTGTGCTGCTGTGTCCTGGCTGGCAGGCCCCTGAGGTCAGCATGCTACCGCTGGAGCGCTTCCTGAAAACGCGCGGCTACGATGCCCGACCCTGGGGCATCGGACGCAATGACGGGGACGTCCCCGAGCTCATACCGCGGCTTGCGGATCGAGCCGCCGAGGAGGCTGCCCGCTCCGGTGCCCCGGTGGCGCTGGTGGGTTGGAGTCTGGGTGGCTATCTGGCGCGGGAGGCGGCGCGGGAACTGCCTGAGGTGATCCGAAGGGTGATTACGCTTGGCAGTCCCGTGATCGGCGGTCCGAAATACACCCGGTTGGCGCCGTTTTATCGCCTGCAGGGCGAGGATCTCGACGCCATCGAGGATGCAGTGGCCGAACGTGCACGTAAACCCCTCGCGGTGCCGATCCACGCCCTGTACTCGCGCCTGGATGGAGTTGTCAGCTGGCAGGCATGCGTCGATCATGGCGAGGCGCTGGCCGAGAACGTAGAAGTGAAAACTACCCACTTCGGCTTTGGGCTTTCGCCCGCAGTGTTCAGAATCGTTGCCGATCGGCTGGCGCGGGATGCGCAGCCGCTGACGAGTTGATCCGGTTTCGGTGTGAGCCGCACGCGGTGATCGTGGCCGCCTGTTGCGGCTTCGTAGCGGCGGCATGAGTCCGCGTCTCGGTGCTCTGCTGTTGGCTGCGTTGCTGGCGTTCCTGGCCAGCGCGTTCACACCGCTGCCGCGGGGGCCCGCGGTAGTGCTCATCTGGCTGGCGGGCATACTGGGTTTCGCCGAGGTGGATGCCGCGACCCGGCGTCTGGCATTGATCCTGACCGCAGCTGGTGTCATCGCGACGATCTGGTCCCTGGCCCTCGGTGCCGGCTTCGATCCGGTGGCCATGGGCGGTATCAATCTGCCCATTATTGCCCTGTTTCTTGGCGTCGCCTTCCTCTCGCTGGTCGGCGACGCCGTAACTGTGGTTCCTGCGGCGGGCAGCCGCGGTCGCGGCAGGCTCTGGCGGACCATGCTGTCCATCCATCTCATCGGGGCGGTGATCAACATGTCCATGGTGGCCATAGCCGGCGACCGCATGGCCCGGGACGGCACGCTGGGGCGACGGGAAGCGATTCTGCTGGCGCGGGTCTACTGCGCTGCGGCGTTCTGGTCGCCATTTTTCGTCGCGGCTGCCGTGGCTCACACCTACGCGCCGGACGCTCGCGCTGGTCTGTTCATTCCCCTGGGCATGCTAGGCGCCCTGTGCGCCTTCATGCTCACGGCGCGGGAGGTCATTCGCCTGGATCCTGAGGCGCCGCTGCCGGATTTCACTCCGGATCGTGGTGCGCTGAGGCTGACCTTTGCGCTGCTCGGGGCCGCGCTGGTGCTGAAGGCGGTACGGGCCGACATGCCCATGGTCGTGATCGTGGCAGCCGTGACGCCGCCCTTGGCGCTGCTGCTGATGCCACGCATGGAACCGCGGGTCCTGCTGCAGCAGCTGCTCACGCGCACGCTACCGGCCACGTCCTCTCAGGTGGTGCTGTTTCTTGCCGCGGGCGTCTTCGCCTACGGCATCTCCCAATGGCTTCCGCTGCAGCTCGAGGCTGTGGGTCTGCTGCCGGCGTCGGTGCCGCTCGTCGTCTATCCGCTGGCGACAGGGCTGATCATCCTGGCGGCCTATGCCGGTATGCATCCGCTGATCTCCATTGCCGCGCTGAGCAGTGCGCTGCTGCCGGCCGGTGCAGAGCATTCTCTACTGGCCTTCAGTTTCCTGGCCGGCTGGGCTGTCGGGACCGCAGTGGCGCCGCTGTCGGGCATGAATCTGTTTCTGATCGGCCGCTACCGACTGCGGGCTCGCGAGATCGCCCGCTGGGGCCCCGGCTATGCGCTGGCGATGCTCGGTGTGGTCACCTGCCTCAGCATCGCCGGCCACCTGCTGCTCGCAGCGGGCGTGTGACGTCGTCGTCGCGGATCATGCCTTGGCTGCAGCGAGCGCTTTGTGCATGGCCTCGCGACCGTCCTCGGCGATCCAGGCCAGCAGCAGCCCCTTGATGGCCATGGTCAGCGCGATGGGCTCCTCGAACATCATGTGGTGGTGGGTGTTCGGGATCTCGATGATCGGAAGCAGGCCACCGGTCAGGTCACGCATGTAGGGTCCGCTGCGGGCGCCGTCATCAGCGCTGTGCTCGCCGAGAATCACGCCGGAGCGGCATTTGAGGCCGATGAATTTGTCGCGCTGGTCGATGCCCATCTCGAGGTGATCGAAGAGGCCTGGATCGAACTTCCAGGTCCAGCCGCCTTCGACTTCCTTCAGGGATTGGCGCGCCATCCAGGTATGCACCTCAGGATGCCTGTTGGGCTGCTCGGGAAGCAGGCGGAAGCGGGGCAGGGCGGCATCGAGCTCTGGATAGACACGCAGTCGGCGGGGTTCGGTGCGGCGTTCCCGTTCCGCGGCGAGTCCCCACTCGGTGTACTGCTCCGGTGGGCTCACCGTGAAGTCATTGAAAATGACCCCGGACATCTTCGAGCCGTACTGGTGTGCGGTTTCCAGGGCAACGAAGCCGCCGAAGCTGTGACCCACCACCATGGGGCGCGGGCCGAGTTCAGCTTCGCACACGGCCCAGACCTCGGCGGCCAGCGTGGGACCGTCGTAGCGTTCCCGGTGATCGGAATCGCCGTTGCCCGAGAGGTCCAGGGCGGCGACCCGGAACTGATCTGCCAGGAAGGGGGCGACGAAGCGCCACCAGTGCCGGTGGGCGTTGGAACCGTGGATAAGAATCACGCCCGGACGGTCGCGTTCACCCCAGGTTTCGTAGCAGATGCGCGCGCCGGCCACGGTCACTTCGGCCGGTGTGCCTGCTGCGGCGAGGCCCTGTTCGAACCACTCGGGGGTGTTGCTCATCGTTGGACTCCTGTTGCTGCTTAGTGTGATCTACGCTCGGATCGCGGCCCAGAGCTCGGTCCGTCCGCGCTGCGCGCGGCCTGGACGCTCCCACAGCGGCCTCCTCGAACGGAGCATTGTGGGAGACTGCAGGCGCCGAAGGCGACGCAGCGATGCGCGGACTGGTCCAGATTCGAAGCGCCAGGCCCAGAGCTCGGTCCGTCCGCGCTGCGCGCGGCCTGGACGCTCCCACAGCGGCCTCCTCGAACGGAGCATTGTGGGAGACTGCAGGCGCCGAAGGCGACGCAGCGATGCGCGGACTGGTCCAGATTCGAAGCGCCAGGCCCAGAGCTCGGTCCGTCCGCGCTGCGCGCGGCCTGGACGCTCCCACGGTGAATCGCGAGCTTCGCTCGCGATTCACCACGTGTCGACGCATGGCCGCTTCGGGGGGATGTCGCGCCAGTGGGGCAGGGGATTGGCATCGAGTCCGGCGATGATCCAGCGCCGCGTTTCCGCGGGATCGATGACATCGTCGATCTCGAAATGTGATGCCATGTTCACGCCTTTGCCGCGCTGGTACATGCGATCGACCATTTCCTGGTACTTCGTGCGTCGCTCTTCCGGATCCTCGATGGCCTCGAGTTCCTTGCGATAGCCGAGTTTCACCGCGCCTTCCAGGCCCATGCCGCCGAATTCGCTGGTGGGCCAGCCGAGGGTATAGAAGGGCGCCCGGAAGCTGCCGCCGGTCATGGCCTGGGCGCCGAGGCCGTAGCCTTTGCGCAGCACGAAGGCCATGAGAGGCACGGTCACGCTGCCGGCGGTGACGAACATACGCCCGGCGTGACGCACCAAACCCTGCCGCTCGACCTCCGGTCCGACCATGAAGCCGGGCGTGTCGCAGAGACTCACCACCGGAATGTTGTAGGCGTCGCACAGCTGCAGGAAGCGTGCGCCCTTGTCACAGGCCTCCACGTCCAGCGCACCGGAGAGGTGAGTCGGATTGTTGGCGATGACACCCACGGGTCGACCCTCGATGCGCGCTAAGGCGGTGATCATCCCGAATCCCCAGTCCCGCCGCAGTTCCAGGACCGAGTCCGTGTCAGCAAGCGTGTGCAGCACGCGGCGAATATCGTACACGCGGAGCCGGTTCTCCGGGATCAGGTGCCTCAGAGTGCGCTGATCCGCACATTCCCAATCGGACACCGGGCCTTGGAAGTACGACAGATACTGCTTCGCCGCCGCCACCGCTTCGACTTCGTCCGCCACCGCGATATCCACCACACCGTTCGCACGCTGGGCATCGAGGGGACCTACCTCCTCCGGTCGGTAAACGCCGAGTCCGCCGCCCTCGATCATGGCCGGCCCGCCCATGCCGATGTTGGATCCTTCGGTGGCGATGACCACGTCGCAGGTGCCGAGCAGGGCGGCATTGCCGGCGAAACACCGCCCGGAGGTGATGCCCACCATGGGCACCTGACCGGACAGCCGGCCGAAGTACCAGAACGCCAGGCAGTCGAGACCGGCGACGCCGGTGCCGTCCGTGTCCCCGGGACGACCGCCGCCGCCCTCGGTGAAAAACACCACCGGCAGCCGCGAGCGCTCGGCAATCTCGATCAGCCGATCCTTCTTGATGTGGTTCATGGTGCCCTGGGTGCCGGCGAGCACGGTGTAGTCGTAGGACATCACGGCGCACTGAGCCCGCTCGGTGCCGAAGAGGGTGCCGTTGACGCGACCAATGCCGGCGACCATGCCGTCGGCGGGCGTGCGCTCGATCAGTTCGGCCACCGGGCGCCGCCGGCGCTGGGCGGCGATGACCAGCGGGCCGTACTCGACGAAGCTGCCTGGGTCGACCAGATCGTCGACGTTTTCCCTGGTGGTGCGCTGGCCGGTCTTGCGCCGTCGGGCCACCGCGTCGGGGCGGCGGTGATCCAGCCCGATCTCGTGGCGTTCGAGCACCTCGGCGAGATCGGGGCGGATGAACTCCAGATCGAACTCGGTGGCGGCGTCCTCCAGGGCCGAGTCAACTTCCGACTCCTCGATGAACAGCAGGGCCACCCCTTCCATGACGGTCTCGCCTGACGCCACCACAATGGCGCGCACGATGCCGCTCACATGGGCGGTGACCACGTGTTCCATCTTCATGGCATCCAGGATCAGCAGCTCGTTGCCGGCGGCCACGGCGTCGCCCTCGGCGACGTTCAGCGAAAGGATGGTGCCCTGCATGGGCGCGGGTACTGGCGTCGTGCCGGACGGAGCTTCGGCGAGGGTGGCGCTCACTGCGTCGTCCGTTGCCTTGCCGTAGGACAGCACGGCGAGAGGATCAGAGCGATCCACCTGGGCGCCGGCGCCACGCCTGGGCGTCGAAGCGGCGGAATCTGATTCGAACCAGAGCCGTGGCATTGTTTCAGCGCTGGCCACCAGTTCGGCAGCATGCTCTTCGACGAAGCGGGTATGGATGCGATTCGCCAGCACGTCCGGATGGCGGAGCAGCGCCTGCATGAGCGCCGCGTTGGTGGGCACGCCCTCGATCCGGAACTCCGCCAGCGCCCGTCCTGCCCGGCGCATGGCATCAGCATGGTCGCCATCCGGCGCGTGGGCGATGACCTTGGCGATCAGGGAGTCGAAGCTCGGTGACGTGGCATAGCCCGCATAGCCGTAGGTGTCCGTACGCAGCCCCGGCCCGGTCGGTGGTTCGAACGCGGTCAGGGTGCCGCCCTTCGGCAGCGTCGTGCCGTCCGCGCGCATCTGCTCGGTGTTGATCCTGACCTGCACCGCAAAGCCGCGGGGCAGGCGGCGATCGCCATCCAGATCCAGATCGGACAGTGAAGCCCCTCCGGCAATCGCCAGCTGGGCGCGCACGAGATCGATGCCGGTGACTGCCTCGGTGACGGTGTGTTCCACCTGCAGGCGCGGATTGGCCTCCATGAACGCGAAGGTCTTCCCATCCTCGTCGAGCAGGAATTCGAAGGTCCCGAGGCTTCGATAGTCGGCGGCCTTCGCCATGCGCAGCGCGGCGTCGATGATCTGCTTGCGCAGACCCGGGGTGAGGCTGGGGCTGGGTGCGAGCTCCAGCAGTTTCTGATGCCGGCGCTGCAGCGTGCATTCCCGTTCGTGCAGATGGGTCACGCCGCCCTGGCCGTCACCGATGATCTGCACCTCGATGTGGCGGGCCCGCGCCAGGTAGCGCTCCACGTAGAGCGTCCCGTTGCCGAATGCAGCTTTGGCCTCGGAGGCACAACGTTCCCAGGCCGCGTCCAGTTCGTCCGCGCCGTACACCGGCCGCATGCCGCGTCCGCCACCGCCGGCCACGGCCTTGATCATCATGGCTGCGCCGTCGAGATCGGCGAGGAAGGCGCGGGCCTCCTCGAGGGTTGTCGCACCCTGAGTGCCTGTGAGCAGGGGCACGTCGTGCTCCCGCGCCAGGGCCCGCGCCCGGGTCTTGTCGCCGAACAGCTCCAGCATGGCGGCGTCGGGACCGACGAAGGTGATCCCGGCGGCTTCACAGGCCCGTGCCAGCCCGGGATGCTCGGACAGGAAGCCGTAGCCCGGATGCAGCGCGTCACAGCGGCTGTCGCGGGCGACGGCAATGATCCCTTCGATGTCCAGGTAGGCTCGGGCACCCCTGCCGGTCAGTTCAATGGCGCGATCGGCCTTGCGCACATGCAGGGAGCGGGCGTCGTCCTCCGCATAGACGGCGACCGTCTCCAGCCCGGCCTCGGCGCCGGCCCGCAACAGGCGTACGGCGATCTCGCCACGGTTTGCAACCAGCAGTCGGGTGATGGATTTCAATGCGCTTGCCCCCTCTCCAGAACGGCGAGCGCGAAGCCTATCACCGGCCAGCCGGGTCTGGGAGGTGGCGAGGGCGTTGCATCGGTCGCCCGGTTGCCTGCTGAAGCGCCTACAATGTCAGGCGACCACCTTTCGATTCTGATTTGAAGGAAGACACGAGATGCTCCACGTAGATATTCCGACTCTGCCCGAAATCCAGACCCTGTTTGCCGAGCGCAATCGGGCCAGTGTCTCCATCTATTTGCAGACAACACCCCAGACGCAGCATATCGGCGAGGCCGCCATCGTGCTGGCCAACCTCATCAAGGAAGCCGACGGCCAGCTGGAAAAGGCCGGTGTCGACAAGCGGGAGCGCTGGGAAATCGTAGAGCAGCTCGAAGAAGTCTCCGAAGATGAGGACTTCTGGAAGTATCAGGCCAACAGTCTGGCGATCTTTGCGACGCCGGACTCGCATCGCAGCTATCGACTGCCGAACAAGCTGACTGCCATGGTGCAGGTGGCTGACCGCTTTCATCTGAAGCCGCTGATTCGCGCGGTGAGCGTCGAGCAGCATGCGTTCGTCCTGGCCCTGGCCGAAAATGAAGTGCGCCTGATCGAAGTGTTCAGCGATATGCCGGCCGCCGAGATCCGGGTGCCTAACATGCCCAAGGATGCGGCGTCAGCGGTGGGGACCGCGACCGTCAATACCCGCTCACACTCCTCAGGCCGCCAGCACGGCAGTGAAGGCCAGAAAGTCTATCTGCGGAAGTTCTGTCGTATGATCGATGCGGCGCTGCGTCCGCTTCTGTCTGGTCGCCACGAGCCGCTGATTCTGGCAGCAGCCGAGCCGCTGCTGGGAATTTACACCTCGGTCAACACCTATTCGGAATTTGCCTCGCAGGCCATCGAGACCAGTCCGGTCCGCATTCCCGAGCATGAGCTCGCCGCGTCCGCCCGCCCCATTCTCGACCAGCGCCATGCGAAGTCCATCGAAGCCTTCAAGGCCCTGTTCAGCGAACGCGAGAATGACGGGCGGGCAACAAGCGACGTGGCCATGGCCGCACGTGCCGCCACCTTCGGTGCCATCGACACCCTGATGGTGGATATCGATGAAGTCGTCATTGGCCGCATCGATGAGAACACAGGTGAGGTCACGTTTGCTGATCAGGAGAGCGCTGATACCTACGGTATTGTCGATGAAATTGCGGGTCGGACCCTGGCCATGGGGGGCAAGGTGATTGGCGAGCGCAAGGCTGACATTCCCGGTGGCGGCTCCCTGGCTGCAGTGCTGCGCTACAGGATTTGAAAGGCAGGGTCATAGAGCCTAAGGCGGGAGCTCCAGGGGGCGTGGCGAGCGGCCATACAGGCCACGCCCTCCGGTGTTCCGGCATGCCGGAGCTTGCCTGCGGCCCGGACACCGCGTTGCACCTCGTCGACGTATTCCCGATACGCCTCCTCGGCGCGCCTTGTGTCCGAACCGCAGTCAAGCTCACAGTGTTACGAACTTCGGGTTCGGGACACTAGAGCCAAACAGTATTCACCCTGCAATAGACATTGTCGCGGCGGGACTCGCACGTCCGGGGCTCCGGACGCTGGCATTCCGTTGCCCCTGGGCGACCTTCGCTCTGTTGCCCAGTTTCGTCCTGCTCTCGGGCCCTATCTGCTGCATGGCCGAGGGTATCCGGCACTGCGCGCGCCGCATCACGGCGACCGGGGGGCGCCTCAGCTAACACGTCGTTTACATTCCGTCAGTCGGGCCGGTCGTGACTTTGGTCGGAGATGCGCTCGACATTGGCCCTCGACTCTGCGGCAATGTCTACCTTAACGCCGATGGGCTGTCTCGCGGTGATTCAGAGTTGATGTCCCAGCCACCTATCAAGCTTTCGACGCTTCCGCAGCAGGACCGTTCGAGTCACAGCGCGTTCGCCTTGAATGTGCCAGCGGTGGCCCGTTGGCTCGAGCAGCTGCCGCGTGCGAATACCGGCGCCACGACGCGCGCGCTGTTCAATGCCGTTGTCGAACTGAACCGGGTGCAGATGCCTGCTGCCAGACGGCTGCAGCTGCTCGATCGCCTCATCCCCGTGTGGCAGGACGTTCGTGACCGCCTGCAGCGTCAGCACCTCGGCAAGGGTGGCCTCCTCGCAGCGCAGCCGCGGCAGGTGGCACGCCTGCTCGAAAGCATGACGACGTCGATCACGTCCGGATACACCCTTGTGGCATTGCACTCGAGAACTGAGACCGTCCGCGATCGCCTGGAGTCACGGTCTCAGATCGCACGGGCCGTCAGCGGCGCGCTGGCTTCTCAGCGCTACAACCTGCTGCTGGCGAGCCTGTTCTACCAGACGCCGAGGGCTGGTTTCTGGAAGTCTGTGCACGACCTGTATCTGCTGGCACAGGACCAGGGCGTCGAGCTGGAACGCATCGAGCTCGAAGGCCGGACGTTTACGGTCTGGGACCTTTATTTGAGCTGCCTCCTATTCGCTGCAGCGGGACTCAATCAGCTGCATCAACGGGACCTGGATGGTCTCTATCGGCGTATGCCTGGCTGGGCGTGTCACGTCGATCTGGCTCCGGGTGTGCCTGAGCGTTGCCTGCTGGCGGTGAATCCGGCCGAGGACGCCGGCCCGGTTTACCGAGACAAGTGCGTATCCACTTCGATGCGATGGCTCGGGTTGGACGTGCGCGAACTCGTCAAGGCGCTGGAGAACGAACTCGAATTGCCCACGCTGCCGGCAGAACGGACGCTGCTGCTGCACCTGACTGAGACCTGGGGGCAGGCGCAGAGCCGGAGCTTCATGCGCATCGACAGCCGGGAGACCCTGTTGGTAAGTATTGGTCTCGACGCCACCCATAGGCATGTGGCCGGAGATGAGGACTTCGATGGGCTCACTCCGAGCGGTGAGATTGCGTCGTTGGCGCAGGACACAGGTAACCCTTTCGTCGACGGGCGTACTGAACGGCAGCAGCGCAGCAGGGACATCTGGGACAGCGTCTACGATCCTGGTGCGGTGTCGGCAGAAGCGGTCACGCAAATCGACGTCCACGTCCGTGATCACCAGATGACGAAGACGGCACCGGAGCCGCTGCCGCCTCACTATCGCGTCGAGACGATCAACGCCAGCCCCCGCGGCTACTGCCTGCGGTGGCCCAAGGATGCGGATGCTCCGTTACACAGCGGTGAAGTCATCGGAGTACGTCGGGAAAAGGGTGGTGACCAGTGGATGGTCGGGGTTATTCGCTGGGTTCGTATGGCTGCGGGCAAACCTGAGGTTGGCATTGAATTGCTCAGCGCGAGTGCCTTGCCCTACTTGGCCAGGGTAGCCGGTCAGAATGCGCGGCAGCGGGTATTGATGCTGCCGGCCATGAAGGCCATCGGTCAGCCGGCGATGCTGTTGACACCCAGGGTGCAATGGGCTGATCGCCAGAAGGTCATGCTGCTGCGTCACGATGAGCAGGTGCTTGTTGTGCTGACGAAGCAGGTCGACAGCAGAAGCGGGTTCAATCAGTTCGAGTTCCGCCAGGTCGAACACGTTCGCGAAGCATCGGCGATGGTCTCAGCAGATGAGCCAAGTTTCGAGGGACTTTGGGAGCGTCTTTGATTCACCCTTCCCTGGAATAACTCAGGGATTCGGGGGGGGGGGGGGGGGGGGGGGGGGGGGGGGGGGGGGGGGGGGGGGGGGG
>REEU01000080.1 GCA_007694905.1 Gammaproteobacteria bacterium | reverse complement strand
GACGAGCTCGCTGAAGGTCTCCCGATGTTGGAGGATCCAGAGGCAAGAGAGCGCTGCGAGG
Source organism: Gammaproteobacteria bacterium (assembly GCA_007694905.1). Classification (GTDB taxonomy): domain Bacteria; phylum Pseudomonadota; class Gammaproteobacteria; order Pseudomonadales; family Azotimanducaceae; genus SLTB01. The sequence continues at coordinate 16,227 of REEU01000080.1, read as the reverse complement.
AGCTCATTCGTGCCTTCCAGGCCCGTCTGTATGTCATCCCGCACGAGCGGTACCTGTCCCGCGCTTTGCGAAACGGCACGTTATCGTAATCCCCCCCCGGCTCCGACTGAAGCCCGTCTGTCCTTTTTAGGCCTGGCACACGCTTCTTTCGGAGCCGTTTTCATAGGAGATCCCTAATGACACTCATCGCCATTTGCGGAGCGAGTGCCAGTGGCAAGACAACCCTTGCCAAACACCTCGTCGATCAGTTCGGGCTGTCAAAGGTTGTTACCACAACAACCCGCCCTCCCCGCCCTGGAGAGTCCGAACGCGACTATCACTTCGTGTCGCAACTCGGGTTTGCTGATCAGGCGCGGCGTGGTGACTTTCTTGAGTGGACTGCGTTTTGCGGTCACCTCTATGGCACCACCAAAGCCTCTGTTCTGGTCGCCACGCAATCCTCCATGGCAGCCGTTGTGGTCTGCACACCGCATGCTCTGTACAAGCTGTCCCGCTGGACCCGATCTCAGGGCTTCGGTTTCCGATCGGTGTTTCTCCTCGCGGACCGCGAGACGCTAGAGCAGCGGCTGGTTGAGCGTAACGTCACCTCCGTCGTGGACGAACGACGCCTGTTGTCGACCGACCTGCAGAAGAGTTGGTCGGCAATGCACCCCTACGACCTTGTGATTCAGCCCACATCTTTAGCGGCCACCGTCTCTGACGTCGGTGCCCTGATACCGGCCTGATCACCAGGATATTCCTGCCCCTACGCCAAAGGTCTCAACGGTGTTTCACCGTAGCCCATCGATGGCTTTCATTTCGGAGTCACAACATGAAAGTTTTTCTTGAATTCGAGTGCGAGCTCGAAGCCCGCCAGTACCGCCACGAGAACGGTACGGGTGGCTGGATTTTCGTACCTGACGATTACGGCAAGGTGGTTCTTTTCCCCCCTGACCTGCCGCCGTCGAGCATCTTCCAGCATCCGATGTCCCGTGGGCGCTCTGGTCATTTGATTGGCAGCGCATAGCTACCGCCGACTGCCGCACCTCGCTACCTCGATCTTGCCTCTCCCTGAGAGGCCTTTTTCATCCGGCTAGTGGCCCGATGAAAAAAGGCTTTTCGGTTTTTTCGATCGCGTTTTCGTGATCTTTTTCTGGCGATTTCGTCAGTTCTGGCTGCCTGCAGCCTTCAATCTGGAGCGGGTCAATCGCCCTCGCCAGAGTTTTCATAGGAGTTACCGACATGGATTATTTTTTGGTCCCTGTAAATACCAATCCCTCCATCGATCGCGCACTGTCCATCCTGCAAGCATTCGGTGTGACTTACGACCAGGTGCTTTTTGCTGGCATGTTCAGCGCTGAGGACCTCTGCGATTCTCCCCACGGTTCCACCCTCTGGGTTTTTCCGGGCGTGGACTGTTCCCCCGAGGACTGGCCTCGTTTCCGAGTCCAGCGTCTTGCTGAAGCCAAGCCGATACGTCGGACGAGCGAGCAGCTTGCCATCGCAGGGTTTTTGTTTGCACCGCCAGTTGTCGTCCCCTTCTCGGGAGGTATTTGAGATGGCGAGGTTCATCAATGACGGAACCGCAGCTCTCTACGTTCGCGGGAAAAACGGGCGCTACCGTACCGCCACCCCCAACGAGGTGACGTCCAGCGCCGCTGCGTACCTGGTGCATGATCTGGTTGAGCAACCAGTGTTGCAAAGCCCGAACTCGGTGCGCCAGTTCCTTCGGCTCAGGTTCGCGAATCTCGATTATGAGGTCTTCGCCGCCCTCTTCCTGGATAACCGTCACCGTCTTATCGACTACGTTGAGATGTTTCGTGGAACGATCGACGGTTGTTCAGTTCATCCCCGCGAGGTCGTCAAAGAAGCGCTTGCGCGCTCTGCTGCGGCTTGCATCTTTACTCACGGACATCCTAGCGGAGATCCTGAGCCGAGCACCGCAGACGAGCAGATCACGCGCCGCCTCAAGGCTGCACTTGGACTACTGGATATCCGTGTGCTCGATCATCTCGTTGTCGGCACCAGCATTGTTTCGATGGCCGAGCGCGGCATGATCTGACCCCCCCTTTTTGCCTCTCTTCGAGAGGCCTTTTTTGAGGGTCCATTCCGGGGCATTCAAGAAAGGTTTTTTGAGTTTTTTCTGATCGCGTTTACGCGATTGCTTTTCGGGCATCTCGCCCACCCCGAGTTCTCGGGTATCCCGTGCCGCGTTTCATCACCCCGCTCCTCGCGAGGTAATTGTTTTGCGGCCTTCGATAGGAGAAAACCATGGCCAATGCTTACTACCATGCAGTAAGTTCAGCTCGCGTGTTCGGTGGAAAGCCGGATGACTACGTTCAGCTGCATCAATGGATGGATGCCAGCAAGGCTTTCATCGCCGACCACCGTCACCGTGCAGTTCGTCATCATGCTGAGGGCATTTTCGAGGGTGAACGGGTGTTTGGCGTCACCATCACCAACACTGATGGAAAAAAGGTACCTGTTCGCGTCATCCTTGAGCAGCACTGTATCGAAGATATGGGTCGGATACCCTCCCTGTCTGAATGGCTGGAGTTGCTACCGATCAAGCCCTGGATGTCACGCAGTCGCCTGCTCGATCAACCTCGTGGTCATTTGGCACGTCGTGAGGAGATTAGTCATGAGGAGTGAACTGCTGAACGACGAAATGCTGGCTACGCTGTCATCACTGCCTCACAAGGTGTCCGCGCCCCTGGTGGATCTCCTTGAGCGTGAGCACCTTTCCCCGACAGCCTTGGCAACGATTCTGGATGCCAGCGCGCTCTCTGGGCAGAAGCACAAGCTCGTAGGATTCGCAGTCGCATACCATCATCTCAAGATGCAAGGTGTTGAGGTGGATGATGTTATCCGCATGGCGAAACGCCGAGGTCGTCGAATCAACTTGGGTTGGAGACCCAAGCGCTGGAAGATGGAGCACGAGACGTTGTCGCGTGCAGAGACGCTGGGGAGGCTCGCTGAGGATAATGTTCAGTTCGATGTGTCTGAGTACGCTCGCCATCTCGCTGAGCGCTTCCCCGGCTACCTTATCCAGTCCAGTCGCCGACTTGGGATGGAAGGCCTCCGTCAACGCCACTGTGTCGCCTCGTACTGTACGAGCCTCACTCGGGGCTACATGGCGCTCGCGGCTGTGTTCGTGGACAAGCAGCGTTGGACGGTCCAGTTAGGTCTTAATCAGGACCCCGACTGTCCGGTGAGGATCAGCCAGGTGAAAGGGCGCTTCAACCGGTCGGCCCCTGAGGACGTTGTCCAACACATCCACGCGCTGCTAGGGGTCAAACAGGCGATGCGCTCGTCGAGCCCACGCCCTACCGTTGAGGCGGAGGACCGTCTGGAGGAGCGGATTCATAGCAACCTTGCTGCGGTTTTGCCAGCGCTTCGAGGTTCTGGTGTCGAGCAAGTGGTCGTTCGTTTTGACGGCTACGGTGACTCTGGAACGATCGATGCTGCGTTGTGTCGATTTCCCGGCGACGGGCCCTATGACTTGCAGTCGCTCCCCGATACCCCTCGCGTTCCGAGTATGACGTATCGGAGTTTCTATGAGAACGGCGCTTATCGTGCGACCCGGGAGAGTCAGGACGTGTCTCTGTCAGACGCCTTCCAACGCATCGTCGAGGATTACCTCGAGCGCTCCGGCGTAGACTGGTACAACAATGAAGGCGGCTTTGGCGAGTTTACCCTCGATGTGGAAACTGGCTGTTGTCGTCTCACTGTTGAAACCAGAATCCAGGAAAGTGAGATCGCTTTTGACGATGAGATCATGATTGATCCTGATTGCCAGAATGCGGCTTGAACTATCCTTTTTCTGTTACTGTTGATGATCAACCCCCCTGGACGTTCCGAGCGTTTTCGCTCTTGAACGCCCAGGGGTTTTTTTTGCCTTACTCGCTTGGCGTTGGCCGTGCTTGCTGCCGCTGGCTCTGGAGTCGAGATTTCAGGAGAGTATGACGGCGATAGGCTCTCGCCTCGCTGACTGCAATGTGGATTGCCTTCTTCTGTCCGATCAGGATGACGCGTTGTTTGGCCCTGGTTACGGCCGTGTAGAGTAGCTTCCTTGTGAGCAAGATCGAGCTTGATACGTCCACGGCCACCACCACGCACGGGTACTCAGAACCCTGCGCCCGGTGTACCGTCAGACAGTACGCCAGCGATAGCGAAGAGAGATCCCCGAAGCTGTAGCGCACCTCGCGGTGATCGAACATCACGGTCACGATCTTCTCTGTCGTGTCGATGCGTCGGATCAGCCCGACTTCGCCGTTGAACACCCCCAGATCTCGATTGTTCTTCGTCTGTATGACTTTGTCGCCTACCCGGTACCGACGCCCGCCGCGCTCCAGCTGGGCTGCTGCGTGCGGGTTCAGGCGCTGCTGCATGACGTTGTTCAGTTGCTCGACACCGGCGACGCCTTTGTTGACTGGCACGAGGCACATCAGGTCTGCGAACGGGTCGACGCCCTCGTCCGGCAGATGCCGGCACGCGGTTTCGATCAATGTCTCTGCCGTCTGCTGCTTGTCCTCGGTCGGTATGAACTCGAACTCCGTGGTGTTCTGGCCGAGGTCTGGCACGATTCCGTGGTTGATCAGGTGCGCGTTAGCGATGATCGGCGAATTTGCCGCCTGCCGGTAGGGGGTTGTCAGCTTGCACACCGGTACGAGGCCGCTTTCGATCACATCTTCCAGGACGTTTCCTGGCCCTACGCTCGGGAGCTGGTCGGCATCGCCTACCAGAATCAGCCTGGCCGGTAGCGGCGTCGCCTCGAGCAACGCTTTGGCGAGCGCGAGGTCCATCATTGAGGCCTCGTCGACGACGATCACGTCCGCGTCAATCGGGGAATCGGCCTTACGCTGGAAACCGCCCGCTTTCGGGTTGTACTCCAGCAGTCTGTGAATCGTCTCCGCCTGGCGCCCCGTGCTCTCGGACATTCGGCTCGCGGCGCGGCCTGTTGGCGCGGCCAGCGCCACCCTGAGGCGCTTGGCTTCCAGGATCGTCAGCAGGCCACGCAAGATAGTCGTTTTGCCGACGCCTGGCCCACCGGTGATGATGCAGACCTTCTCCTCGAGCGCGCCCCGTATCGCGGCGCCCTGCCCTTCCTCGAACTGGATGTGGATTTGGTTTGCTGCCCACTCCAGCGCTTTCGCTGCGTCAAACTCCGGTAGCGTTGTGGCGCAGTCTGCCAGCTGTACCATCAGGGTTGCCACCCGCTCGTCGGAGGCGCGGTAGCGGTGCAGCTCCAGGTACGTCTCGCCCTCGTGCTCGAGACTATGCCATTCGCGTGCCCGCTCCGTTTGAGCCAATGCTCGGTCTGCTAGAGTTTCACTGCCTAAAAGCGTCTCGAGGCGAGCCCTTACCTTCGACCACGGCGCGCACGTGTGTCCTTGGGCGGCAGCATCTTTCAGCACAGCGACCACGCCGGCCTGCAGCCTTGCCGGGTCTTCCAGACCGATGCCCACGTCTCGCGCGACCCTGTCGGCAAGCGTGAACCCGATCCCGTCCATCTCATCGATGAGGCGGTAGGGGTTTGCTGCGATTTTGTCGCGTGCGTCGTTGCCGTACTTGTCGTAGACCCGCTGAGCCCGGAGTGGCCCGAGCTGTCCGTGCAGAAAAGACATAACCTCCATGCGCCCGCGATACTCGGTCATGCCGGCGGCAACGGCGTCGATTCGCTTCGGACCCACGCCTTTCAGATATCTCAGCCTCCATTGCTCCCGCTCTATGATCTCGAGTGTTTTGTCGCCGAATCTCTCGACGATTTTCTTGGCGAATACGGGCCCGATGCCGCGGACAGCCCCGGATTTCAGGAAGCGCTCAATCGCGGCGCTGCCGACTGGCGCAAACATCCTGGCGCTTGAGACTTTGAACTGGTCGCCGAAGGTGGGATGACAGATCCATTCGCCTTCGGCCTGGACGCGCAGACCCTCGTCTATGAAAGCCAACCCGCCGATCAAGGTTACGGAACCGCCGTCGGTCTCCAGCTCGATCACCGCCCAGCCGGTCGCGTCGTTTCGCGCGATCACCCGCTTGACCGTGCCGGCGCAGTCGCTGAATGAGCTTCGCAGTGTCGATGCCATCGTGGTTCTGTATGTCCGAGTATCTGATCGTGAGGGTATCCGCTTTCGGGTTTCTGACCAGCCGCGGTCGCACGAGGGGTGTCTGCTGTCTTCGTCTTTTCAAAAAAATCCTTTGGCCGGCGGGACTACGGCGGTGACTACAGAGAGACTTAAGAAAAAGACTAAAAGAGAAGACTACAGGCCGAGAGAAGCATGAAAAAGATAAGTTAGAACAGTGGGTTAAACACGTCTCCAGTTACGTTGCGTGGACAAATAGCCACCACTCGGTGTGAAAATGTCCACGAGAGCGTGTGAAAAGGCCCCCCACTCCGTGTGAACCGGGCCGTCGCAGCATGTGAAATAAGCCATGCGCCTGTGGATATCTGTACCCCATTCGAGGGCCGTTTATCGGCTCGAAGCCGGGGGCTTTTTTCACACGCAGTGCGTTTGTCTGTTCGGCATCAAGCCTGTGGCACCATGCCTTGGGGGCCTTTTTCACACGTAAGGGCTGATGATCCGGATGTTGTGGGTGGGTTTCGGGGGCTTTTTTCACACGGATCGTCCTTTTCAACGCCTGGCGGGCCTATTGGAATTCGTTGGGGGCCAATTTCACACGGATCGTCGTTAGCGGCGAGCCGAATCCCAGCGCTGCATCTGCCAATGGCGGGCCTGCGTACCGACGCTGGTATTGGTGGCCTTTTTCACACGCACGCGCCAGCACCGGCGCGGCCTTCGCCTCACCGTCCCGCGGCTCGGTGGCGTGGCTACTTCGCTAGGTCCCGGCTTGCCGCTTGAGAAGCGCCTCTACGGGGCAGCCTGCTGCCTTTCAGAACAAGCGGCTTTGAACGTCCGTTGCCGTCAATGCTGTACTCACACCACCCGATGCTCTGCAAGGTCTTCATGGTTTGACGGGTGACTCTGACGAACTCCCTCTTCGGCAGCAGACTTCCGGTGATTTCCTTTAGCTTCTCGATAGTGACGTTGAAGTTTCTCTGGCTCGCCAGGAATTTGTGGATCGCCTTGCCGTGGTCAGTGAGGTGACGCCGCACGTCCATTTCGATATAGGTGTAGGAGTGTGACAGCCACTTCACCATCACCGGTGGTAGCTGGATGTACAGGCAGCTCTCTTTCTCCAGATCCTGGGTCACAAGATCGATGATCTTTGTCGAGAAAGAGCCGCCCTTGATGACGCTGTTCATTGCGGGGTCTGAGGCGCGTGTGAACTCGATGACTACGCCGGCTAGTCTCTTCACGGATGCCAAGCGACGGTTATGCCCGCTGCCACCTTTCGTCAGGCCCAGAAATTCCTGGATCTCGCCTATGGTGGTAAAGACCACTTGGACATTCGTCTCCTCGGCCGGGTTACCTGGGTGCATGACCGGCATGGGCATCTTGCTGCCCACCCCGACGAGCTGACGCTGCCTCAGCCCCAGAATGGCAAGTAGCGTGTCCTCGTCGTAGATCGTGAGCGGCGGTCCGAACTTTCGACCCTTGCCCCACCCTGTTTCGAAGTGCATGGCGAGGTCTTTGTCCAGTCGCGCTGCCATTTTGGAGCGCTGACCCGGCGCGAAGACCGGCACCCGCGCTAGCAGGGACGGGTACTCTGAGTTTGGCTCGATGTTGAACTGCTTGAAGTCGCCGCGCTGCTCGCCCTCAAACAGCTGGAGCTGGGCTTGCTCGATCAGCCTTGCTGAGGTCGCGCCGCGACCGAGCTTGTGAGGGGAGACTTTCTTGCCGGGGTCGCGGGGCTTCGCCTCCGCCTCCAGTTCCCGGACGAGCTCGGGGGTGTAGCCCTGCTCAAGGAGCTGTTGTGCTTGACGGGCTTTCTTCTGCTCGAATTTTTGTTGGATCTTCTCGAGGCTGTCCAGAAGCGCGATCGGAGTACCCTGTTGGTGTTTCGCCGTAGTGCTCACGACCCTGTCTCCCGTTTTCTTTCCCCTGGGTTAAACAGTCTACGGAGACAAAGGCGATTCTCTCCTTGGACTCGCCCGTGGCCGAGATACGCCAACCGGGCCCGAAAGATCGGAGTCTTGTGGTACCGCAAAATTACGTGCGGAAACATTGCGTTATCCGATCCTGGCGGGGCGCTAGGAGGAAGCCTAGTCAAAGACCTTCAACTTTGCAAGTTTCCGCGTAAACTATCGAATATTCGAAAATAAGCGGAGAGCGGAACCATGGGCACCGACACCCCTGATGCGGCGCATCGTTCAGCGGATCAATGGGAGGAAATTCGTGCGCCTTATGGCCTGACGGTGCCTGTTGCGCGGCGTCCGGACAATGCCGGCGCGGAGACCTTGAAGTCTATCTCACGCAAGCGGCATTTGATGCGCGAGACCATGGTGGCGCTGAAGGATCAGGCGTTCAGTCCGGATCGTGTGAAGCGTTTGCAGCGGCGCTGGCGCATCGGGCAGGTGGCCGACATGGTCGGGCGTACCCCGCAGGCGATTCGCGACAAGCAGCGCGAGGGCAAGTTGCGCCGACCTGAAAGCCCACGGGCATACACACTTGAGGACATCAACGAGATCCGTCGGGTGTTCGGTACCCTCCCCTGGCGCGCCCCGGACGAAGAGCCGGTGGTGCTGGCGTTTCAAACGTTCAAGGGCGGCGCGGGAAAATCTACGCTGGCGGTGCACTTCGCCCAGTACATGGCGATCAAGGGCTACCGTGTCTTGTTCGTTGACTGTGATCCTCAAGGGAGCGCATCGACGCTGTTTGGCGCCCACCCTGCCCTTTCCCCGGAGCAGTTGTTGGGTTCGGGCCAGGATGAACTGGATTATTCCCTCGAGGAGTACCTGTCTAACCTTTTCGACGAATTTTCGAAGTGCGTCAGGTCGACGTATTTCACCGGCGTCGACATCGTTCCCGCGGGCCTGACCCTCAACAACGCCGATTACTATTTGGCGGCCGAGGTGTCCTCGAATCCGGAACTCATTAACCGCCTTCAGAGCGGCATCCACCAGGTGTGGCACGAGTATGACTGTGTGGTTCTGGATCCGCCGCCCGCGCTTGGCCTGTTGTCGCTGAGCGTGATGAACGCGGCCAACGGCCTGGTCATCCCGCTCAAGCCCACCGTGATTGATTTCGCGAGCACGTGGCAGTTTCTTGAGATGAGCTACGACAATATTTCCGCGCTGAATGCCCGGGGCCTGCCGCCGTATTATCACTTCAATGTCTTTGTGGTGAACAATCTGAATGACGCCAAGAGCGCGCATCTGGAGATCACGCAGGGGATGCGCCAGATGTTCTCGGAGGAAGACATGATCAGCGCGATGATGCGAGATTCTGCCGAGATCGATAACGCGGCCAAGGAAATGCAGTCGGTGTACGACCTCAATGAGGCGATGACCACGCGGGAAGTTCACTCACGGTGTTTGCGCTATCTGGATCGGTTGAACTCTGAGATCGAGGTCCGTGTGCGCCGGACCTGGCCGAGTCACACCCAAGCATTGCGTAAAGCTGCACGGATTTAGGAGTAGGGCCATGGCCAAGAAAAAGAGAACTTCGCTGTTCAGTGCGGCAGCCCACGTTGCCCAGACGAGTGAGGCGTCGGACCCGCAGCCTGCACAGAACCTGGTAGACGAGCGTCTCGATTACCTGAGCGATCTGAAGTCCCGAAAGCGCCTGCCGTCGACGCAGTTCGAGGTGGAGCCCGACGATTGCGTGATTTGGGACAAGCACAACCGGATCTATGATCGCCTTGACGTGGAAAACTGCGCTGATCTGATCGCCGCCTTCAGGGCTGTCGGGCGCCAGCAGCAGCCCGCGCTTGTGCGTCGCGTGCCGGGCAAGAAGCGCCAGACCTTTGAGGTGATCGCCGGCGTCCGCAGGCTCTGGGTCGTCAGGTATCTCCGCAAGAACGGGTTCCCGGATCTGAAGTACCTGGTCGAGGTCCGTGACGAGCTCGCCGACGACATCTCGGCGTTCAAGGCCATGGAGGCGGAGAACCGCGGGCGCAACGATCTCTCGGCTTACGAGCAGGGCCTGTCGTACAAGCGCATGCTCGAGGAGACCTTCGGCGGCAATCAGACCGCCTTGGCCGAGGCCGTCGGTCGCAACAAGTCCACGGTCTCGCGCTACATGCAGCTCGCCGAGATCCCGCCGGCAATTGTTGACTGTTTCGCGGAGCTGAGTCAGCTCACCTACAAACAGGGACCGAAGCTTCTCCAGACCATGAACAAGTCCAAGCTCAGCCGCAGTCGGATGCTCGACGAGGCGGCTGAGATAGCGATCATTCAGCGCGAAGCGAAACAGAAGGGCGAGGCTCCTCTGAGCGGTCCCGTCGTCATGAAGCGTCTGCTTTCCTCCGTGGAGAAGAGGGGAGGGGCCAGAGGGCCGCTTGCCCAGTTTGGGCCCAAGGACAGCCCTCATCTTCAGGTCATCACCACGAATCCGAAGGGGTTCAGTCTGTTCGTTCCTCACGACAGCGGCGCGACACCTCAGGCGCTTCTTGGGTATTTCGAGGAGGCGATCAAGCAGTTTCACCGCCAGGAAAAGCCATAATTTTGGCCCTGGAACCGGCCTGGTGTTGCCCCGGGCAACATTCGATTTAACCAATTGAAAATAAAGAAAAAAAAGGCCTTTTTTGCCATCAGCGGTTTTTCCCCGCCGGAGGCCTCGATTCTCGGAGCCCTGAGATAAATCGCAGGGGTTTTTTCGCCCCCCTTAAATCTCCCTATCTGATTGATTAATAGCTAAAAAAAATGCATGATCGATCATAGGTGTGCCGCGCGGCACGGTTTTTTGGGCAGGCGATGCGCGATTTTGTACCGATCGACCAGCTCGCGCTCAGCGAGCGCCGACCCCCGGGCGTCCTGTGCTCCGACACCCCTCGGGTTCGACGGCGCCTGCGCGAGTTCGGGTTCGCTCGCCCGATCCCGGTTCGCCCGGGCAGGGGAGGGCGCCTGGAGGTGCTTGGGGAAGTCCGCCCCTACTTGGCAGCGCTCCGTCTCGGTCTCCCGCGTGTACCCGTCCGTGTGCTCGACCAGCTCGATGATGCGGAAGCCGACCGGCTGATCTCGATCGGCTATGCCGGCGGCTTCGAGGATCCGATCGACGAGGCGGAGTTCTACGCCGAGCGCCTGGCAGACGTCCCCCCAGGAACACGCCCGAGCATTTCGAGGATGGCTCGGCTCACCGGCAAGGGCCGGAGCTACCTGTCTCGGACGCTCGCGTTGCTCGACCTTCATCCGGCTGTCCAGGACCACGTTGCCGCCGGTCGGATTTCCCGTGCCCAAGCCCGCCACCTCGTCACGGTTCGCTCCATGTCTCGCCAGCGTGCCCTCGCGGACCGGATCATCCGTGAGCGTCTTTCTGAACGGGCCCTGGCTCGACTGATCGCCAAGCCCTCGTCCCGTACGTCGCAGCCCCAGCGGCCACCAGCGACGGGCTCTAGCGCTTCTCCCGTGACCGCTCCTGTTGTTGCGCAGGCCTCCAAGGACCCCGATACCCTTCGTCTCGAGCGCCGTGTGAGCGAGCTGATCGGTTTGCCCTTTGAAATTGATTCTGAGCTTGGGGTCTGCCGTATCCGCTATTTCGGCGATCTCGATATGCTGTCAGGCGTACTTGAGCGCCTCGGCTACTCGGAGTGATGCAGCACGGGCGCTGAGCTCATCCCCGCTTCTCCACATGCCCCTCAAGGTTCCCCTTACTCAGCGGCCGCTCCGCGTGTCCGCCAAGAGGAGCCGTTCATTTGTCGCTTGCCACGATGTAAGCGCCTGGTCAGCCAATTCCCGCTCGAGCTCCAGCCGCAACTCCTCGGCCAGTTTGGATGCGCGTGAGGTTGCCGGGAGGACTCTTCCCAGGTCCGCCACGGCCAGGTAGGCCCCCACCAGATGCATCACCACATCTTCCTTCATAGTGGAATCTTGAACCGATATCGCTGGGCACGGAACGATCGAATCCAGCGTTTCTTCATCGATTCAGCGATCGATATCGCAGGTTCTCCTAGAGTCTCCATAGACTGGTGACATGGACACTCGAACACGCGTGGGACCCCCCAGTCCCAAGCTCGCCAATATCCTTCTGCTGTCGACGCTGGCCGCCGATCTCGGCATTCGTGTTCCTCCTACGCGCCACCTTGATGCTGGTCACTTCGGCTGCGCGCTGCGCCACGCCGTGGGCATGGTCCCGGAGGAGGTTCCGCTGACCGTGGAGGCCTTCCGTACCGTGCAAGCCTCGCTTCTTCGCCAACCACTGCCTCCTGAGCTACGTCGGGTTCTTGCCGTCGTCCGTGAGACATTGGCGCGGTCTTCTGGGTCGCCGTTGGCCGTGCGCTCCTGCTTCGAGCTGGAGGATTCCTCCGCGCACTCCTTCGCCGGCACGTTCAGCTCTTTTCTCGCCGTCGCCACAGAGCCGGAGCTCGGCCGGGCGGTATCAGAGGTCTATGCCTCGGCATTTTCCCCGCGTGCCCTGGACGAGCTGCTCGCCGCTGGTCTGACCCGGCTACCCTCGATGTGGGTGGCCATCCAGCCAATGCTCGGCGGGGTAGGGTGGGTCGGTGGCGTTGCCCAGACTCAGGCCGTTGACCTCGCCCCCTTTCCGATCATGTCCCTGAGCGTGTCAGACGATGTTTCTTCCGTGACCTCGGCGAGCGCCATTCCCGAGGAATACCTGCTGGCCCGGGACAACGTCGATTCACCCCGGGCCGTGTGCCTCCATCGCCAGCCCGGTGAGACCACCCATACGCGTTTCCTGCTGCAGGATGACCCGCTGCGCGATCTCGCCCGCAGGTTTCTCGCCATCGAGGAGGCCTTCTCGCATCCCCAGGAGCTTGAATGGCTGTTGAGTCCCGACGGCGAGCTCTGCCTCCTGCAGGCCAGACCTTTGTCCGTTGAATACTCCACAGCCGTCTGTGTCGCGGCCCCCGATCACGCCGAGCGCCTGCTTTGCGCGGGCTTGCCGGTTGGAAACGGGCGCGTCCACGGTTCCCTCTACTTCGCCGCGACGCCGGCCGAGGCGTTGTCCGCGCCTCCCGGGGCTGTGTTGGCGGTACCCGGTCGTACCGATGCAGATTGGGCGTCCGCGGTACGTCACGCGGCTTGCGTCGTGACGGCTGTCGGTTCCCGGGGCTCTCACTTCGCCAGGATCGCCCGGGACACCCGCCGGATCGCGGTGGTGGGTTGTGGCGATGCCGTACTCCGGTTGCCACCGGCTGCCGAGGTCACGGTGTTCTGCGCGGAAGGTCTGCACGGCGCGGTCTATCTCGGTGACGTCCCGGCCGGCCAGCTCGCCACCCGCGTTGGCGATGTCGTCGTACGAGGCGGAGCAGACGCTTTCACCCAGGCCCGTACCACTCGTCCACGCCGCATCTATATGGATCCAGCTGCGTTGCTGCTTGCCCTGCAGCTGCCGGAAGACCCCTCCGCCGGTCTCTCGCCACGCCTTGCCAGGATGGTCGCGCTCTACGCCACCCTCGAGGCCTTTATCACCCACCGCCTGCTGGAGGAGATCTCCATGGTGGGGCTGGCTTTTTCGGGTTCTCCGATTGTCGTGCTTCCGACCGTCCCTGACAGATGGCGCCCGGCGTTGGCCGATGCCATACGCCAAGCCGAGTCCCGCTTCGGTCTCGCGGTCACCCTATCCCCCGGTTAGTCTCTCAGGGCCTCAGGACGCCGCTGACATAGAACATCACGACGTCGCCCATCGCCCACACCGACTCGTGTCGAAGGTCTTCGAGTTCGCCTTCGCTCAGTTTCTCAGCCAGCAGCGCCTCGAATTGGCCCGCGCTTGTTTCGAGCATCTCCTTGATCTGAACCAGCCGATACCCGCTCACGCGGCCCTGGCTATCCATCATGCTCACTGCCTGCCCGTCCGTAAGTGGGAGAGCACCGATGTTCGCCTCCTGATCGAAGGTCTCTTTGGTGTGCTCGTGGATGGCCCTCAGCATCCCGCGCCACATCCGCGCCTCATCGACCGTGATGCCTCGCATCCGCTCAATGCGCAGCTCCCCCATCTCCGCCATCCCCATCAGCTCGTCGGAGCCGCCCCCGTCGTTCGCTTTGTCTCCCAGCACGTCCTCACCTCTCAATTCGCCGGCGCGCTTGAGCTTTGTTTCTGTTCGGTCCTTCACAGCGCTCTTCCACCCCGGCGATTTCCCCATTGCGCCAATACTACTCCCTGTTTTCTTTGTAGTCCTACGACAAATTTTCGTCCCGCCCGTCTGTTCTGAAAAAAGTCTGCTTGCCCGTTTCCCGGACTGTGATGTTCTAGCGCTGTGTCGTTTTCGGGAGGTGCTGTGAGCGCAGGGAACTACATCGAGCCGGTTCGGGAGCGCCAGCTGATTGCTGCGGCGCATCGTGGTGACGTTGTCGCTCGAAACGAGCTCATCTCCGCATGTCTGCCCTATGTGCGCCGGGCGGTTGCTGCTCTCGCGCCGGCCGCCAGCACTGATCAGCTTGACGATTTGCTCCACGAGTCTGTGCTTGCGCTCTATGACGCGCTTGAGGCCTATGCGCTGGAGCACCCCAGCCGCCCCCGGCTCTATGTTTTCGCCGCGACCCGTATCCGCAAGGCGGTCGCACTGTATTTTCGCGCCTACGGTTCTGCGAGCCTCGATCCTGCGGATTTCCCGGAAGCAGAGGACACCTGCACCCCTGGACCCGACTCGGCCGCGGAGACTGCCGAGACGATCTCCCTGGTTCGTTCCGGCCTCTCTGGTCTGGGCCCGCTCGAGACCCAGGTGCTGTATAGCCGGTTGGCCTTGGATCCGCCCCCGCCGCGCGCCGCGCTTGCCCGTCAGTTCGGCTGCAGCCAGCAGTGGATTGAGCGTGTGGAGCGTCGAGCGGCGGAGAATCTCGCCGATCTGCTTTCCCGTCGGCCCGTTCTGCCGGCGGCTTCGTAAACTGAACTTAGGCATCGCAATGGGAAGGGGCTCATGGCGCTCACTCTGAATCCACGGTTCAGCCTCGTCGGCTGGAGCCTGGCCGTATTCCTTGTCTACGTTCTCATCCAGGTCGTGACCACCTTTCTCTACGCGATGCTCGGCGCCGCCTTCCATCCTGCGCTCGGCATGTTCGTGTGGTTCTGCGCCAGTGCCTCCATGGGGTATGCGCTGCTGATTCGCCATGAGGCCTCCAGGGCGGACCTGGCCTTGGTGCAGGCCTTCTCCTGCTTCTACATCGCCTTGACCGCCGTCGCCATCACTCTCCAGTCCGCCACCCCGTTCTCAGCGCTGGTGCTTGCACAGATTCTGGCTGTCGTTCTCGGCTTTTTCCTGAACGGCGTAATCGCCTTCGAGCTCTCGCGGTTTCTGGTTGCCCGCTCATCACACGCAACTGCTCGGAGATTTTCGTGACGGCCCGCCTGCCATGTCTTCTGGCCCTTCGCCGGATACCTGAGGAGCGGTCTGTGTCTTCGTTACGGCGGCTCATCGCCGAGAAGCTTGGGTGCTCACCGTTCAGTGTTCGCCTCATGGGCACGCGACGCGCCGGCCAAGGTCTGCTGCTTTTTGCCCAATTGCCATCTTCTGTTGCGGCCTCAGCCCCTCGCGGCGGGCGCGGTGTCTATCTCCGGGCGCTTCCCCGTGAAATCTCCGAAGATGCACTTCTGCGTATGTACTCCATTCTCGCGCGCGCGGTCTGCCAGGTCTTTGAGAGAGCCGTTGAGAAGGACCGCCAGCTCATCTTTCTGGGCCGCCCACTGGTGGTGGCGGCCGAGAGGACGCCTGAGTTCGTGCGGCTCTTTCGGTTTTCCCGTGCCGACTGGGAGACCTTCGCTGCGCCCATTCCGGCGAATCGCGCTCTGTCGTACGCCATGTATATGTGCGCCCAGTCTGTATTTGCCGACCTCATGCGCCTGTTCGGGCGCCGTGTTCGTCTTGAGCTCGGCAGCGGTTACGAGATTGCGCTTGGGGACTCGATTTCTAGATGAACGCCTTCGTCTTCGTTCTGCTGGCCTATGCATTTCTGTTCGTGATTGACCGGCTCTATGTTCAACCCCTCCGTCGGCGGGCGGCCGAGAGGGCAGGGCGGGCCTATGCTCCCGGCCTCGCTTCCTTCTGTATCGCCGTGGGTTTTCCGGTGTTTGCTGCGCTCGTAGTTGTCCGGACCTTTGTCGTCGACGTGTATCACGTCCCGACCCCGTCGATGGCCCCCGTGATCGAGCCGGGCGACAACATCTGGGTCAATCGCTTGGCCTATGGCCTTCGCCACCCGTGGGATGGTCGCGTCCTGCTGCAGGGCAGGGC
>REEU01000012.1 GCA_007694905.1 Gammaproteobacteria bacterium | reverse complement strand
GCACCTGCGGATCGGGCAGAGGTGCACCGCTCAGGCGGCCGATCCATCTTCCACCACCCTGCCGGGGCACGTCCGCCCCTGTGGGGTCGGCGTGCCTTCGGTTCTTTTCAATCAATACACCGGAGGTATGCACGATGGAAAACGTGATTGCACTGTCGCAGTTCGTCGAGGATTTCGGTGACGGTCTGCTCGAGGCGGTCGCCCGCCAGAATCCACCCGTCTACGACGGGGAGCCGGATCCGTTCCGGGACATCATCATGGAGGGACTGGCGCGGCAGCCATTTCCCTTGCAGCGCGATGCCGTTCAGGCGGTGGTCAAGCTGCTGGTCGACGCCGGCGAGCCGGCGGCGGTCATCAATGGGGAAATGGGGACGGGCAAGACGATCATGGCGATCGCCACGGCTGCGGTCATGCACGCCGAGGGCGCACGCCGATTTCTGATCGTTGCGCCGCCTCATTTAGTCTACAAATGGCGCCGGGAGATCCGGGAAACGATCGCCGATGCCCGTGTCTGGGTGCTCAATGGTCCGGATACCCTCCGGAAACTCCTGCTCATGCGGGATATGGCGGGCGCGCCGGCGACCGACGGCGCTCCCGAGTTCTACGTCATCGGCCGCGTCCGCATGCGGATGGGCTTTCACTGGCGGTCGGCCGTGGCCACCCGGCGATTCCATGAACGGCTCCGCGGTGCAGATGGCTCCGCGGTACGAAGTGTGGAGCTGGCGGCGTGTCCGGACTGCGGCACGGTCTTGCACGACGAGGAAGGCAATCCGCTTCCGCGTGCCGCATTTACGGACGATTCCCGGCGCCGTTGCCCGGAGTGTGGGGCGGCGCTGTGGTCACTGGTCCGTCCGGGGCGTCCCAAGGATTCGAGGGCGGTTGTGCGGCAGGCGCTGCTGCAGATTCCGACCATCGGTCCCAAGTCGGCGGATCGGCTGCTCGCAACGCTCGGCGAGTCCGCGTTGACGGAGATTCTTTCCGACAACGTGTACGAGTTCGTCAATCTCATGGATGAGAACGGCGAGCTGGTCTTTGGCGACCGACAGGCGGCGCGCATCGAGCGCCGACTGGCAACGCTGGAGTTCTCGTTCGGGCAGGGGGGCTATCAACCCACGGAGTTCATCAAGCGAATGCTTCCGGCCAACTTCTTCGATCTGCTGATCGTGGATGAGGCACATGAGTACAAGAACGAAAGCTCGGCCCAGGGACAGGCCATGGGCGTGCTGGCCAACAAGGTCCGCAAGGTGCTGGTGTTGACCGGGACCTTGATGGGCGGCTACGCGTCGGATCTCTTCTTCCTGCTGTGGCGGATCATGCCTCGGCGGATGGTGGAAGATGGGTTTCGGCCGAACAGTCGGGGCAGCATGGCGGCTGCGGCCATGGCGTTCATGCGCGAGCATGGAGTCCTGAAGGACATCTACAAGGAGACCGACAGCGCCTCGCATCGCACGGCCCGCGGGAAGCGGATCAGCGTGCGGACTTCAAAGGCGCCGGGGTTTGGGCCGCAGGGCATTGCCCGTTACGTCCTGCCCTTCACGGTGTTCGTGAAGCTCAAGGACATGGATGCGGGTGTACTGCCTTCCTATGAGGAACGGTACGTCGACGTGGCCATGACAACGGACCAGGGGCTGCATTACGCGGGTCTTGAGTCCCGTCTCACGGCGGAAATGCAGCAGGCCCTGGCTCGAGGGGATACCACGCTGTTGGGCGTGGTCCTGAACGCGCTGTTGGCCTGGCCGGACACCTGTTTCAGGGAGGAAACGGTCCGGCACCCACGCGATCGTTCGCTGCTGGCGTTCGTGCCCCGGGTATTCGATGCGACAGAGCCTGCGCCCAAGGAACGGGCATTGATCGACGAGTGCCTGAAAGAGAAGGCGCGAGGTCGAAGGGTGCTGGTCTACACCGTGTACACCGGTACCCGGGATACCACGTCCCGGCTGCGGAGCTTGCTGGAGACAGCCGGTCTCAAGGTCGGTGTACTGAAGTCCTCCGTGGACACCTCCCGACGGGAGGACTGGATCATGGAGCAGGTGGATCGGGGGATCGATGTTCTGGTGACCAATCCGGAACTGGTGAAGACCGGGCTGGATCTGCTGGATTTCCCGACCATCGTTTTTCTTCAGACGTCCTACAACGTCTACACGCTGCAACAGGCCGCCCGCCGCTCCTGGCGGATTGGCCAGACGCAGCCGGTGGAGGTGGTGTTTCTGGGGTACTCCGGCACCGCCCAGACGGCGTGCCTGAGCCTGATGGCCACCAAGATCGCGGTGTCGCAGTCCACGTCCGGCGACATGCCGGAAACGGGTCTCGACGTGCTGAACCAGGATGGTGACAGCATCGAGGTGGCCCTGGCCCGGCAGCTCTCGGGCTGATGTCGCTTTTCCCGCCCCTTTTTGGGGGCGGGGCCTTCTTCGAGAGACCGGGACGTGATGGGGTGCGCTAATGGTGCGCACACCGAATACGTCGGCGATGGTCGCAATAACGCACAGCGGTTGGAGCGAACATCCGACCGAACGCCCGACCCCTTGTCGCTGGGGACGGCCCGGGACATCATCCCGCCAAACCCGATCAGGCACTCCCAGTGGTTCATCGACCGCAACGTCAAAGGTCTTTTCGAACGTCTGGTTCAACGCCAGACTGGGCGGGGGAGACGCTCGCTCTTCTGGGTCTGGGCGCCCTCACGTGCCCCTTGTTTTCGAATCGGGGCCGGAGTCGACCGTCATCCCTTGGTCGCCACGGATGTGGATACGCGCCTATCCATCCAGCGCCATGGGGTTCGTTTCGCCGCGATCGACCGGGCCAAGCCGCGTGCCGAACGACCGAGGCATCTCCAGCAGAGTTGGAAAAGACTTGTGGGGGGCTCGAGAGCGCAACGACACCTCGCTGCTGGTTCGCCGTGGTGGGTTGCACCATGATGCCCGCCCCGGCGTCCTGAGCGTTAGCCGATGCGCCCAGGTTCGAACTATTCCGAGTCGTCGTCACCCCGGGAAGCCCTCGCCGGTCTGGTCGAACGGGTCACCTTCCACAATGCGGACAACGGCTTCTGCGTGCTGCGCGTGAAGGCACGCGGGCACCGGGATCTCGTGACCACCGTCGGCCATGCCGCGAGCATTGCCGCCGGCGAGTGGATCACCGCCTCCGGGGAGTGGGTGAACGATCGCACCCATGGGCAGCAGTTCCGGGCGCAGTTCC
>REEU01000183.1 GCA_007694905.1 Gammaproteobacteria bacterium | reverse complement strand
ATACCGAAGCTTGGCCTGAACATTTTATCCGTCGTATCCCTTAGGGGTGCCCCGATTTGGAGGGGATTAAGACCTCGCCTACTGGCCGACAGTTGTGCTCGATGACCCTTAGGGGTGCCCCGATTTGGAGGCGATTAAGATACTCTGGAGGTAACTCCCGGAGCCCTTTGGTCCCCTTAGAGGTGCCCCTATTTGTACGGGGATAAAGGCGCTCGTTTCTTTACGCTTGCCAAAGCCCCCAGATTGATCCGGAAAGTGTATGACGATGCGATTCTCGCAAATTTGTCGTTCAACCGGCTGTATCCGCCAGTTGGTACCGTGGGACCTCCTTCTGATATTTAACACGGTACCCGTCGGTAAGAATACTTATGGCGCTCTGGCCACCGAATTCGATAATCGGGATTTCCGAACCTGCCGCGAGGACCCGGCCGCTTCCGATGCGCGACATGCTGCTCATGATCACCGGGATGTCACCGCAGGTGATTACCGAGACCCTCTATGCTATTGCCGTTTCGCGGCAGCCTTGGCCTGAGAGGGTGGTTGTGATGACTACGACCAAGGGTGCCGACTTGCTTCGCCGCGATATGATCGACAAGGGTCGGCTCGAATCCCTGTGCGAACAGCTTCACCGGCCCGCCTTCTATCCCGCGACATTCGACATACAAGTGATACACGACGCCGCCGGTCAGCCAATGGAAGACGCCCGAACTTCCGCAGATCATGAGGCAATGGCCGATTTCATCCTGGAAACCGTCCGCAGCCTCACGGCAGACCCTGCGACCCGCGTCCATGCCTCCATCTCGGGTGGCCGGAAGACCATGAGTTTCTATCTGGGCTACGCGATGAGCCTGTTCGGCCGCCCGCAGGACGTCATGACGCATGTCCTGGTGAGCGAGGGCTACGAAGGTCATCCGGATTTCTTCTTTCCGACCAGACACAGTTGCGAAATCAGCACCCGCGATGGCAAGACACTCGATATGAAGGATGCGGCGGTCACGCTGGCGTCGATTCCCTTCATTCGGCACCGTGACGAACTGCCGCAGGTGTATACCGTGGACAAGGGCAGGCCGCCCGGGTTTCGTGAGCTCGTCGAACTCATGGACTTGGCGAACCAGCCCGGAAGACTGGGACTTCGATTCGATCATTCCACCGGGCGCCTGTCGATCCTCGAGGATGGCCGGCCCGTCAAGGAACTCATCTTCGAGAAAGGCCTGGACTGGGCATGGTACCTGCTGGTCGCGGAGGCGACGGCCGCGGGAGATGGTACCCTGCGCCGGGCCGAAACCAGGGACGATGGTTCGTACGCCTTGGGTTGGCGGGTGATGGACGTTCTCGGGCATCGGCTCGGTATTCACGTGGATCGCCATGAGGACTATAAGTCCCTGGTGAGGTACTGGGCCCGCCAGCATGAAGAAGCGCTCGAGCGCATCGGCATCATTCCAGACAATTTTCTGAAGGTAATGCAGGGCGGTTTCAGTGGTGAGGCCATCTCGGGATCCAGCAGCCGCATCAACCAGCAGCTCCATCGCGAGCTGCCGCGGGCTCTCGCCGACTGGCTCAGGATCGGCATGTTTTTCGACCGTAGTGGAAGACACCACGCTGAGGAAAAGCGCGCGGGCGGCTACGGAGTACGCCTGCCCGCGGAGCAGATCCTCATCGTCAAGGGTTCTTCAGCCAGCGGAGTTGCGTGATGGCTGCCGAATTTCCGCCGGTACCCGCGGGCGCAAGTCACCATCTGCAAGCGGACTTCGTGGTGGTGACGCCCATGTTCATTGGTGATGGCCAGCAGCATGCAGAGTCGGTGCGCCCGCCTTCGTTGAAGGGCGCGCTTCGATTCTGGTGGCGTGCGCTGCAGTGGCCACGCTTCCTGCTGGAGGCAGGCGACCCTGTGCGGGCGCTTTCCCGCCTGCATGCTGAGGAGGCGGCGCTGTTCGGCCTGGCAGCGGGGCACGATACCCAGGCCGGCCAGTCACGGATTTGCCTCAGGATCGTGGCTCAGGATGTGGAGCAGGACACGTCCGCCGCCAGATCTGCGCCAGGCTATCTCATGGGCATGGGGCTGCAGGAGCGATCCGCGATCCGCGCCGGTGGCCGGTTCACGCTGGCTCTGACTGCGCGCGACGGGAAACGCGGCCTGACCGACCAGCAGTGGCGCGGCGTGCGGGAGGCCTTGCTGGCGTTCGGGCTCCTGGGGGGGCTTGGGTCCCGCGCCCGCCGCGGCCTGGGGTCCGTCAGCCTCCGGTCGTTGATCGGCGGGGAGTGCGAAGTGCCGGAAGACCGCTCGGGATATGCGCACACCCTGCGGCGCATGACGGAGGGACTCCCAGTCGCCAGTGCGGGCCTGCCGCCCTTTACGGCGTTCTCCCTTGCCACGCGTATCGATATTTCCCTGCACGCAGAGAGTCCGGAGGTGGTCCTGCAACAGCTTGACCGACAGCTCCAGCTGTACCGTGGCTGGGGCTATCACGGACGGATCAATGGTGAGCGCGCCGAGCAGAATTTTCCGGGTGATCACGATGACATGCTGAAGGTCGCGGGCGGCGGGGGGGCACGCCGGGTACCGGAGCGGGCTGTCTTCGGGCTGCCGCACAACTATCGGTTCTCGAGCGGAGACAAGGCGGAAGTAGAATCTGTATTGCAGGGTGGGCGGCGCGCATCCCCGCTCATGATGCACGTGCACCAGCTCGCTTCCGGGGAGTGCCTCGGCGTGCAATGCCTGCTTCCGGCGCAATTCCTGCCCCCGGGGGCGGAGACAGTGAGTTTCAAGGGCAAGCCCCGAGGCGGGAAGCCGGTCAGTTCCAAGCTCGAATGTGAGTCGGTCGACTGGCAGGTCATTCACAGGTTCCTCGACCGCTTTCCTCATCGAGAGAGCCTCTTGGCGCCGTCCGTCCGTGTTGACGACGGAGTACGGCAGTGAATCATCAGCTCCACCTGTCCCTCGGCCCGGTGCAGGGGTTCGTGGCCCAGGCGCGACGCACGCGGGATTTCTGGGCGGGCTCCTTCCTGCTCTCCTGGTTGACCGGGGCGGCGATGCTCGCAGTGCGCAAGCAGGGAGGGCGCATCGATTTTCCAGTGCCGGATGAGGCATTCCTTGCGGCCATGTGCGGAAGTGCGCCGGTAACACCGCCGGTGCAGGGCACCTTGCCGAACCGGTTCCGTGCACTGGGCGCCGCGGTCGAGCCGGGTTTCGACGCAGCAGAGGTCGCGCTTGCGGTGCGCGAGGTGTGGTTCGCCCTGGCCGAGCACGTGTGGCATCAGGATCTCGAGCAGGTGCTTCGCGACCTGGGCGACGAACAATATGGGAACACCCGCCGAATCTGGCTGCGCCAGAACCATGGGTTCTGGGAGATCGCTTGGGTGCTGACGGCCGCGGGTGCAGGTTCCAACGCGCTGGAGCGGCGAAAGAACTGGCGAGACCACTGGCCACCGCAGGAGTCAGGCGTCAGCTGCATGATGATGACGGCGCAGCAGGAGCTCTCCGGCGCCGTCCGACCGGGCGATCCGAGCTTGCAGAAGTTCTGGGGCGCGGTGCGGGGATCGATTGCCGGGGGCGAGCACGATCTTCGCGAGCGCGAGTCGCTGTGCGGTCCTGCATTCGTCAAGCGACGCTTCGCCCGCCACTTCGAGTCCTTCCGTCATGAGCTCGGTCTCGCGTGCGGTCCGGTCATGCTGCATGGGTGGGAGCTGCCTCGCAGCGTACCCTCTGTGCTGCACGTGGCTGCCGTACCGTGGCTCATGAAGCATCTGGAGCATGCCACCAGCGATGAGTCCGTCCGGGGAAGACTGGAGCGCGTACTCAAGCGCGGCGCCGTGTTGGCCGGCCTCGGTGAAAGATACTCCGCACTCCCAGGGATTGAGGATGCGCTGGCAAACGTCCAGTTGGACCGGCGGCTCGCAGGGGTCGACGGCGGCGTGTTTTTCCAGCGCACCGCGGCCGAGACGGGCGATCTGGACGACGCCGATGGCCGACTGTTCATGCAGGGCAGCCTGGAGTCGTTGCGCGACAGTGCGGGACTTGGCGAGCCCGCGCCGTTTTTCGCCGTGCTGATGATGGACGGAGACCGTCTGGGTGCACAGCTGGCAACGGCCGAGCACCAGCCCGCGGTGGCGGCGGCCCTGAAGGGCTTTACTGCCAGGGTGGCCTCGACGGTCGCGCGCTTCCAGGGATTCCTCGTCTACGCCGGCGGCGATGACGTGCTCGCCCTGCTGCCGGTGACGCAGGCGTTACGCTGCGCCAGGGCGCTGCGTACCGACTACCTGGAGAGTTTCGCCGAGGCGGCTCGCGCGACCGGGGTGGAGGTGGTGTCCACGCTCTCAGGCGCGGTGGTGTTCAGCCATGTCAGGCGGCCGCTCACGGCAACCTTGCGGGACGTGCACGAACTGCTGGACGAGGTAGCCAAGGACCGGGTCGGCAGGGACGCGATCGCCGTGCGGGTTTGGCAGACGGGTGGTCTGCATCTGGAATGGGCGCAGCCCTGGGAGATCGCGATCGACGCTGATGCGGAGCTTGTGATCGAGAACATCGCCGAGCGCTTCCGCATGCAGGAGGATGAACGTTTCACAAGCGGGTTCCTGTTTCGCATGAAGGACCTCGCCGAACGGCTGCCGCTGCGGGCCGGCGATGATGCCGAGCGGCGATTACTGGTGTCGCTGGTGAGCGCGGAACTCAGGCACTCCGGCCTGCGGCTGCGCAGGCAGGATGGCGCTGGTGGTGAGGAGTTGGCTCATGCGCTGGTCGATCAGGCGCTTCCTGGCTACCGGGAGGCCTGCGCGGACGGTGAGGTCGCCGTTCGACGGGAGCCGTGGATGAACCCCGGCGCTGCGAAGCTGATCAGGTTCCTTGCCAGAGAGGGGAGGATCGACTGATGGGAGCTGCGCTGCACCGCCTGAGTATCCGTGCGGTGGATACCTTGTTCTTTCGCGAGGCGCGGCAGCATGCCTCTCTCGGTGCCTCCGAGCTAGCCAGTCTCTTCCCGCCGCCGACCAGGACCATACTTGGGGCCATTCGCACCTGGCTCGGAGACGCGCTTGGCGTGGACTGGAAGGCCTTTGCACGCGGAGACGACGCGCATCGACAGCTGCTGGGCGACTCCGACGCCCCTGGGAGCGTGACCATCGCCGCGCTGCTGATCCATCACAACCGTACCCGGCTTTGGCCCTGCCCAGCCGACCTGTTGCTGGGGGGTACGCCGGGGACCCGAACGGTCGCCCGGCTTGCGCCTGGCCCAGTGGTGGAGTGCGACCTCGGTCGCATCGCCCTGCCTGCCGCGCCACCGGGGACCGCGCCGGGCAGCTACGTGCCTGCAGACGCCTGGCTCACCGAGGAGGGAGCCCGGCGTTGGTTGGCCGGGGAGTGTCCGCAGCCAGACCAGGTCCTGCGAACCGAAGACCTCTTGGCGGGAGAGTCGCGACTGGGTATCGCTCGCGATAACGCGCGCGCCACGGTGAAACGCGGACTGCTCTACCAGGTTCGACACCTTCGATTCCGCGAGAGCGCCACCTGTATCGAGGCCTACGTTGCAGGGTTGCCAGAAGGGCTGGTGCCAAAGACCGGGCGTTTCACCCTCAGGTTGGGCGGGGAAGGGCGCATGGCCGATGTCGCGATCGAACCTGCGCAGCGCGTTCCACTGCCCTCACCGATCGTTCGTCGGCAGGATGGGCAGCTCGCGCTCTGGCTGGTGTCCCCTGCGGACACCGAGCATGGCGATCCCGCCAGTGGGCTCGCCGGGTTTACGCGGGAACGAGGCCCTGGCAGCGCGGATAGCTGGCGAGGGGCCTTGTGTGGCATCGAACTGCGACTGGTCTCCAGCTGCAGACCACGCGCCCAGCGGGAAGGTGGCTGGGACCAGAAAGCACACCGTCCCAGGGCGGTCCGTAGCCTCGTGCCGCCGGGCACGGTCTATTTCTGCGAGGTTCTGGGCGACATGGGCGTGGCGGAGGCCGCCTCGATACTCCACGGCGCGACGACAGGCCCCAGTGGGGGATTGGGCAGAGGCCGCCTGCTCGCGGGCGTGGTCGCCCTCGCCCCCGCAGATCAACAGAAGGCGAGTTTCGCCGGTTGAGCGCCGGCCGTCCTGAGGACTGACTTCGGAGAGGCAAGAATGACCCGTATGGCTCACAGACTGATCGGCCTTACTGCCCAGACCATGATCCACGCAGGCTCGGGCAGCGCGGACGACGTGCTGGATCTGCCGATCCAGAGAGAGGCCCACAACGACTGGCCCTGCATCTATGGGAGTTCCATGAAGGGTGCCCTGCGCGCGAACGCCGAAGCGCAAGGGCTCGACCAGGCACTGGTGCGAGCGGTCTTCGGACCGGATACGGCCAACGCATCGACGCATGCGGGCAGTCTGCTGGTCAGTGATGCCCGACTTCTGCTGCTGCCCGTGCGGTCGCTGACGGGGCATTTTCGCAGGGTGACCTGCCCGGCTGCGTTGAAGCGCCTGTGTCGCGATCTCGAGCGACTCGGTCTTCTCGCCACACTTCCCGTAGCGCCTGAACCGGCGCCAGGGGAGGCACTGGTCGCGGAGACCAGCGGCGGCGCGTCGGACTTGTATCTCGAGGAGTTCAGGTTTGACGAGACACAGTACGCTCTCGACGCCTGGGTCAGCCTGCTGTCTCAGCTTTGCGGCGAGGACTACCGGGCGGAGATTGCCAGACAACTGACCGTGGTGGATGACGACAGCTTTCGCCACCTGTGCAGAAGTGCAATGCCGGTGCTGCCGCACGTCCGGCTCGACAACGAGAGCAAGACGGTCGTGGATGGGGCACTGTGGTATGAGGAATGCCTGGCACCGGAGACGGTTCTCTACGTTTGCCTGGCGACCCAGCCATCGCGGTACGAGGATCTGCCACTCTCGGCCGACGGGCTTCTTGAAGAACTGGTGGAGGCGATGTTCCTGCGCAATGCCTGGCTCCAGGTCGGTGGAAACGAAACGGTCGGCATGGGTTGGTTTCGCGTGCGGCTTGTGGACGGGAGCGACGCATGAGCAGTACGACTGAACGGACGGCTGCGCGGGGCCGCGCGGGTGGCGCCCCGTTCCAGCTCATGGAGCAGGCACGTGCCGCCTATGCACTCGGCTGGCTGGAAGATGTGATGCAAAGCGGCAGGATCCCGGCCGGCGACCTGAAGCGCTGGACCAGGCGACTGCCTGCCATGATCCAGGTCAATGGATTCGGCCAGGCCGTGGCCTTCTACTATTCGCGACGGCAGAAATGGTCAGCGGTAGAGGCCGTCTATGACCTGCTGGACGGTTGGCTATGCGCGCCCGACGGCTATGCGCAGGTGACCGGTTCGCCGGTTTACCCGACGGACGGTCACCAGGGATCCAGGTTGCTGCACGGGATCACGCGGCAGCCCCAGCAGCGCTACCGTCATGCTCAGGCCGAATCTCAGGCCCTGCTGCGCTGGGCAAAGAAGTTCGTCGAAGCGCTGCCCAGGGGGGACGATGAGCCCTCGGATCCAGGGAGCCGCCAGTGATCCCGTTGTACGGCGGCCACGCGGTTCCGCAGAGCTGGAACATGCCGCTGACGGCGCATGCGGGGTTGTGGTTCGAACGCTTCTTCGATCGTTACGAGGGTGACTGGACCGTAGATTCTCCCAGGAACGATTTTCTTTGCTCCCTGATTGGCCAGCGAAGCGCCCAGGCCGGAACACAGGCGGGGCAGGGGCGGGTAGGTTCGGAAAGGGAGTTGCATCGGCAAGCCGATGCAATGGCTGAACTGACCGAGCAGTTGTCCGGGCGTTGCTTCCTGCTGGAATCGACCTGGCATTTCGCGACCGGCCTTGGCAGTCCGCACCCGATGGAGAACTCGTTGCTCTGGCACCCGATACTCGGTACGCCGTATCTGCCTGGCAGTGCCGTCAAGGGGCTTGCCAGGGCGTGGCTGGAACTGCACGACTACGATCCGGCAGTGCGAAAGCGACTGTTCGGGAGCGACGACAAGGATCCGCGGCGCGCCACTGGAGACGACTCCTCCCCGCCACTCATCGCCGGGGAGGTCATCTTCTTCGATGCCTTGCCGGTGGAGCCGGTCTCGCTCGCCATCGACACGATGACGCCGCACATGGGGAAGTGGTACGAAAAGGGCGCCGCACGACCCGGAAAGCCGGAGACCACGCCGGGAGATTGGCATGCGCCCAACCCCATCATATTCCTCGCCGCTCGCAGGATCATCCTCCAGTTCGCCGTTGCCCCACGCACGTCAGCCGCGCGGCCGCTGGTGCCACTGGCGGTCGATGCCCTCAAGGCGGCGCTCGAGCACCTGGGTGCTGGCGCGAAGACGGCAGTGGGCTACGGCAGCTTCACGGAACCCCGAAGTGTGCTGGCCAGGCGTGTCGCGGAACAGCGGCAGCAGGCGAGGGAGGCGCGCAGGAGCGCTCGTGCCTTCGAGCAGTTGAGCCCCAATCGAAAGACAATTGAAGGGTTCAGGAGGCAATCGCAAATCCCAGCCAACCGGAAGGCTAGCAGTGGTGCCGAATTCCAGCGCAGCCTGGTGGAGTGTCTGCGCCAGGCGGTCGAGTGGCCGGCCAGCGAAAGAGAGGAACTGGCCGAATTCGCTGCCGACTTCTTCAGGAACTTCGGAAGCGCCAAGAAGAAGAAGGAAGTCAAGCCATTGATCCGGGCGCTGAGGGAAGCATGATGGCCCTCGCTGCCGGCACGGAGTTGAGGATTTCGCGCTACCGGCTGACGCTTGTTGCGAAGGCGCCACTGCAGCTGCCCTGGTTCCAGGGCTCGATGCTCAGGGGCAGCTTCGGTTGTGCGCTCCGTAAACTGGTGTGCCTGACCGGGGAGCCCTCCTGCGACGGGTGCTGCCTTGCGTCGAGCTGCCGGTACCCGTCGCTGTTTGAGCCGCCTTCCGGGTCGCCCGAGTGGGAGCGCTGGCGTGACGTGCCGGCGCCGTTCATCATGGAGAGCGCTTTCGGGCCAGGCGGTACTGTCGTGGCTGGGCAGCACTGGTCGTTCGACATGGTGTTGTTTGGTCCGGCGATCGATCAGCTCCCGCTGATCGTGCTCGCCTGGCAGCGCGCCGCGCGAGATGGGCTCGGCAAGGGGCGTGCGCCTTGCGAGCTGACGGCAGTGGAACACCTGTCGGCGGAGGGGGTGGCCACTCCAGTATTTCGCGCAGGTGAGCGCAACGGACAGCCTCACCAGGGATCCGTACGTATTCCCGCGTTGCGGGCGAGCGGGCCGATAACAATGGAGATCGTGACGCCTGCGCGGATAAAGTCCGACGGCCGCCTGCGAAATGCTGGCGATCTGACTGCAGCCCAGCTTTTGCGCAGTCTTGCGAGGAAGATCGAAATCTACGCGGGCGTCTATCTGGGCGGAGTGCCTGACCGGCCACCCATCCCCGACGATGTCCTGATGGTGTCGACCCTGAAACGAGAGAACTGGCAGCGTTACTCTCATCGCCAAGCGCAGAAGATGAGTCTCGACGGCCTGATGGGACTCGTCCGATTCATGAATCTGCCGAACGAGTGGCTGCCGTGGCTCTGGCTGGGTCAATACACCCACCTCGGTAAGAATACGAGCTTCGGGCTTGGCCGGTACCGGGTCCTGGGGGTCGAGACTGTGAACTGAGTCGTAACGACTGCCGGAGTGGCCTCGCAAATTTGCCGTTCGGGCGGCACTGCGGGTTTCTGCGAGGATGCATGGGCGAGGGACACCTGATGAGTCCCGGAGGTGTACCATGCAGGCCCTATCCGACAGCAGAGTCTTCGGATCGATACCGCGTCCGCCAAGCAGCGGTCGCGCGACGGCGGCTGGCATCGCTGCCCTGGTGTGCTGGCTGTTCTTGCACCAATGGCCGGCGCAGGGCACCTGGATACTCACCCTCGCGGTGGTGGCGCTGGCGTTGCCCGTTGCCCTGAGCGGTTGCTACCTCGCTACGATCGCGGCAGCCCGGCGGGCGAAGTTTCTCCGGAATGGCAGCGCAATGCACTGGTTCGTGTCCCGGCGCGCACTTTCAATGATCGCCTGGGTGGTGGCCGCGGTCTGCTCCTCCTTCGTGGTCGTGCTCCAGTTTCAGTTCTACACTCGGGTTGAGTGGGCCTGGTTTTTCCTGGCGATGGGCCTCTATCTGCTGGTCGCGAGGCTGGCACGGCCACTGGTGCGCCGCCAGTTCGTGGACTTGGTGACCGAGGCCGCCGTACTCAGGTTCGCGCGGTGGATATCGCTCGGCCTGCTGGCCATCGCTGGCGCGGTTTACTACTGGTATACCGGGCGGCCCGAAGGTGTCGGAGGGCTCGCGGCGAATATCGAGGCTCGCAGAGCCGTACTGCAGTCGGACGCCTATGGATCATTCATTGACCTGGTGCTGGACGGAATCGTGCACGTGGCAGCGCTGCGTGGCCACTCGCTCGATCGGGTCTTCGATCTCCACCATTGGGCCGGCGTCGCGCTGACGATAACCTTTGCGCTGCTGGGGCCGGCAAGCGCAGTCGCTATCATATCCGCCCTACAGGTTCCGCTGGCCGAGTACGGGCGGGTGTTCGCACCGCTGTCCACCTCTGACCAGGCCCCGCCGCTGCGTGTTCGCCGGCTTGTCTTGACGATCGGGGGCGCAGCACTGCTGGCGGTGGTCGCTCTGGCCAGTGTCATGGAAATAATTGAGGATTGGCTGGCAGGGTACCAGGTAGAGGTCGAGTACGGGCAGGCCTGGGTTGCCCGTAAGGTTGTGCAAATCGATGACCAGTATTATGGTCCGGCGGTCCTTGTCGAGATCGATGCCGTCAAGGCCGAGTATTCGAGAATGAGCGAGCTCGCCAACGCCAGGTTGGCTGAGGCGGCACGGCAGGCGAGCGAGCAACTCGAGGCTAACGTAGACTTGTTTATCGACTGGCACTACAGCCTACCGGCCGAGTGGCTGCGGCGGTACTTCCGCCTTCGGCGTACGGAAGAAACCTACCTGCTGGAGGAGTTGGGAAAGCGCTTGTCTGCAGGGCACCCTTTCGCGTCTTTCGAGCGGGAAATGGCCCGCGCGCTGGAGCTGCACGCTTCTCTGAACGAGCAGTATGAGTCACAGCTCGCCGACGTTCTCGCCAAGCACCGGGAGGATGTGGCTCCTGATGCACGATTGGTAGTCACTCACCATCTCCCCGCACGTGACCTCTCGTTCGAGCCCTTCGGGCGCGAGCTGCTATCGCTCGAGGCCCGACTGGCCACTAGTGCGGTTGCCGGCGGGTTGAGCGGGCTCGTCGCCAGGGAAATCGTGCAACGCCTGGCTATCCGCGCTGTCGCGACCGCCCCGACCCACCGGCGTCTTGGGCAGAGGCTCGCGGTCTATGCGACTAGGGGAGCGGCGGGTGCAGCGGCCGGGTCCGCATTCCCCGGAGCTGGCACCTTGGCTGGCCTCGGCGCGGCGAGCGCGGGCGTGGTGGCTTCCGATATCGTGCTCCTGAGGTTGGAGCGAAACCGGGGCAGAACCTCACTGCGCGCGGAGCTGCTAGACGGGGTTCAGGAAGCGCTGGAGATCTTCGGTCCTGCAGCCATGCCACCTGGATGATGGACCAACGAGCGGCCATCCCGGCGCGCTGCGAATTACGCCTGCACCCGGTCAGCCATCCGTCCGACGTTGCGTGTCCGAACCAGCTGCGGACGGGGACACCAGCTGCTGGCCGCCGCAACAACGGCCGGCATGGCCCAGGTGAAATTCGATCAGGGGCTTCGTGTTCGCGGAGTGTGACCTGTAATTCGGTCACACGGGACGACAGCAGATGGCCACACGAGCCGTATCCGCGGTGGGATGAGTTCCTTTGGCCCGCTCCGGTAGTCACCGTGTGGCAGGCTCCGGTAGGGGAACCTCCTAATTGCGCGCTCAGGAGCACTTCGGCCAATTTCTCACACTTACATGCCCTAGGCCTGGAGTGATGGCCCTTTAAGCGATTTGGAGCTGATATGGCAGCGCGGGGAACATCGCCACCGTCGGCAAACCCGGTACAGAGAGAAGTGCCTTGGTCCAAGGTGATAGCGTTTCACAACGAAATTTCCCGTCGCTCGGAGGAAGAGTTCTTCTCCCTGCCCATCCGGCAGGCTCCTTCGGAACGCTGGACCGATCTGCAAGGCTTCGGGCCGGACTCGTTCGCTGGTCCTTGGATCGTGCCGGTGGCAGCCATCGCCTCTCAAAGCCTGTTGCGCTCCATCGAGAGCGGCAACACCCTTGACCTATTTCTCGGCGCGAGTTGCTGGCTTCGCTGGGAGAAACGGGATCAGGGACAATGGTCAGCGACCAGAACAAATCCGGCCGTTTTTCGCGAGGTTACTGCCGCCTGGCAGGATGACGGTACTGTGTTACTCCAGCCGGCTCAGGGAAAGTGGGAACTGTCGCCCTTGGTCACTGGCCTGCATGAGCGCAAGAACGTAGTCCTGCGCGGTCCGGTGGACGAATTGCTGCCGAACGTCCTAGAGCGCGCGCAGGCTGCATTCGAGGAGCATGATCTGCCACTCGCCGCGGCGCTCGCCGACGCGTTAGCGGTGCTGTCGCCGGAACTTGGCGACGAGTTGCGTAAGGGCCGCACTAATCGCGACGGCGGCGATTCCGGCTTGCCCGTGAACTGGGTGCTATTTTCCGCGCCCAGTCAGGCGTCCACCATCCATCAGCACATACGGCGCGACTATCAGTTGTTGGCTGACCGGCTCGCTGACAAGGATGCGAGCTCGGGCGGGCTGCGTCTGCTGATGGGCGGAAACCCAAAAGGCGAAGCTGCCACTTCTGACACAGTATTGCCGATCGTCGCGCTGAACGACTCGCAGTTTTCTGCGGTTCAAGCCGTTCTTGGTAGCCGGCCGGTCACAGTGATCAGTGGCCCGCCTGGCTGCGGTAAGAGCCAGGTGGTGCTGTCTGTCATGCTGAATGCCTGGGCTGCGGGAAGGAGCGTGCTGTTCGCCAGCAACAATAACCAGGCGGTCGATGTTATTCGCCAGCGCCTCGAGCGGTTTGAAGATGAGTTTCCCATCGCTGTACGAGCCGGCGCGCGGCGCTACAGCCTCGTCGAGGATTCGATCCGCAGAACGCTCAACGCGGCGACCGGGCTTTCGTGCCAAGATGACTCCGCCGAGTCCGACCTGCAGGCGCGGCGGGCAAAACTGCTTCAGCGAAAGGCGCAGGTGCAATCGCTGCTCGAAAGCCAGCTTCCGCAGCAAGTACATGAGGCCTGTACCGCGGCGATAAGCGCTTATCACAAGTATCACAGGCGTAGGGATGAACAGCGAGCGGCCCGGGACGCGCTCATTGGGATATTGGAGAAGCTGGGTTACAGAGTACGGCCGGAGGAGTTTGCGCAGGGTGTAATCGATCCGCTGGTGACCTGGCTCAACGGGGCAACGGAAATCCAGCATCAGTTGGACCAGGATAAAGCAGACAGGTTGTCACTCGAAGGGCAGATCAAGGCCAGTACCGAGCGGCGCAACGAATCCATGCAATCGGTGGGGTGCGATGCTGTCGACGCGAATGCGGTTGGGTGGTTGAGGTCCGGCCCGGGTCCGGCACTTCTGGAGGACTGGAAGGCGACGTCTGAGCAGTTGCTTCGCGAGCCGCTCGAGGAGTGGCTGGAGCCCCCGCCGTGGGATTCTTCATATGAGCGCTGGCCCGATGCTGCAAGTGCGAGGGCGTGGGCGTCGGGCGTCGAGACGCTGGCGGGCGACATTAGCGAGGCGACGGCAGCGCTTCTGCCAACCTCGCGCACGATTAGTGCGGCGCAGGCGGCGTTGGAGACCGAAAGTCGTGAAATGCACCGCATGATCGGGCAGAAGGAGCCTGTTTTGTCTGACGCGCACCTCGCAGAATGGATGCGCCTCTACGCGGACTACTGCACGCTGCCCGTGGCCCGTTTCGATAAACTGCCGCTTTCAAGGCGCGGGCGGATCAGGCGACGCCTCGCCAGTATCGAAGCACGGCTCCGTAATGGGCTTCCACTCGCGGTTTGGCGTGAACTAGGCGTAATGAGCGATGTATCGCGTGGCAGACTGGCTGAGATCCTCGAGCGCGTGGCCGGCTGGAAGGAAGCGCGAGCTGTCTGGGCCGAACTGGAGGGGCAGCGCGATCGACTCGAGAAGCAGTTGACGCAGTTCAGGGCACGGGCCGGAACGCACGAGCTCAAGGGGATTCCTGGCGGAATCGATCTTGGAACGTGGGAGGAATTCGCGGCGGCCAGGAAGGCGGATGTGCCGATTGCGTTGAAGGCAGCTAGTGCCTGGGAGGCCCTCGAGCGGCGCAAGTACGCGTTGGAAGGGCTCCGTAAGCTGGCGGTACGGTTTCGCACACTCGCTAGCGGCGTGCCGATCAAGGAAGCATGGGGCGCTGGCCAGGGAGCTCGTTTGCTGAGCGCGCTCAAGGCAGTCGAGCATGGCGCGACGCCC
Organism: Gammaproteobacteria bacterium; assembly: GCA_007694905.1. GTDB lineage: Bacteria > Pseudomonadota > Gammaproteobacteria > Pseudomonadales > Azotimanducaceae > SLTB01. The sequence continues at coordinate 2,037 of REEU01000183.1, read as the reverse complement.
GAGGCCGTGAAGAATCTCCGCACGGCCCTCTACGACGATGCGCTGAGCGGCCTTCTGAACTCATGGCGAGATGCCCGTGAAAGCGAGGCCCGTCTTTCCGTGATGCAAAGAAAGCTCGCCAAGATTCCTGCCGTAGAATCGAGAATTCGGCCCTGGATGGCGGCCGCGCCGGCGATACCGAAGTCAGTGCCGCTGATGGCGGACGCCCTCCCTGTCGACGGCGACCCGATCAACTTGCACCTCTCCGAGTGCGTTGACTGGCAGCGACAGTGGAGTGTTTACGTAACCGAAATTTCCGGCCCGGGGCGGCGCCAGCTGGAGGACGACAAGCAGTTCGCGTTGGCCCGCCTTGCGGACGCGGTCTCCCTGGCGCCGCTGGAATATCGCGAGCAGATCGACGAGGTCACTAGCCCGGTTCTGGGAAAAAAATCGGCTGAATGGCCGGTGGACGCGATCGCACGGGTATTCATGTTTTTCGTGCCCGAGCAGCTCAAGAGTGAGCTACAGCGCCTCGATGGCGAGCTCGAGCGACTGTCCTTCGAGGAAGCTAAGCAGGACTGGATGCGCCGACTGGCAAAAAGGGCCGATGTACAGGATGCCCTCGAGCAGTTACTCGCTCATTATCGGCGGTATGGCAACAAGATAGAGCCCATGGCGTACGACCATTTCCGGCGTGCGCTCGAAGTCATGCCGATCTGGGTGACCGCCGCAATGTCCGCCCAGTCGATCCCGATGGAACCCGAGCTGTTCGACCTGCTGGTGATCGACGAGGCAACCCAGTGCACGCTCACTAATATGCTGCCGTTGATCTACCGCGCGAAGCGACTCGTGGTGATCGGCGACCCAGAGCAGCTTCCCGCCATTTATGAGTTAGGCAGCGATACGGAAAACGCGTTGGCGGAGAGATTCGGCATCGAGGAATTCCTTGATGAAGTGGGGTATGTGAACAACGATATGTACACTGCCGCTGTCAGGGCGCTGCCGAGACGCAGAAATGACGTACTGCCGCTGCTGGAGCACTACCGCTCACACCCGCTGATCATCGGGTTTTCCAACAAATACATCTACCGCATGGGGCTGAAGCTCCGCAAAGCGTCCGGGCAGTCCAGAGTGCTGCGATCCGGCAATGGTGTCTTTGGTCATCGAGTGTCTGGCCAGGCGCGTCGAGGGCCGCGTAACTCAAGCTGGATCAACTTCCCCGAGGCGCAGGCGGTGGCGGAGATAGTGGCGGACCTGAGAGCGGAGGGGCCGCGAATGAGCATTGGTGTGGTCACGCCGTTTAAGGCGCAAAAGGATGTTATCGAAGAGCAATTACGGGAGCGTGGCGTACTGAGGGGCGTGGTGGTCGATACCGTGCACCGGTTTCAGGGGGATGAGCGCGACGTGATGATCTTCAGTCCAGTGGTCGCCAGGGGAATCACTGACAGCGCCGCACGTTGGGTCGAAAAGCCACACAATCTGATCAATGTCGCCATCACCCGGGCCCGAGATGCATTTTTTCTAGTAGCGGATTTCGATTCGTGTCGTCAACAAGAAGGCATCCTCGGCGAGCTAACTGCATATGTGGAGACCGTCGAGCTGCTTCGAAACACGAGTGAGGCGGAGCTGCAGCTTTTCACGGAGCTGGTCACCCATGGATTCAGCCCTGAAACGCACGAGCGTATAGGGGACATCGAGGTCGATTTCGTGCTCGAGCGGGCGGGCGCGCTGCTAGTCGTGGAGGTGGACGGTTCACAGCATGAGCAGACGTCTACCGTAGATAGAGGCCGCGACGCATTCTTGATCAGTCAAGGGTATGACGTGCTACGGGTGTCGGCTCGGGATGTGCTCGAGACACCAGCGTTGGTTCTAAGGCAGATTTCTGATCGGCTGACAGGGGTAGCGGCACCGGAATAGGCAGTCGTGCCGAGCACCCCTATTCGGCCGTTTGCTCTCCGTGATCAATCGATATCCGAGTACCGGATCTGATTCGACCCGATCGTCTCGTTCGAGGATCTGGAGGCTTCGGAGGCGGAGGTGGCCCTGGCGCATCGCGAG
>REEU01000013.1 GCA_007694905.1 Gammaproteobacteria bacterium | reverse complement strand
CATGGATCGAGCCTGTCGTCTGCGCCCCGTTCACGATCTGCAGGTTGCTGATGGACGCGACTGCCAAGCCATCATTCGTTCGGACGCAGGTCACCTCGTCCGCGGTGGCGGACAGACCGTTGTTATAGGGGAAGAAGAGCTCCGGCTCGTCCTTGACCGTCTTCTGGATACCCTTGTTCGTCTTGGCGCGCGCCTGCAGGAAGGATCGCACGTTTGCCTCGAGGAGTCGCGCGCCCCAGCGGTCGTAGATCTCCGCCAACTGCTGGCCCGGCACGATCATCAGATAGCTTTCAAGCGCTGCGTGTGTTTCGGCGTGCAAATTTGACCCCTTAGGCGGGTCGATCGGCGTCCAATTTTGACCCCCCTGATGTTCTGTCAGACCGTTCGTTGCAGGGCAGCGAACGGAGGGGGAGTTGAAACGGGTGGACACGATTGCGCGGGTGCGACGAGCCTTCCACGTTCAGGGCTGGTCGATGAAGAAGATCGTCCGGGAGCTGCACGTGTCGCGGAACACCGTGCGAAAGATCCTTCGAACAGACGAGACGGATTTCAGCTATGAACGGAGCCGCCAGCCCCAGCCTCGGATCGGCCCGTGGCAAGATCAGCTCGAGCAATTGCTGTCATCGAATGCGGGTAAGCCGTCGCGGGAACGGCTGACGCTGATCCGCATCTTCGAGGAGTTGCGCGGTCTCGGCTACGAGGGCGGATACGATGCGGTGCGCCGGTTTGCCAGGTCATGGTCGCAGAACCGCGGCGCGGCCACCGCAGAGGCCTATGTCCCGCTCTACTACGCGCCCGGCGAAGCCTACCAGTTCGACTGGAGCCACGAGATCATCGTGATCAGTGGCGTCACCGTGACGGTGAAGGTTGCCCATGTCCGGCTTTGCCACAGCCGGATGATGTTTGCCCGGGCCTACATGCGCGAGAGCCAGGAGATGGTCTTCGACGCGCACGACCGGGCCTTTGCCTTCTTCAAGGGCACCTGCACCCGCGGGATCTACGACAACATGAAGACGGCGGTCGAGGCGATCTTCATTGGCAAGGAGCGGCATTACAACCGCCGTTTCCTTCAGATGTGCAGCCACTATCTGGTGCAGCCGGTGGCCTGCACCCCGGCCTCAGGCTGGGAGAAAGGTCAGGTCGAGAACCAGGTCGGGCTGGTGCGCGAACGGTTCTTCACGCCGCGGCTGCGGGTCAAAAGCCTCGACGAGCTCAACGCCTGGCTGCTCGACAAATGCGTGGCTTATGCCAAGGTGCATCGTCACCCCGAAGAAAGCGACAAGACGATCTGGGAGATGTTCGAGGCCGAGCGGCCGCAGCTCGTGCCCTATGTCGGTCCCTTCGACGGCTTCCACAGCGTGCCCGCCTCGGTGTCGAAGACCTGCACGGTGCGTTTCGACAACAACAAATACTCGGTGCTGGCCACGGCAGTCGGTCGGCCCGTCGATGTGCATGCCTATGCCGAGCGGATCGTCATCCGGCAGGACGGGGTGATCGTCGGCGAGCATGCACGTGCCTTCGGCCGCGGCCAGACCGTCTATGATCCTTGGCATTATGTGCCTGTTTTGGCACGCAAACCCGGAGCCCTGCGGAACGGGGCGCCGTTCAAGGACTGGGTGCTGCCACCGGCCATGGCCGCAATCCGGCGCAAGCTGAAGGGCAGCGATGACGGTGATCGGCAGATGGTTCAGATCCTGAGTTGCGTCCGCGATGACGGACTTCAGGCGGTCGAGGCGGCCTGCCGCGAAGCCCTCGATCAGAGCGTCCACTCCGCTCCGGTCGTCATCAACATCCTCGCCCGACGCCGCGATCCGACACCACCGCCCTTCCTACTGACCCCCACCGCTCTGCGCCTGACCCACGAACCCGTGGCCGACTGCGCGCGCTACGACAGCCTCAGGAGGACTAGCTCACATGGAACGCACCCACATCCTCGACCTGATGGGAACGCTGAAGCTCTACGGAATGCGCAGCTCCTATGACGAGATCATGGCCGCCGGCATCAAGCGCCAGCACGAACCCCCGCGCATCGTGGGCGATCTGCTGCAGTCCGAGATTGCCGAGAAACAGGCGCGGTCCATCCGCTACCAAATGACCATCGCCAAGCTGCCATTGGCAAAGGACATCGAAGAGTTCGACTTCACCAGCACGCCGATCAACGAAGGTCTGGTCAAGGATCTGGCCACCGGCAGCTTCGTGGCCGATCAGCGCAATGTCGTTCTGGTCGGCGGCACCGGAACCGGAAAGACCCACCTGGCCATCGCCATCGCACGGGCGCTCATCCGCAACGGCACCCGCGGGCGCTTCTTCAACGTCGTCGATCTGGTGAACCGCCTGGAAACCGAAACCCGCGGCGGCAAGCAGGGCCGGATGGCCGAATACCTCACGCGCCTGGACTTCGTCATCCTCGACGAACTCGGCTATCTGCCCTTCGCGCAATCCGGCGGCCAGCTGCTGTTCCACCTGATCAGCCGCCTCTACGAGCGCACCTCGGTGATCGTCACCACCAACCTCGCCTTCGGCGAATGGCCCACCGTCTTCGGCGACGCCAAGATGACCACCGCGCTGCTCGACCGCCTCACCCACCACTGCGAAATCATCGAGACCGGAAACGAGTCCTGGCGCTTCAAAAACCGCGCCTGATCCGTCGGGAAAAATCACGAAGAGGGCCTGACCCGCCTCCACTCTGTGATCAGTTCCGTCGGCTCAGGCCCTCTTCGCGACACCGCAGGGGGGGTCAATTTTGGACGCCGATAGGGGGTCAGTTTTGCGCGCCGATTGACAGACATTCCGCCCGAGACCATGACACTGGCGCAGATGATCGCCGACACGATCGAGGTTGCGGACTATCTGCGCGACCGCTTCGGGCAGGACAGGATCCTGCTGATGGGCCATTCCTGGGGCTCCTATCTCGGCATCCAGGTCGCCCATGCCGCGCCCGACCGTTTCCTTGCCTATGTCGGCATGGCCCAGATCGCGCATCAGCTGCGCTCCGAGGTGATGGCCCGCGACCACCTGATTGAACTTTATCGTGCGCGCGGCGACGCGCGGATGGTGCGCCAACTCGAGGCCGCGCCCGTGAGCATGGAGCAGGGCACCTCGCCCGCCTGGATGCGGCTGCGCGACACCGCGATGCACCGGGCGGGCGTGGGGCACATGCGCGCGATGGACTCGGTCGTCACCGGCATCTTCCTGCCGATGTGGC
>REEU01000074.1 GCA_007694905.1 Gammaproteobacteria bacterium | reverse complement strand
CAGAGGTGCCGACGCTGGCGCCCGCGCGCAGCCTGCCCTGGGCGTCCTTGCAGGCGTTGGGGTACTTCAGCGCCTTGTTGATGTCCTTGACCGTGATCAGACCCCGGAGCTCAAAACCGTCATTGACCACCAGCACCTTCTCGATGCGGTAGCGATGCAGCAACTCCATGACTTCCTGCTGGGTGGCACCTTCGCGCACGGTGACCAGCTTGTCCTTGGGCGTCATGATCTCCGACACCCGATTGTCCAGCTGGGGCTCGAAGCGGACATCCCGACTGGTGACGATGCCGAGCAGTTCTTCGCCTTTCACCACCGGCACCCCGGAGATGCTGTGCTCCCGGGTGAGTTCGATGAGATCGCGGACCTTGGCATCCGGGGAAATCGTAATGGGATCGCGGATCACGCCGCTTTCGTACTTCTTGACCAGACGCACCTCGCGCGCCTGCCGCTCGACCGTCATGTTCTTGTGAATGATGCCGATGCCACCTTCCTGCGCAATGGCGATGGCCAGCCGCCCTTCCGTAACCGTGTCCATGGCTGCGGACATCAACGGAATGTTGAGCGGAATATTGCGGGTCAGTCGGGAACCCAGGTCGACCTGGGATGGCAGCACTTCCGAGTAGGCAGGCAGGAGAAGGACATCGTCGAACGTGAGTGCATCGTGGGCTATGCGGAGCATGCGAACGGTCCTCCCCGCAGATGAAGCGCGCAATCCTACGCTCCGGTCTGAGCGATGTCCACTTAAGCCCGGGCTCGCATCGCCCGGGATGGTAGGATGGGCGAATGCGCAGCACATCATCCCTTGACGGCCCACCCCGAACCGCCGAGCCGACCCGCCGGATCCTGACGCCGAGCCAGCTCAACGCTGAGGCGCAGGTCGTCCTCGAGGAGAGTTTCGGCCTTATCTGGCTCGAAGGTGAGGTCTCCAATCTGGCGCGACCTGGCTCGGGTCACTGGTATTTCAGCCTCAAGGACGCCCGCGCCCAGGTCCGCTGCGCCATGTTCAAAAACCGCAACACGCGGGTCCGGTTCCAGCCTGAGAACGGTCTCAAGGTCCTGCTGCGCGGTCGCGTCAGCCTGTATCAGGGGCGCGGCGAGTTTCAGGTGATCGTCGAACACGTCGAGCCGGCCGGCGAAGGCGCATTGCGCCTCGCCTTCGAGCAGCTGCGTGCCCGCCTGGAAGCCGAGGGGCTGTTCGCGCCGGAACGCAAACGACCCATTCCGCTCCTTCCCCGCCATCTCGCCATCATCACATCGCCCACCGGTGCAGCCATCCGGGACATCCTGACGGTGCTGGCACGGCGTTGGCCCGCGGCGACCGTAACGCTGCTGCCGAGCGCGGTTCAGGGCGATGCTGCACCGGCAGAGCTGATCGCTGCGCTGGCACGACTCGGTCGCTGGCGCGAACAGACGCCGGACACCGCACCGGATTTGGTCATCATCGGTCGCGGCGGCGGCTCGCTCGAGGATCTGTGGGCCTTCAACGACGAAGGGCTGGCCCGCGCCATCGCCGCCTGTGCCGTCCCTGTGATCTCAGCGGTGGGCCATGAGGTGGACGTCGCCATCAGTGATCTGGTGGCCGATCTCAGGGCGCCCACACCGTCAGCCGCGGCAGAGCTCGCGGTACCGGACCGCAGCGAGTGGTCGCTGAACCTGCGGACACTGCAACGCCGATTGGCAATCGCATCCCGCCGCCGCCAGGATCAGGCCAGCGAGCGCCTGCGGCACCTCAAGCGCAGGCTGCGCCATCCAGGCCATCTCCTGCGGGAGCGTGCGCAGCGGGTGGACGAACTCGACCTGCGCGTGCGGCGCGCACTCGGGCGCCAGCTGGCAGCCATACGTGATCGTCTCCGGACGCATCGCCGCCGCCTGCAGCATGCCAGTCCAACCGGTCGACTGCGCCGCGGCAGTGACGCCCTGCAGCGTCTTCATCGCAGACTGCATCAGGCTCGGCCAAGCTTGCGCGTCAGACGCGAACGCGATCGGCTCGAAGGGCTCGAGCGCCGCCTTGAACGGGCTGCGACGGCCACCCTCACGCGCAAGCGGGAACAGCAGCAACGACTCGCCGGCACCCTCAACGCGTTCAATCCGCTTGCGGTGGTCGAACGCGGCTATGCCATCGTCAGCCGACCGGATGGCACACGCTTCGGCGTCGTGATTCGGGACCCCGACGCAGTGGAAGTCGGAGAAACGCTGCATGCGCTCCTTGCGGGTGGCCTGCTCGAAGTGAGCGCGCGGGGCCGCCTCGAGGAAGACTGAGCGCCTTGCTGGCCTCAGCGCTTCTTCTTGACGTGTTGCCGCAAACGTTGCCGCTTACGCACCTGTCGCGGGGTCAGTACGTTCTTGCGTCCAGCAAAGGGGTTGCTGCCCGCCTTCAGCTCGATCTTCAGCGGCGTGCCGCGCAGTTCCAGCGCTGCCCGGAAAGCATTCTCCAGATAGCGCCGGTACTGATCCGGAAGATGCTCCACCTGATTGCCGTGCACCACGATCCGCGGCGGCCGCAGGCCACCCGCATGGGCATAACGCAGCTTGATGCGACGGCCGTGTCGCAGGGGTGGTGCATGAGCGCGCACGGCGTCCTGCAGAATCGTGGTGAGTCGCGGCGTCGACAGGCGTCCGGTGGCAGCGCTGTGGGCCTCGTGAATGGAGCTATAGAGTTCGCCGACACCTGAACCGTGCAGGGCGGAGATCAGGTGCCGCCGCAACCAGGGTGCAAAGGTCAGCTTGCGGTCGAGCTCCTCCTGCACCGCGCGGCGATCGTCGGCATTCATGCCGTCCCACTTGTTGATGGCCAGGACCGCCGCCCGCCCGTGTTCGAAGATGGTCCCGAGCAGGTGCAGATCCTGGTCCACCAGTCCGTCGCGGGCATCCACCACGAGAATGACGACGTCCGCCCGATCGATGGCCTGCAGCGTCTTGACGATGCTGAACTTCTCGACTGTTTCCGAGACTTTCCCGCGGCGGCGCACCCCGGCGGTGTCCACCAGGGTGTAGCGACGCTCATCGCGCTCGAAGGGAATGAAGATGGAGTCGCGCGTGGTGCCGGCTTCATCGAAGACCACCACCCGGTCCTCACCGAGCAGGCGATTCACCAGAGTGGACTTGCCGACGTTCGGGCGGCCGACCACCGTGATGACCACGCCGCGGGCTGCAAGCCGCTCCGCGTCCTCATCGCCATCCCCGTCGTCAGCGAAATCGACATCGTCTGGATCAGGCGGGGGCACGCGCTCGAGCACTGTCTCCACCAGTTCGCGGATGCCGCGGTTGTGACTTGCCGAAATGGCCACCACCGCAGCGAAACCGAGCCTGGAGAACTCCGCCAGCGCCGCGTCCTCGCCAATGCCATCGGTCTTGTTGATGACCAGGATGGGTTCGCGACCGAGACGTCGCAGGCGCTCGATGATGAGTTGGTCGCCGGGCGTGATGCCTGAGCGCGCATCCACCATGAACAACACCACATCCGCTTCATCCACGGCAGTCAGCGTCTGCTTCGCCATGGCTTCGTCGATGCCTGCGTCCTCACCGGTGAGTCCGCCGGTATCGATCACGACGCAGCTGCGGCCCTCCAGTCGCGCCAGACCATACTGACGGTCACGGGTCAGCCCCGGCAGATCCGCAACCAGAGCGTCCCGGGACCGAGTGAGGCGGTTGAACAGGGTGGACTTGCCGACATTCGGTCTGCCCACCAGCGCGAGCACCGGCGATACCACGATTTCCCCTGGCTGGTTGCTGACGGCCGAACCGTCAGTTGCGCTCCACGCGCAGCGCTTCGAGACGCCCACTGTTGCCGAGCACATATAGTTTGTTGCCGTCGCTCTGAGGCGCCACCCGAATGCCGCGACGATCGATGCGCGTACGCGCAATGGGCCGCCCATCGGACTGTGCGAACACGTGCAGGTAGCCGTCGTCATCACCGACGGCCACGAACGCACCCACCGTCACCGCACCTGAAACGCCGCGGCGCAGCAGCCCATCCTGCTGCCAGACCACCGTTCCCGACGACTGGTCGAGTGCGTGGATGATCCCCCGTTCGTCCACCACGTACACCTGTCCATACCCTTCCGCCAGCGGATTGAAGCTCGACAGCGGGCGCTCCCATTGTACGAATCCATCCTGCAGGCGCATGGACTTCACCGCGCCCTGATAGCTGGCAGCAAAGGCCCCCGAAGGCGTGATTACCGGCGTTCCGTCGAGGTCGGCCATGCGCTCGAGTTCCGAACGCCCAGTGGGCACGCCGACCGCCGTTTCCCAAACCACCTGACCGTTATCCGCCCGCAGCGCCGTCAGGCGGCCGTTGGGAAACCCCTGAAACAACAGCGGATCGCTGAAGACGGGGGCCGAGGTGCCGCGCATCGAGAGAACGGGGACCTGCGTGTCATAGCTCCACACGCGACGGCCATCGGATCGGGACAGCGCGCGCAGGCGGCCATCACCGGTGACAACGAAAATGCGCTCGCGGTCGGATGCAGCAGGGGAGAGGACTTCGCTGGACAGCGTCACGCGCCAAAGTTCCCCGCCATCGTCCGCCCGCAGGGCCACGAAATCGCCCCGTGCAGTGCCAATGAAAACCGCAAAGTCATCAGCATGGACCCCGCCGGTCACGAAGCTGCCACGGTCGTTGTCCCGCTCCCAGATGGCAAAGGGGCCGAGCACGGCACCCTCGGGTATGCCGACACGCGTCTGCCAGAGTCGCTCGCCGGTCTCAGCAACACGCGCCTCGACCAGTCCGTAGGCATCCGCTGCATAGATCCGTCCATCGCGCAGGGCCGGCTGCAAACGGTTATACCGCCGACCGAGGCCGGCTCCCACCGAACTGCGCCACTCGGTCACCACACGCGCTTCGGGGTCGAAATCCATCAGCGGTGCCGGCGCGAGCTCATCATCCTTGCTCGAGAACGGATTGACCCGCTGCATCCAGGCACAACCGGATAAGAGTGAAACAAGGACGAGCAGCGTCGCCAGACGAGTCAGGCGCGGCTGATACTTCATTGCTGTCCCCCTGCAATCCGACCGCTGAGGTCACGCCGTTTGATATCCAGCAGTGGTCGTGGGCTTTCGGCCGTGGCGAGGGCACGGTCGTAGGCCGTCAATGCATCGACTTCGCGTCCAAGCACCAAAAGGGCGTCACCGCGCAGCTCATCGGCCAGGCTCAAATCCCCCCGGTCGACGATGGCGTCGAGGTGCGCAAGCGCCGCCTCGGCATCATCGTCGTCAAGCAGAACCCGAGCCAGCCGGATCCGCGCGAGATCCTCCATCTGTCTGGGAAGTCTGAGCTCGAGCACCTGTTCGAGGGCCAGCCGGGCCGTTTCATGATCGCCTGCGTCCATGGCCCGCCGCGCAGCATCGAAGGCGATCAGCCCGCGATAGGCCGAGCGCGGATACTCGTCCCGCAAGCGATCCGCCAACGCCTGACGCTCATCGCCGGAGGCCTGCTCCCAGGAAGCATACAGTGCGGCCGCGCCTTCCGACTGAGCGAGACTCTGCGCCTGCCACCAGTTCCAGCCGAGCACGCCCGCGATCACGAGGACAACCGTTCCCAGCAGGAACACCCCGTTTTCCCGCCACCAGCGCGCGATGATCTCGACGGTTTCCTCATCACTGCGATACTCACTCACGTGCCATCTCTCCCTTTGTACGAACCGCTACCAGTGCTCGCAGTTCCTCGAGCAGCGCCTCCCGGGTCAACGTGCGTTGGTCGCCGCCCGCGCGCAGGGCCTTGACCGCGATCGTGCCCGCTGCAACTTCGGACGCTCCCAGAATGAGAGCGATTTCAGCGCCGCTGGCATCTGCTCGTTTCAAACGAGCCTTCGGCCTGCCGCCGCCACAATGCATCTGCAGCCGCAGCCCTGGCACCTCGGCCCGCAGGCCTCGGGCCAGCGCCAGGGCTGCCGCCAGGTCCGCATCGTCCAGGCTCAGGAGGTAGACGTCCACCTCCTGCTCGACCTGATCAGGCAGGGACCCGACTGCATCCGCCAGCAGCAGCACCCTTTCGACACCCATGGCGAAACCGACTGCCGGCGTAGGTCGCCCGCCGAGCTGAGCCACCAGGCCATCGTAGCGGCCGCCCGCACACACCGTCCCCTGGGCACCAAGGCGATCCGTGGTCCACTCGAACACGGTGCGCGTGTAGTAGTCGAGCCCGCGCACGATGCGTGGATTGACGACATAGGGCACCCCCGCTGCATCGAGCAGCCCCTTAAGCCCTTCGAAGTGGGCCGCGGAACCTGCATCGAGATAGTCCATGAATGACGGCGCGTCGGCGACGATCTCCTGGGTCTTCGGGACCTTGGAGTCGAAAATGCGCAACGGGTTCTGCAACAGGCGGCGCTGGCTATCGGCATCAAGCTCCTCGCGCCGGGGCGTCAGCCACCCCACCAGGGCCTCCCGATAGTCCGCGCGCGCCTCAGGCGAACCTAAGGTGTTCAACTCCAAGGTCACCGCATCCGCGAGCCCTAAGCTCCGCCACAGCTCTGCCGTCATGACGATCAGCTCAGCGTCGATGTCCGGCCCTTCGAAACCGAAGCACTCGACGCCGATCTGCTCGAACTGACGGTACCGTCCCTTCTGCGGCCGTTCGTAGCGGAACATCGGGCCCGCGTACCACAGTCGCTGGCTCTGGTTGTACAGCAGACCGTGTTCTTCACAGGCCCGCACGCAACCCGCCGTGCCCTCAGGACGCAGGGTAACGGAGTCGCCACTGCGATCAGTGAACGTATACATCTCCTTGGCGACGATGTCCGTGCTCTCGCCCACCGAGCGCGCGAACAGACCGGTATGCTCCAGCACCGGGAGACGAATCTCGCGATACCCCCAGCTCGCAAGCGTGGCCTTGGCCCTGTCTTCGAGCCATTGCCAACGCGCCGAACGACCGGGCAGAACGTCGGGCATGCCCCGTACCGACTGAATCTTCTTCATGGAACGTCCCGAGTAACCTGGAGGGGCCCCGGACGGGAGCCTTCGTTCAGCGCCCGACCACGAGCGAAGCGACGTCGTTGCGAATGTGAGGCGCGACGTCCACAGCCTCGCCGTTGTAGGCCACCTCGACGCCATGCGCGTATCCGAGCAGGAGCCGGAAAGGCCCAGTGCCGGTGAGTTCGAGCTGCTGGCCGGCTCTGTGCAGGTCGCCGTGGAGGTCACGGCCATCCATATCGCGGACCTCGACCCAGCAGTCATCGCTGAAGCGCACCAGCAAACGGTCCTCGCCGCTGGCGAGGATGCGCACCAGGCGCCCATCATCTGCTCGCTCCCGTTGCACCTCGCGCTGGACCTCGACAGCGCTCGCCCGAGGCTCGAGCGAAGCAACAACAGGGGCCTCGGCAGCTGACGCAATAGCCTGATCGGCCGTCGCATCTTCGGATGTCTGGGAGCGCGCCGCCGCCAGGGCATCCTCGGACGGAGCGTCCGATGCAACCGACGGCGCGTTGCGCGGCCCGGTCGCATTGAGGGGAACTCGAGTCGCAGGCTGCTCAGGTGGGCGGACCGTCGGCTGAGTCTGAACAGTGGGCTCGAGGCCCCGCTCCGGCCACATCGCCACGAGGAACACCACCACCAATGCGGCCGTCACCAGGCTGAACACCGTCATCACCAGTCCGGCGTGACCATGCAGGACCCGCCCAAAGCTCCGCGACGTGATGACCGACCCCGGCGACACGATCAGCCGGTCTTCCTCGGCGGGATTGCGCCACGCTTTCAGGGCCTCCTGAATCTCCGCTTCGGGGAAATCCATCAGCCGGCCATAGGAGCGTAGGTAACCCCGGACGAAGGCGAGGCGAGGGAGCTGATCCCGATCTTCCGCTTCCAACGCCGAGATCACCTCGACCCGCAGGTTCAGTGCTCGCGCAAGATCCGCCTGATCAAGGCCCCGAGCTGCACGCGCCGCCGCGAGGCGGGCACCAAACCCTCCGGCCTTCGCCCCGGCCTCGCGAGCCGCTTCCTCGCTCGCCGCGGAATCATCTGCCAGCAGGCGTTCATCCGCCACGCATGGACTCCTGATAGTGCAGGTATTCCGCAGAGGACGGGTAGAGATTACGCAGCTGCAGTGCGTAACTGGCTTCGGCGTCCTCGTTGTCGAACACCCGAGCCAGGCGGATGCCGAGCCAGAGACTGCGTGGCGTCTGCCTGGCCAAGGCCCGGTAACGATCGAAGTAGGTGGCCGCCTGGGGGTAATCCGAGTCGTCGAAGGCCAACTCCGCAAGCTCGAGCAGCGCCACCGGCATCCGCTCGCGCAGCATGATTGCGCGGTTGAACGCATGCCGCGCCTCGCTCCGCGCCTCCACCTGCAAATGGGCTAGACCGAGGTTCTCGTAGGCCACAGCCCGATGGGGATTGTCCGGATCGGCTACTGCCCGGGTGAGTTGTTCCACGGCTTCCCGGTAGCGCCCCTGGTCGAAGAGAAAGACGCCAAAGTCGTTGCGGACGCGGGGCTGATTGGGGCCCAGGCGGATCGCCTGGCGGAAGTGCCGCTCCGCCAGTTCGGCCTCCCCCTCCAGCGCGTGGATGCGTGCCCGCATGCTCTGGGTCTCCCAGGATCTGGGATTGATCTGTTCAGCGCGCTCCAGCGGGCGCTTCGCCCGGTTAAGGTCGCCTGTCTCGAGATAACCTTCCGCGAGATCGAGATGTGCGCGCAGGCGTTCCTCGGTTGTGCCCCGCTCTCCCGGCCCGGCAGGTGGCCCACCGGCACAGCCCGCGAGGGTCAACAGCAGCACTGCAGCATACGCCAACAGCCTGGAATCCATGCGTTCACACCGCCTGGTGGGTGATGACACCATGATCTTTCAGTCTCGCTATGTAGCGCTCGCGCCTGCGAGTCCGGTCCTGGAAATTTCCGGCCAGCTGGCCGCAGGCAGCGTCGATATCCTCGCCGCGGGTCGTTCTCAACATGGTCGCAAACCCGCGCTCGAGCAAGTGAGTCTGAAACGCGCGTACTCGCGTCTCAGTAGGTCGACGATAACCCGATCCCGGGAACGGATTGAAGGGGATCAGGTTGATCTTCGATCGATCGCGGAGATCGGCCAGCAGCGTCGCGAGCGCTTCGGCCTGCTCCAGACTGTCATTCACACCATCGATCAGGGTGTACTCGATGGTCACCGAGCGCCAATCGCCGAGCCTTTCCAGGTAGACCCTCACCGCATCGAGCAGTTCCGCAATCGGGTAGCGACGATTGATGGGTACCAGCTGATCGCGCAGCGCATCGTCCGGGGCATGCAGGGAGATGGCCAGCGCCACGTCGGTAACCTCCGCCAGGCGCCGGATCGCCGGAGCCACGCCTGCAGTGGACAACGTCAATCGGCGCTTGGAAATGCCGTAGCCGAGATCGTCGAGGAGAATGTCCATAGCCGCCACCACCGCGTCGTAGTTCAGCAGGGGCTCCCCCATACCCATGAGCACGATGTTGGTGATGGCCCGGTCGCGATCCGTCACCACGCCTTGCAGGCGCTGAGCCGCCTGCCGGACCTGCCCGACGATCTCCGCGCTGGTGAGATTGCGGTTAAAACCCTGCTTGCCCGTGGCGCAGAAGCTGCAATCCAGCGCACAGCCGACCTGGGAGGAGATGCACAGCGTCCCCCGATCCTTCTCGGGAATGAACACCACCTCGATGCGCTGACCATCGTCGAGCGCCATCAGCCACTTGCGCGTGCCATCGGTGGAGACGAACTCGTGCATGACCTCCGGCGTGCTGACCACGGCCATCCCGGCGAGGCGCTGGCGCAGGTCCCGCGACAGATCGGTCATGGCGTCGAAGTCGTCGACACCCCGGTGATGGAGCCACTTCATGACCTGAACGGCACGAAACGGCCGCTCGCCGAGTTCAGCAAACAGTGCTTCGAGACCTGCGCGGGGCAGGCCGAGGAGGTTCACGTGTTGGCCGTCCGGGATCATGGTCATCAGTCGTTCCGGGCGTGGATGTCCAGATCGCTGAAGAAGTAGCCGATCTCGCGTGCCGCCGACTCGGGCGAATCCGAGCCGTGCACCGCATTGGCATCGATGGACGAAGCAAAATCTGCCCGAATGGTACCAGGATCTGCCTTCGTCGGATCGGTTGCACCCATGAGCCGGCGGTTGGCGGCCACGGCATCCTCGCCTTCGAGCACCTGCACGACCACGGGCCCCGAGGTCATGAACTGCAGCAGATCTTCGAAGAACGGCCGCCCTTCATGCTCGGCGTAAAAGCCGGCTGCCTGAACACGGGACAGATGCATCAGGCGCAGGGCGACGATGCGCAGACCGGCCGCCTCGAAGCGCGCCTGGATCTCGCCGATGTGGTTCTTGCCGACTGCGTCGGGCTTGATGATGGACAGGGTGCGTTCGCGAGCCATCGTGCTTGCTCTCCAGTTCAATCGAAACAATAGGGGGTGGCCAAGGCGCGCGACATTATACGCACCCGGCATGTTTTTGCACCGAAATGAGGGGCGCAGTGCGAAAGTGGCCACTTACGTGGGACCAGGCTTCAAGCCAGGCTCAGCGTCCGGCAGCGAGCCCCGATTCCGCGTGCACCGAGCGCAGCCGCGTGACGGTATCGACCACACGTTCCGCCGCGAAGTCCACCTCCTCTGCGGTGGTGAAACGACCCACGGAGAACCGGATCGAGGCATGGGCAAGCGCGTCATCGAGCCCGATCGCGCGCAGCACGTGAGAGGGCTCGATGGTGGCGCTGGTACAGGCGGAGGCCGTCGAGCAGGCGACGTCGGCAGCCAGAGCCAGAATCAGCGCCTCGCCGTCGACACCGCCGAACGCGAGATTCACGATGCCCGGGACCGAGCGTTCGGCGCCGCCGTTGAGTTTGACGTCCGGCAGCACCGCCAATGCGTCCAGGAAGCGCGCGCGCAATTGCTGCAGGCGCTGAACCTCTGCCGCGAGGCCGGTGGCAGCGATTACACAGGCATGTCCCATGGCCGCGATCTGATGGGTGGCCAGGGTTCCCGAACGCAGGCCCCGCTCATGCCCGCCACCATGCATCTGCGGCTCCACCACCAGGTCCCGGTGACGGCGGACATACAGTGCACCCACCCCCTTAGGCCCGTAGACCTTGTGACCCGAGAAGGACATCAGATCCACGCACAGGGAACCGAGGTCCAACGGCATCTTGCCCAGCGCCTGGGCCGCATCCACGTGCAGCGGGACCCCGGCAGCCCGGGTCAGAGCGCCGATGGCCTCGATGTCGTTGCAGACCCCGAGTTCGTTGTTCACCGCCATCAGCGATACCAGCACCGTCTCCGGCCGCAGGGCCGCCGCCACCGCCTCGGGCGCCACGACACCCGTAGGCTCCGGATCCAGCCAGGTGACATCGAAGCCCTGCCGCACAAGCCAGTGACAGCTGTCGATGACGGCCTTGTGCTCGGCCCTGGAGGTGATGACATGCCGCCCACGGTTCCGACGCGCCAGCGCCACGCCCTTGATAGCCAGGTTGTTCGATTCCGTGGCGCCGGACGTCCAGACCACCTCCCGCGGGTCACAGCCGATGCATTCCGCCAGCTCGACCCGTGCCTGCTCGACCCGCTCTTCCGCATCCCAGCCATAGCAGTGCGAGCGAGAAGCCGGGTTCCCGAATACGCCTTCCGCAGTCAGACACTCGGCCATCACTGCGGCCACCGCCGGATCCACGGGGGTGGTCGCGGCGTTGTCCAGATACACCGGCAGATTCGAGGTTCGCATCATCGTGTCAGGGCACCGTTTCGAGCAGCGATGTGTCCAGCGGGTCCGTGCCATCGCCCGTATCCGCCCTCTGCCGGCGCGCCACGGCACGAACCTCAGGGCGCTCGACCATCTGCTCCAGCGTGACTTCGGCGAGGAAGGCGTGAACACGCGCAGACAGGTCACTCCAGAGCTCGTGGGTCAGGCAGGTGCGGCCGCCCTGACAGTCACCACCGCCGCCGCAGCGCGTGGCATCGAGGGTTTCATCCACGGCATCAATGATGTCCACCACCGAGATCTGCAGGCCCGCTTCCGCCAGCCGATAACCACCGCCGGGGCCCCGCACACTGCGCACCAGACCATGGCGTCGCAGCCGGGCGAACAGCTGTTCCAGATAGGCCAGGGAGATGTTCTGACGGGTAGCGATCTCCGCGAGGGTCACCGGACCTTCGGTCCCGTGCAACGCCAAATCGAGCATGGCGGTAACCGCGTAGCGACCGCGGGTGGTGAGTCGCATGGGAACTCATCCTCAGAAACCAGCGGGTCAGATCCTGATTGTCCAGTACCCGACAGCTACGATCAACTTTGTTCAGACCTGCGGTCATCGAACGCGACCCGAGCAGCTGCCTCAATCAAGGTTGGCGTCGCGGGAGCCCTTGCCTGCAAGGCCGGCTCGCTTCTGCACGTTGGTCAACAGGCCACGCAGAATATTGATCTCGACCTGATCAAGGCGGGTGCGGAAAAACAGGCGGCGCATGCGTAGCATCACCTGACCCGGCTCCCGTCGGTCGTAGTAATTCACCTGGTCCAGCACTTCGGAGAGGTGCTCGAGCAGCCCCTCCACCGCCGCCGCCTCAGCCCAGGGGCGATCCCAGGCAGGCTCCGGAGGACGCGCTCCAGCGTCGAGCCAGGATTGTCGGATCTCGTAGGCCACGATCTGCATCGCCATGGCCACGTTCAGGGACGTGTAGGCAGGATCCGTTGCGATGTGGAGATGGCGCTGGCAGCGCGCCAATTCCTCGGTCGTGAGCCCGCTCGACTCACGTCCGAACAGGATGGCGACCTCACCCCGGGGCACCTCATCCAGAACGGCGCGTGCGGCTTCGCGCGCATCCACCAGCGGCCACGGCACACGCCGCGAGCGGGCCGAGGCGCCAATCACCAGCGTGCAGTCATCAATGGCCTCTGCAAGGGTCGAGACCACCGTCGCAGCATCCACGACGTCCACCGCCGACGCAGCACGAAAGCGTGCCTCACGCAAGCGTGCTTCGTTGTCCGGGAAGTGCAGCGGGTTGACCAGCGTCAGGCGCTCGAGGCCCATCGTCTTCATGGCGCGCGCCGCCGCGCCGATGTTGCCGGGATGCGTCGGCTCCACCATGACCATGCGAACGCGCTGCACCAGCTCCGGCGCCAACGGTGGAGAACCCTGTTCCTCTCTCATTTACCCTCTCATGGAAAAAAACGTAACGCGCTGATATTACGGGCCTTTTACTGGTTTCGGTGGGACCTGACGTCGCCTGCAAGGCGGCGTCGAGATCGCGGACTGCCGCCGGATTCAGGCGTGACGCAGATCGCGACGCCCGCGGTCGCAAGCCATCCCTGGCTTGCGCCCCTTCGGGGCAGCTGAAGCTGACCCGATCCGTTCCCGGCGGATCGGGCCGCGGACGTCAGCTCCCACTGAGGCCTCGCATGCATCGCCGTTGTTCCTTCCTCGATAGCGTGAAAGATCGCTCGTGGCTGGCTCCCAGTGCGGGCCAGTTCTGGTAACCTTGCCGCCCTTTGTGAACCGCCCCCTCAACTGGAGACCCGCCATGCAGCCCATGGCCAGCATGGCCTTGCGCGCAGCCCGGCGCGCCGGCCAGATCATCGTTCGTGCCCTGGATCGTGTCGACACCCTAGACATACAGGAAAAACAGAAGAACGACCTGGTCTCCGATGTGGACCGGGCCGCTGAAGCCGCCATTGTCGAGATCCTCTCCAAGTCCTACCCGGACCACGCCTTCCTGTGCGAAGAATCCGGGTTGATCGGCTCCGCAGATGCCGAATACACGTGGATCATCGACCCGTTGGACGGCACCACCAATTTCCTGCACGGCATTCCGCACTTCGGCGTATCCATCGCTTGCCGGGTGCGCGGTCGCATCGAGCACGCCGTCGTGCTCGACCCGCTGCGGGACGAATCCTTCGTCGCCTCACGCGGCCAGGGCGCGCAGCTCAACGATAAACGCATGCGGGTCACCCGACGCCAGCACCTTGAAAGCGCCCTGGTCGGCAGCGGCATCCCTCCGGGCGAGGTGGATCGTCACCTGACGCCGTACATGGCCATGTTCGAAACCGTCACCCGCCGCTGCCGCAGCATGCGCCGATCAGGGTCCGCCGCACTCGATCTGGCCTACGTCGCCGCCGGCCGCCTGGATGCCTTCTTCGAGCCGGGACTCAAGCCCTGGGACATGGCCGCCGGAGCCCTGTTGATCTCGGAAGCTGGGGGACTGGTGGCCGACTTCACCGGCGACATGCACTACCTCACCACCGGCAACATCGTCGCGGGCAATCCCAAGTGCTTCAAGGCGCTGCTGCAGGCCATCGCGCCCCACGTGGTCACATCCATGCGACCAGGGCAAGCGTCCTGACTCATGCAGCCCGTCAGGGGCTGAGCGGCTCCTGGTCCGCACCTTCCTTGACGGGAACCAGCAGATCCTCGCGATCGATCCCCAGCGCCACCAGCACGTTGGCCGCCACGTAGATGGACGAGTAGGTCCCGATGAGGACGCCGACGATGAGCGCCTCCGAAAAGCCCTCGACGGTCTGGCCACCGAAGATGAACAGCACCGCCAGCACCAGAATGGTGGTGAGCGACGTGACCAGCGTGCGACCGAAGGTCTGGTTCAGGGAGATGTTGATGACCTCGACTGGTGTCTCTCTGCGCAGGCGCCGGAAATTCTCCCGGATGCGGTCGGAGATGACGATGGTGTCGTTCAGCGAATACCCGATCACCGCCAGCACGGCCGCCAGCGACGGCAGGTCGAAACTCCAGTAGAACAGCGAGAACGCGCCCATGACGATGATCACGTCATGGCCCAAGGCCACCACGGCGCCGATCGCAAACTTGCCGCTGAAGCGGAACAGAACATAGATCATGACCAGCACCAAGGCGGCAAGCATGGCCAGGCCACCCTGCTCCCTGAGTTCGTCACCCACCGCAGGCCCCACGAACTCCGATCGCCGCAACGTGACGTCCGCGCCATAAGCCTCGCGCAGGCGCCTTAAGAGCTGATCGCCGATGGTGGCCTCGTCGCCCACAAGGTCCGGCGGCACCCGCACCAGCAGGTCCCGGGGCGTGCCGAAGTGCTGCACGATGATGTTCTCATAGCCGTCCCGCTCGAGCTGCACGCGCACCGCCTGCGGCTCGATGGCCTCGGGGAACTGCACTTCCACCAGGGTCCCGCCGGTGAAGTCGAGGCCGAAGTTCAGCCCGCGGATGCCAAGCAGCGCGATGGAACCTACAACCAGCGCAATGGATAGCATCGTGGCGAAGCGCCTGATGCCCATGAAATTGATCGCCAGCTCGAATTCCCAGAAGCGCTGCCGCTTCTCCATCTTGCGACGATCGACGTCCTGATCCGATTCGCTCACAGCGCGCTCCTCAGATCGCCAGCCGGCGGATATTGCGTCCGCCATACATGAGATTCACCAGCGCCCGGGTCACCATCAGTGCGCAGAACAGCGAGGTACAGATGCCGATGGACAGCGTCACCGCAAAGCCGCGCACCGGGCCGCTGCCAATGGCATAGAGAATCACCGCCACGATCAGGGTGGTGATGTTGGCATCGAGAATGGCGACGAAGGCGCGGTCGAAGCCCGCCGAAATGGCCGCCTGGGGCGATCGATACTGCAATTCCTCGCGAATGCGCGAGAAAATCAGCACGTTTGCGTCCACCGCCATACCGACGGTCAGCACGATGCCGGCAATGCCAGGCAGCGTCAGCGTGGCGCCGAGCAGGGACATCACCGCCACCAGCAGCACCAGGTTCACCGCCAGCGCGATGTTCGCCGCCAGCCCGAACAGCCGGTAATAGACCATCATGAATACGAGCACCAGCGCGAAGCCAATGGCCACCGAGGTGAAGCCGGCACGGATGTTCTCCTCCCCGAGCGACGCACCGACGGTGCGCTCCTCGACGATGTACATCGGCGCCGCCAGGGCACCTGCCCGCAGCAGGAGAGAAAGATCCCGAGCCTCGCTGTGGGACAGGCCGGTGATACGGAAGCGCGTGCCGAGCGCCGCCTGGATGGTGGCCACGCTGATCAGACGCTGCTCTTCGTAAGGCACCTGCACCAGCACCATTTCCCCGTCCACTTCCTCGTAGTGGGAACGGGTGAGGGTCTCCCGGAACAGGATGGCCATCTGCCGGCCGATGTTGTGGCGCGTCGCCTCGTGCATGCGTTCGCCGCCGCGACCATCCAGGGTGATATTCACCTGCGGCATGTTGGTTTCCGGGTCGTGGCCGGCCTGGGCATTGCCGACCCGGTCACCGGTGGCGATCACGGCCCGCTGCAGATCGACTTGGCGGCCCTGATAAGTGAACGTCTCGACCTCGCTGCGCGGGTGCTCGGCGCTTGCCACCAGCCGGAACTCCAGGTTCGCGACCCGGCCGATGATGTCCTTGGCCCGGGAAGAGTCCTGAATCCCGGGCAGGTCGATGACGATCCGATTGCGCCCCATGCGCTGCACCAGCGGCTCCGAGACCCCGAGCTCATCGACCCGATTGCGCAGGCTCTGCAGGTTCTGGGAGATCGCGTAGTCCTCGATCTCGCTGACCACGTCGCTACGC
>REEU01000220.1 GCA_007694905.1 Gammaproteobacteria bacterium | reverse complement strand
CCTCGGCCGTACGCGCCTCGTTCGTCAGCGCCGCCACCACGATGCTCGTATCCACATACAGCATCAGTAGCGCGACTCATCACGCAGGCGGCGAATGACATCTTCGCCACTCTCGGCCTGGCGGGCCATCGTCGCCGTCAGCCGGCGCAATCGCTCCACATCCACCGAGCGTTTGGACTGCGTGACCCGCGACAAACGGGCAACCGGCCGTCCGCGTTTCGTAATGACAACTTCCTCACCGGCCGCAGCGCGCTCCGTCAACTCGCTCAGCCGCGCCTTGGCCTCAGCCAACGTGACCGATGTGACATCCATGGCAAACCTCATGACCATCTAAGTGGTCAGATCGTATCCAGATCCGCCCATTCCGGCAATCCAGCGGCGCGTAGACGCGCATACCTACCAAAACACTCTCATAAAAAACGTAACATGTTAATATTTATAAGGTTTTATGGTGTGCTTGGAGGCTAACGTCCCCGCAGGGCGGCGTTGCGATTGCGGACCGCCGGCGGGTTCGGGCGTGACGCCAATCGCGACGCCCGCTTCGCGAACCTCAGCTCCCACTGAAGCAGCGCCCGGTCCTCGCTTTATGCCAGTGGGAGCGAAAGTCGGCCCGAAGGGTCGGCTTTGCGATCGCGGACTGCCGCCGGGTTCGGGCGTGACGCCAATCGCGACGCCCGCTTCGCGGGCCTCAGCTCCCACTGAAGCGTCGCTTGCGTCGCCGCTGCTCCCTCCGCGTCAGCGTGAACGATAGATCCTGACAGGCTCCCATCCCGCCAGCCCCTTGCAGGCACAAACCGGGCCGTGCAGGCGTGTGGGCTCGGTCCACCCGCTTCAGCGGCCCTGCTGCATGCGCTTGGCGATGCCATCGAGAAAGGCGAGCAGCCCGCGCTCCGCCGCAAAACTGGGCCGCATGTCCTCACGGTAGAACCAGGCCTGATCCTCGCCGCCAACCCGGACCATACCGGGATTGAGATCCTGCGGTGGCTTCTTGTTTGCGGCCTTCAGGAACGGCAAGACATTGGGCAGTTGGGCGTGGGCCTCGCGGAAGGCAGCCTCCGCTGCCTTGACCTGGCCCAGACGCGCATGCGCCAGCACCTTGCCGAACGCGAGCTCGGGCAGATAACTGCTGGGATAGCGTTCGATCCACGCCAACGCCTCGGCATCCCGTCCCTCCCGCAGCAGCAGGTTCACCAGGACCAGTCGGGCGCCCACGTGATCATCGGGTTCCAGCGCCAGCACGCGCTCGAAGCAGCGAATCGCGAGGTCAATGTCGTCGTCCTCCTCGGCATCGAGCCCGACGCGGAACAGCGTCCGCAGAATCCCGCGCTGCTCGATCCAGCCCCATGGCAACAGCGCCCCATCCGGGACTTGCGCGAGCCAGTGCTCGATCAGCCGCAGCCTATGGTCGCGCAGCGCGGCTACGGGACCGTCAGGCGGAACCTGCTGCAGCACGCGCTCCAACGCATCCGGACTCTGCAGACCCAGCGGATGCGCCGTCAGCCAGGCGAGCAGGTCCACCGCATCCGGATCCTGTTCAAACAGCGGCTGCTCGGCGGCCACCACTTCAGGGGCCGGCGTCAAAAACACCGATGGGCGGCCCGCTTCGATGTCCGGGCCGGGCGCGGCCGTGACCGGCCGCAGCGGTTCGCGCGACGCCGCGTCGATGGCTTCCCGCCAAGCTTCCGGCGAATCAGCAGCCATCGCCTCACGCAGACGGGTCTCGAGATCAGCGACCTTGTCTGCGAGTTCCTCGAACATCTGCGCCATCATGGGATCGTCAAGCTGGCGAGCCCTCTGCCGCCAATGCGCCAGGCGTTCCCCCACTTCTTCGAAGCGATCGAGCATCAGCAGCGCCTGAATCTCCACCATGCCGGCCATCGGATTGTCGGCCGAAGCGTCAAGGGCGTGGCGCGCCAGACGCAGCGCAACCTCGAACTCATCGTCCTCCATCGCCATGGTCGCCAGCACGCGATACGCCGCTGAAGCAGACGCGCCCCGGCGTGTCTCGACGATTCGACGCATCGCCGCCATGGCTGCATGGGTCTGGCCGAGTTCCAAGTAGGCAGCACCCAGCGCGTCGATGGCGTCCGCCTCCAGCAGGTCGTCCTTGAGCGGCTTGTCCAGCAGCCGGGTGAGGATGCGTTTGCCACGGCCGGGGTGGCCGTCCTCGATCGCGTGCTGGGCCAGGGCCAGCTTCAACAGTGGCCCGCCGTGCGACTCTGCGGCCCTGAAGTCCTTCTCTCGCAGGCTCCGTGCCAGCAGCATCTCGCCAAGAATAGGCGTGATGAAGCCCAGATTCGCCGAAACCTTTCGGCAGCACTGCTTGAACTTGCGCCCGGACCCACAGGGGCACGGTGCGTTGCGCTCCGGCTTCGGCAGCGGCCGGCGACGAAAGTCTTGCCAGGGCAGCGGCGTCACGTTCCACAGTGCCCGCGCCATGGCCTGTAGGCCGGCGCGCAGTTCGTCGCCAGCCTCAGGCGTCGCGTCGGCCATTGTGCGCACCGCGGCAAGGTACGCCACCGGGTCGCGCGTGCGCAGCAGACACTCCATCAGCGCCTGCAGGATGCTGTCCAGGTTCGCCTCGCCGGTCAGCGACCGGTCCGTCTCAGCCATCGCCGCCTGCTCGCTCCAATCGTCGCTGTCGTTCCGCACAGTCATCTTCCTGGGTGGCGTGACCGCGCGCGCCGCTCGCTGCAATCACCAAACCCGCATGGTATCGAGCCGCCAACCCCGGAGGAAAGCTGCTGCAGCAGCGGGAGTTCGCCACGAACCATCGTTCACGCTGTCGCGGAAGGAACAAGGGCGATGCATGCGCGGCCTCAGTGGGAGAGCGTGTCCGCATTCTGGACGCGCCGATCGGCGTGGCGCTGGGCTCTGGATCAGTCGGCGATCGGACGGATCTGCTGGGAGCAGATCCGGTCGCGCGAAGCGCGCCCGAAGGGGGCCCGCCATGGATGGCGGGCAACAGCGCAGCTGCGCTGCACTCGCTCCCACTGACGCAACGCCAGACTCTTGCGACGACTCAGTGGGAGTCCGCCACGAACGTTCGTTCACGCTGTCGCGGAAGGAACAAGGGCGATGCTCGCGAGGCGCAGTGGGAGAGCGTGTCCGCACTTCGGACGCGCCGATCGGCGTGGCGCTGGGTCCTGGGACAGTCGGTGATCGGACGGATCTGCCGGGAGCAGATCCGGTCGCGCGAAGCGCGCCCGGAGGGT
>REEU01000014.1 GCA_007694905.1 Gammaproteobacteria bacterium | reverse complement strand
CCTCGTCGACGATGGGCGATCCCTTCTTTGGCTTGGCCTTGATCAGCTTGCGCCGTAAGCGTTCGCAGGGCATCACGGGTTGCTTAGCTTGACGGCGTGAAGTTCCATGGCAACAGGTCGTCGATGTGGCTTTGGGGATGGCCGTTGGCAATCGCGGTCAGGGTGGCCCTGAGGTAGGCGAAGGGTTCGACGCCATTGATCTTGCAGGTTTCGATCAGCGAGGCGATGCGGCCCCAGGCGATGCCGCCTTCGTCGTGGCCGGCGAAGAGCGCGTTCTTGCGATTGAGCGCGATGGGGCGGATCAGGTTTTCGACCCTGTTGCTGTCGATCTCGACGCGGCCATCGGTCAGGAAGGTTTGCAGCCCGTCCCAGTGGTTATGGATGTAGGCGAGCTTTTCCCCTAGCCGGGACTTGCTGGAGATCTTGCGGTGTTGCGCCTGAAGCCATTCTCCGAAGGCTGCGACCAGCGGCGCGGTTCGGGCCTGACGGGCGGACAGGCGCTGGCCGGGCGAGATGCCACGGATATCGGCCTCAATGGCATAGAATTCGGCGATCCGGCGCAGGCCTTCGGCGGCGATCTCTGATCCGTCGCGATCGAAGATCTCCTTGAGTTTGCGTCGTGCGTGCGCCCAGCAATGCGCCACCCGAATGGGCGCGCCGCCCTTGCGTGAGGGTTTCGTCAACCGGTTATAGCCCTGATAGCCATCGATCTGGAGAATGCCGTCGAAGCCGGTCAAGAAGGTTTCGGCATTCTCGCCAGCACGGCCGGGGGCGTAGAAGTAGACCACGCCGGGCGGATCCTCGCCGCCCCAAGGTCGGTCATCGCGGGCCAGCGCCCAGAGATATCCGGTTTTCGTCGTCCCGCGCCCCGGGTCCAGCACCGGGGCGGTGGTCTCATCCATGAACAGCTTGTCGGATCGCTTCAGGTGCTCCGCCAGTCGGTCCACCACTGGCTTCAGATGGAACGCGGCTTTGCCCACCCAATCCGCCAGAACGGCCCGGTGCAGATCGAGACCCGCCCGTGCGAGGATCTGGCTTTGGCGATACAATGGCAGGTGGTCCGCATACTTGCAGACCAGCACGTGGGCGATGGCCGCCTCGGTTGGCAGGCCGCCCATGATCAGGTGGCTGGGCGCCGGTGCCTGTGTCACGCCGTCGGTGCAGGTCCGGCAGGCATACTTTGGGCGCACAGTGACAATGACGCGCAACTGGGCTGGCACGATGTCCAGCCGTTCGGTGCGGTCTTCGCCAATCTTGTGCATGACACCACAGCCACAAGGGCAGATCAGGCTGGCGGGTTCGATGATCTCTTCGACGCGCGGCAGATCGGCTGGCAGATTGCCGATGGTGCGTTTTGGTGCAGGCTTGGTGGACGCCCCATCACTTGCCTTTGTGGCCCGTTTTTCCTTTTCCGCCTCGACCTCGGCCAGCGCGATGGACAGGTCCTCGAAGGCCAGTTGCCGTTCGTCCTCGGTCAGCTTTTCTGATCGCTTGCCATGCAGCGCATGGTTCAGTTCGGCGATCAGATGCTCCTGGCGTTTGGTGATGTCCTTAAGGGTCGCCACCTCTTCGAGCAACGCCTGAACCCCCGCGCGCTGCGCGTCAGGAATGGCGGAAAGGTCAAGAGCAGAGGCTGTGGACATGCCCTGATTTTATCAAGGATCTCCGGTAAAACCACGCAAAATCAAGCGGCTGATTCATTCTGCCGCAGCTGGCGGGCGTGCCGCCAGAGCCTTGACGCGGCGCCAGTCGAGCCCGGCAAACAGCGCCTCGAACTGGGCATGGTTGAGCGCCATGATCCCGTCCTTGATGGCAGGCCAAGTGAAGCGCGCATCCTCCAGCCGCTTGTAGGCCATCACCAGACCGGTGCCGTCCCAATACAAAAGCTTCAACCGATCTGCCCGGCGCGAGCGGAACACAAACACCGTGCCGGTGAACGGATCCTTGCGCAGCACCGCCGACACCAGCGCGCACAGCCCGTCATGGCCCTTGCGGAAGTCGACGGGCTTCGTCGCCACCATGATCCGCACCCGGTTCGACGGAAAGATCACCGGCTTGCCACCAAGGCGCGCACAACCGACGCAATCCGCTCCGCCGAGGCCCCCGCTTCCAGACGGATCACCACCTCGCCTGCCACAATCTCCGGCCGAACCACGCCATCAACCTCGGCGCGCGGCGCATCCTCAGCGGGGCCGAGCATCAGCGCCGCGAATTCCACCGGATCCTCCGGCGCAGGCAGCACCAGCCGCCCCTTCCGCGCCAGTGTCCGCCAAGAGGACACATGGTTCGCAGGCACCCCGTACCGCCGCGCCACCGCGTTGACGGTCACACCCGGCATCAGCGTCTCCGCCACGATCCGCGCCTTCACCTCATCCGGCCACTTCCGGTTACAACGGCCGCGGCCGCCACCCGGGAGAAGCTCCAATGCAGACTCCATGGAGAAACTCCATCCCAACAATCCTCTCGGTCAAATGAACCGATCAGGAGGCCGCGCGGAAGGTGGGGGGCAGAGAACGCTTACGGATGAGCTGCTTCCGGGTGATGTGCACGGTCCGCGTCCGAGGCGATGAAACAGGGCTGGTGCGGTCCGTCGCGGCCGGTGAGCAGGTCAGTCGAGCGTGCTTGCTGCCGTCGACGTTCGCGGCCGCCTTCTGATCGTCCAGGTCGTTGTCCTGCCGTCAGCCGAGGCCGGCGCTTTCGATCAGTTTCTTGCGGATTTCGATCCGTGGGCGCGCCGTGATGTGCCGTCCTGCGGTCCGTCGTCTCGACGGAAAAGTTGTTTTGGGGGCTCCATGTCAACCTGTGTCAACCTGAACCCTGAAAAGTCCAATGAAATCAGTGTTGGGCAGGTTGACAGCGCAACCTGGCGAGGGGCCTTGTCAACCAGTTCTGTCAACGGATGGCGGTGTTTTGACCGCTCTGTCAACCTGATCGAAGGCTAGAGCGCGTTGCGGGCTTCTCGATTCAGGGTTCCCCTGTCGTCTGATCCGTGATTCCCTGTCTTTGAGGCAGATATGGGGGTCTGAGATGGGCAAGCCACATCCTGTCGAGCTTCGAGATCGGGTGGTGGCCTTCGTCGAGGAAGGTCATTCGCATCGCTCGGCGGCGGCACGGTTCCGTGTGTCTGTGAAGTTCGTCAATGACATGGTGATCCTGAAGCGCGAGACGGGCGGGCTTCAGCCCCGGCGCCAGGGCAACGGCGGCGGGCATGGCAAGCTGGAGCCGGTGC
>REEU01000015.1 GCA_007694905.1 Gammaproteobacteria bacterium | reverse complement strand
AGGCGTAGGGGCGGAAGACCGAGTTCGGCAGGCGCACGATGGTGTGGAGGTTGCATTCCTCCATCAGGTGTTCCTTGAGCCGGGTCTTGACCCCCTCGCCGAAGAGCGAGCCGTCGGGCAGGACCACGGCCGCGCGGCCGCCG
The DNA here is from genome assembly GCA_007694905.1 of Gammaproteobacteria bacterium. Lineage (GTDB taxonomy): Bacteria > Pseudomonadota > Gammaproteobacteria > Pseudomonadales > Azotimanducaceae > SLTB01. The sequence continues at coordinate 3,089 of REEU01000015.1, read as the reverse complement.
GGTTTCAGCAGGCGGATGATCAGGGCGAGGAAGAGGTCGGCCGTCTCGCGGGTCCGGTAGGCTTGCGGGAAGTTGGACTCGATCCCGTCCTCCTCGCGCCCACCGAAGGGCGGGTTGGTGAGCACGATGTCCACCCGCTCGTCCGTTCCCCAGGAGATGTAGGGGCGCGCCAGCGTGTTGTCGTGGCGCACAAAGCTCGGGTCCTCGATGCCGTGCAGCAGCATGTTGGTGACGCAGAGCATGTGGGGAAGCTGCTTTTTCTCGACAGCGTGCAGAGCGCCCTGCATCGTCTCGCGCTGCGCGGGCGTGCGGACGTATTTCTCCTCCATGTGCCGGATGGAACATGTGAGGAAGCCGCCGGTGCCGCAGGCGGGGTCGAACAGCGTCTCGCCCGGATGCGGGTCGATCATCTGGACCATGAAGGAGGTGACGGCGCGCGGCGTGTAGTATTCGCCCGCATTGCCCGCCGATTGCAGGTCGTTGAGCAGCTGCTCGTAGAACTCGCCGAAGTGGCGGCGTTCGTCGAGGTTGTTGAAATCAACCTGATTGATCTTGTTGACCACCTGCCGCAGTAGCTGGCCGGATTTCATGTAGTTGTAGGCGTCCTCGAACACGTCGCGCACGACGCGGCGGCGGTCGCCCGGCTTGGCCGAGACCTGGAGGCCCTTGAGCGCCGGGAACAGCTCGTCGTTGACGAAATCGAGCATGGCCTGTCCGGTGATCCCTTCGGGGTCTGCCGCCCAGTTCCGCCACTGGAAACGCTCGGGGATGGGTGAGCGGTAATCGTCCCGCGTTATTTCGAGTTCCTGATCCTGGTCGTCGATAATCTTGAGGAAGAACAGCCATGTGAGCTGGCTAATGCGCTGGGCATCGCCATCGACGCCTACGTCCTGGCGCATGATGTCCTGAATGGATTTGACGGTGGTACGGACGATCATGGTTCAGGCGGTCTCCTGGTAAAGCGCGTCCTGCAACTCGTGGACGGCCTTCTCGAAGCCCGCCTTGCCGCCGAACGCGTTGATGAGTTGAACGACGCTGCCCATGTCGGTGAAGGGGGTCACCTTCAGCACATTAGCGTCGTCGAGATTGAGCACGCCCTCGTCGCGGTACTTTTCCAGCAGCGCATCGAGGACGGCGCGGGCCTGCGGCCCGTATTTGGTGAACACGTCGCGCTTCTTGACGTTCTCGGCCCGCTCGCGGCGCGTGAGGGGCTTGGCGTCGAAGGCGACATGGCAGATCAGGTCGAACGGATCGAGATTCTTGCCAAGCTCGTCAGCGATGGCATCGAGGGCGAGACCTTCGGCCTCCAGTTCCTCGACGATGGCCTGCTTGCGCTCGGTTGAGTTCCAGCGTTTCAGGAACTCGTCGAGGCTGGCGAAGCGTTTCCTCAGGGCGTTCTTGGTGAAATCGCGCAGGGATTCGGTGACAAGCTTGCCGTTCTCGTCGAGGTATTCCACCCGCTCGGCGATGATGCGGGCGCCGACGCCATCGACGTAGATCTTGCGCACGGGATCGCCCGGCGGAAGCGGCAGGCCGGGCTGATCGACGATGGTCTCGTCCTCACCCGGCGTCGGCGGGATCGCGTCCTCACCCTCGGGCGTTGCTGGTTCCTCGTCGGGCGGCGTCATTGGGTCATCCGCGCCTGGCGCGTAGATCTGCACGGGATCGCCGTCGAAGTCCGGGTCCGCGAAATGCGCGGTCGCGCCACGGAAATCGATCAGCGTGAAATAGAACTTCCTGGTGTCCTCGTGCACGCGGGTGCCGCGCCCGACGATCTGCTTGAACTCGGTCATCGAGCCGATTTCACGGTCGAGCACGATCAGGCGGCAGGTCTGCGCATCAACGCCGGTGGACAGCAGGCGCGAGGTCGTGACCAAGACGGGCCACTTCGATTCCGGGTCGATGAAGTTGCCAAGCTGGTCCTGGCCCTCCTTGTCGCTGCCGGTGATGCGCATGACGTAGCGCGCGTTCTCGGTCACCAGATCGGAGTTCTCGTTGATCAGCGCCTGACGCATGCGGGCTGCGTGTTCCTGATCGACGCAGAACACGATGGTCTTCTGGTAGCGGTCGCCGCTTTCCTTGAGGAAGGCCGTGATCTTCTTCGCCGTCAGAAGGGTGCGGTCGTCCAGGACCAGCGTGCGGTCGAAATCCTTGGCGTTGTAGATGCGGTCCTCGACCTCGTTGCCGTCGCGGTCCAGCTGGCCTTTCTCGGGCCGGTAGCCTTCTACGTCACGGTCGATGTGAACTTTGATGACCTTGTAGGGAGCCAGAAATCCGTCGCTGATCCCCTGCTTCAGCGAATAGGTGAAAACCGGCTCGCCGAAGTATTCCGTATTGGAGACGTATTCGGTCTCCTTCGGCGTGGCGGTCAGGCCGATCTGCGTCGCGCCGGAAAAATGGGTCAGGATTTCCCGCCAGGCGGAATCCTCGGCGGCGCTGCCACGATGGCATTCGTCGATCACGATCAGATCGAAGAAGTCCTTCGAGAACTCCTTGAACAGCTTCTGGCGCTCTTCCGGCCCGGTGATCGCCTGATAGAGGCCGAGATAGACCTCGAAGGCGGTGTCGATGCGGCGTTTCCTGTCGAGCGCCAGCGTCAGATCGACCGAGGTGCCGTCCTGCCGTTCGATGGTCTTGGCATTGGTCGAAAGCTTCGCCATCGCCGCACCAAAGGGGCGGAAATCGTTCACCATGGTCTGGTCGATCAGCACATTGCGGTCGGCGAGGAACAGGACGCGCTTGTTGCCTTCGGGGTTCCAGCGCCGCGATTTCCACAGCCGCCAGATGATCTGGAATGCCGTGTAGGTCTTGCCCGTGCCGGTCGCCATGACCAGCAGAACCCGGTCCTGTCCCTTGGCGATGGCCTCGATCGCCGCGTTGACCGCGTTGACTTGGTAGTAACGCGGCTCCTTGCCGCTGCCGTCGTCGTGGTAGTCCTGAAGAACGATCTCCTCAGATTCGCCATCGAGTCCTTTCCAGGCGCGATAGCGCGCCCACAGGTCAGCGGGCGACGGGAAGGCATCGAGACCAAGGTTCAGCTCGCGCGGCGAACTGGCGCCGGTGCGGTCATGGAATACGAAGCCGTCGCC
>REEU01000255.1 GCA_007694905.1 Gammaproteobacteria bacterium | reverse complement strand
GGCAGAACCGGAGCTGCATGGTCTGCATGGACATCGCCGATAGGTGTGCGAAGAGGTGGTGCGGACGGTCTCAGCGCCTGCGCATGTTCTCGACCAGCATGCGGTCGAACAGCCCGCCGTCGTCGAAGTGCGCCGCCTGGGCCTGGCGCCAGCCTCCGAAGACCTCGTCGACGGTGAACAGTCGCACTTCGGGAAAGCGGTCGTTGAACTCCGCACGGACGCTCGAATCGGCCGGCCGGTAGTGGTGTTTACCCACGAGGCGCTGCGCCGGCTCGGAAAACAGAAACTCCAGGTAGGCCTGCGAGATTTCCCGCGTACCCTTGCGGTCGACGTTGGAATCGACCCAGGTCACCGGAGGTTCAGCGAGGATGCTCTGGGATGGAACCACGATCTCGAACTGTCCGCGGCCGAGTTGTTCCACCGCGAGGAACGCCTCGTTTTCCCAGGCGACGAAGACATCCCCGATGCGCCGCTGCACGAAGGTATTGGTGGCCCCCCGGGCGGCGGGGTCCAGCACGGGGACATTGGCATAGATCCGCCGGACGAATTCGTAGGCGGCATCGTCATTGCCGTACCGCTGCAGCGCATAACCCCAGGCGGCGAGATAGTTCCAGCGCGCGCCGCCGGACGTCTTCGGGTTCGGGGTAATGACCTGTACGTCCTCACGCACCAGGTCCGCCCAGTCCCGGATCGCCTTCGGATTCCCCTTGCGGACCAGGAACACGATGGTCGAGGTGTAAGGCGAACTGTTGTTTGGCAGTCGTTGTTGCCAGTCCTCAGGGACCCTGTTGGCCTGAGCATGGAGCGCGTCGATGTCGTAGGCGAGGGCAAGGGTGACGACGTCTGCGTCAAGGCCGTCGATGACGGCACGGGCCTGGGACCCGGAGCCGCCGTGCGATTGCCGGATGCGGACCGCCTGCCCCGTTTCACGCGCCCAGTGCTTTACGAATAACTCGTTGTATTCCCGATAAAACTCCCGGGTTGGGTCGTAGGAGACATTGAGCAGCGTGGCGGTCTGGGCGTCCACCTGCCCAGCAGTCAACGTCAGCAGTGTTGTCATCAAAACCCAGGAGCCCGCCTTGCGCAGATTCATTTGCCTGTCTCCGAGTGACGAACATGCGATTCGGGATTACGTCGACACAGGATGAGCAGACTTCATGCCAGGTCTGAGAATCCTCGAGGAACAATGGTTTATGGAAATCCATCATCGTGGGCTACCCGTGATCGATGAAATGCAAACACAAATACGTTAAATGAAACGAAAGGTGTTATATTTCATAAATGAATCATCGCCTGGATCTCCCGCTTTCCCTCTGGCGCACGGTCGGTCTGCATGACGGGATCAGCGAGATCGCAGACCGTTTGCCCAGTCTGCTCGCTGAACACCTGAGTGTGGCCACCGTCGTTGTTCGCAGCCTCGAGGCGAACGATCAGCTCACGACCGTCGCCACTGGCGGTGCGATGAACGCGATGCCGCCGCTGCGATCCGAGGTGCCCGGCGTGAGAGCCTGGTGTGTAGGCGGTAGCGTGGCACTCTCGAATGATCGTGGTTCTGCCACGGTTCCCAGGGATCTCTGGGTGGGGATCGAGGCCGACTTCGTCCTTGCCTGTCCCCTGCGGCTGGATGCGCAGGGCGAAGGGGTGTTGTTCCTGATCCCCCCGAGGGGGGCCGATATCACGCATGCACAGCGGGCCGTCGCGGACACGCTGATCGATCCGATGTCGTCGGCGCTGCAAAGATACCGGCGCCTGCGCGAGTTTGAGCGCCAGCGAATCGCTGCGACCGAGGGACGCCAGGAGCTCGCCCGGCGCCTCGGTAGCAGGGCGCCTGACGCGGCCATCGTCGGCGCCGAAGGAGACCTGCGCGAGGTGATGGAGCGGGTGGATCTGGTGGCCGACTCCGACCTCTCCGTGCTACTGCTCGGAGAGACGGGCTCCGGCAAGGAGGTGATCGCCCGGGCCATCCACGACCGTTCCCGGCGCGCGGCCGCGCCCTTCATCCGGGTCAACTGTGGCGCCATTCCTGCAGAACTCATTGATTCGGTTCTCTTCGGCCACGAGCGGGGAAGCTTCACCGGGGCTGTCGCGCAGCGCCAGGGTTGGTTCGAACGAGCGGATGGGGGCTCTCTTTTCCTCGACGAAATCGGCGAGCTGCCGCGCGCGGCGCAGGTCCGGCTTCTGCGGGTATTGCAGGAGGGGGTGATCGAGCGCGTGGGCGGTCAGCAGCCCGTGTTGGTCAACGTGCGCATCATCGCTGCCACCCATCGTGATCTCGCCGCGATGGTGGCCGAGGGGACGTTCAGGGAAGATCTATGGTATCGGGTCGCCGGGTTCCCGATCCAGATCCCTCCAGTACGGCACAGGCTACGCGACGTACCGGCCCTGGCGGAATACATGACCCGGCGTTCGGCCGACCGCCTGGGTCTGCCGCTGGTCCTGCCGACCGAGGCCGATCTCAGCCTTCTTCGCGCCTATCATTGGCCGGGAAACGTTCGCGAACTGGCCGCGGTCATCGACCGCGCGGTGATCCTGGGCCAGGGCCGCAGTCTGGAGATCGCGTCGGCGATCGGGCCCATACAGCCCCGGCAAGCATTGCGGGCAGCCACGGCGCCATCCGTAGCGGGCGCCTTTGCAACGCTCGAGGAGGTCCAGCGCCAGCACATCCTCCGGGCATTGGAACGGACGCATGGGCGGGTTGCCGGCGATTTCGGGGCTGCCCGGCTGCTGGACCTGAACCCCAACACCCTTCGATCGAAGATGCGCAAGCTGGGGATCTCTGCCTGAACCGCTCTGGGTGTTCCCGAGCCAGGTTGTCGTGAGTCACGCCACCTCGACCAGATCACACAGACCTTGGCAACACCCCGGATCGCGCACTCACTGGAAGAAACTGAACCACCCCGGGTTTTCCGGAGGCAGGTTGTCGTGGATTAGGGCGCCTTGGCCAAACCCTCAAGACGCTGATACCACCCATCTTGCCCCCTCGGCGGGAGAGCACAACGCCCGTGATTGAAGTTTCCGGGCGGCCGCAGGAGATCTGTAACGGGTCGTTCGCGAAGAATCAGTGGGCGACGGCTTGGGGCCGACAACCGCCTCCCGCAATGCAGGTGAGCGGCGCCGTGCGCTCCCACGTAAACCTGCGCCGGATCGCTGCGACCGGTACAATGGCGGGCTTTTCCCGTTCGAGTCCGCACCATGTCGTTCAGCCAGGAAACCGCCCGCCGCCGCACCTTCGCGATCATTTCGCATCCGGATG
>REEU01000016.1 GCA_007694905.1 Gammaproteobacteria bacterium | reverse complement strand
CGGCCATTCGGGTCGACTACTGCCACCTCCAGCCGTCGGGGTCTCTTGCCGACCCAAAGCGGGTACTCGAGCCAAGACCGCCAGCGGCATTGATGGCGCGTCAACCGGACACCGCCCATGGATTGGGCCGGCCGGAGCCATCGCCATGAAGCGCTCGAAGGCTCTCCTTGCGGCGGCTGGGGGCTGACTTCGAGGCCTGCCATGGGTATCGTCCGTGGCTGGTGGAGACCTTCATCGAGCCTCCGCACACCGGGGTCAGCCTGCGGGCGTCGAACTGGCGTTGCGTGGGCGAGACCGGGGGCCGGGGTCGCCAGGATCGCGGCCATGCCGCGGGCGAGACGCGCAAGGCGATCTATCTCTATGAACTCGAACCCGATTGGCGCGCACGGTTGGGTGTGGGTCCCGCGCCGGCGCGGTGCGATGGGCCGCTGGCGCTGGGCGAAGGTCTGGATGCGGCGCATTGGGCCGAGCACGAGTTCGGCGGCGCACCTTGGTTGATGAGGCCCGACTGAGCGGAGATCATCCGTTGGAAGCCATCTTCATCACGGCGGTAGAAGGCATAACCGTCATTGGTCCCGACCCAAGCGTAGTAGTTGCGAATCTCGGGCTCGAAGGCGAAAAGCAACCCTGCGCCGGAGTATTCGTCGCTTTCACCTTCCACCATGACCACGACGGAGGCCGTGCCTTGCGAGATCGGTCCGGGCGGTTGGTCCGGTAGCGACAGCAGGTAGTAGTACCGCACTGCGTTTGGATCCGACGGGTTGACCAACTGATAGCTCGCGCCGGTCAGCGTGGCTGTCCAGGCACCCTCGGACCCAACATCGAGCGCACCGCCAAGGACCGCTTCTGGGTCCGTGCTCTCAAACGTTTCGCGATAAACGAAATGGTCGACCGGGTTCGGCGGTGCAGGGTTGGCGGCCACCTGCTGCGGAGAACTCTGCGCCATCAGGCGCCCACCCTGCGGGTGACTATCTGCAAGGCTCTGCCCGGGGCGCACTGTTTCATCGCCGCCTGAGGCGCTTTCTGTGATCGTGGGGACGAATGCATGCTTTCCTGAGAACGCGTGTGACGACGTGCCGTCAGGTAGGACAGCGGTGGCCCACCTGTCGGGAGTCAGCTTTGCGCTGCTGGATCCCTGATGCTCGCTTGCGAAAGGCTCGTTTTCCCAGAAGCTGGCCTCGGAATTTAGGGGCAAGGCTACCGTGAAGAGCAATGAGATGCCGAAACCGGTAAAGACCACAAGGTGCAAGATCCGAGTCATTCGCGCTGACATGCTTTCCAACCCCCCAAGCCGACAGACCCACACATGAGGCTAGAAGAGGTGAACCCAAAAACCCATCGTCCATGTGTGGGATATCAGCCGGTCGGTGTAGATCAACTCAGATACACTTCATGACGCGCTGCAGATTCGCCTCTTGATCTAGGGAGATAGAGCAAGGGGTCGCCGCGGAAGCGCGATCCTTATCAACCGGCCGAATGGGCCTCCCGCGTGCGGGACGGCCACCGTCGGCGAATCCGGCGGGACTGCCCGCTCAGGGCAGAGCACTCTCAACGGCTGTCCTTGGCCAACGCTGAGTGGGCACCCAGACACGGGGTGTCACCGGCTGGAAGCAAAAGGCAAACGGCCAGTCCGCAAGCGCCCTTTGGTCAAATGGATCAGTCAGGCTGTACGAGCGCTACCCCCTCAAGAGGCGCGCATTTTGCCCGCAAGGGCTCAGTCGACCAGGTAGTATTCGATCGTCGAGACCACTCGCACCTTCTTGATGTGCGGCGTGTTGCTGTCGCGGTCCTGGATGCTGAACAGGCCTTGGTTGGCGGTCCGGATCTTGCCGAGTCGGCTCTCGGAGTCTTCCGCGAAGCGCGCCGCGACCTCGCGTGCGTTGCGGGTCGCCTCCTCGATCATCGCCGGCTTGATGTCATTGAGGCCGGTGTATAGGAACTCGGTGCGGCTGCCGTAGTCCTGGCCGCTGATGGCGATGCCCTGGCGGCCGAGTTCGGTCAGGCGGCGCATCGACTCGCGCACCTTGTCCACTTCGCGTGTGTAGACCGTGACGGTGGCGTTGCCGGTGTAGCGCAGGTCCTGGACATTGAAGCTGCCATAACTTTGGGCACGGCGGTCCATGATGGCTGGTGCCGACAGGCTGATCGTGTCGGCGGGGAAACCGGCCTCACGCAGGAAGGCGGCGACCTGTTCGCTCTGGCGTTCCAAGGTAGCGTAGAGCGCCTCGAGGTCGTCGCTCGCGGCATCGAAGCGGATCGGCCAGATCGCAGTGTCGGCGGGCACCTCGCGTTCCGCCAGGCCCTTGACGGTGACCACGCGCTCGGTCGCGCCCCTGAAGTGCTGGAGTCCGCCGGTCAACTGGTAGCCGAGCAGGCCGAGGCCTGCAACGAGCAGCACGCCGAGCAGCATGGCGGCGCCGGTTGTCGCGTTCCCCTTGCCGTTCATCTGCTGGTCCTTTCGCCGTTTCTGAGAACCTGCGCTTTCTCCTGCTCAGTATAGCTGTACATACGGCTCCCCTGTCCGGCTTGCCCCGCATTACTTCAGTCAACCCAGCGCGCAGGTTCTGGCGGCCCTTGTCGATATCGGTCGGCCGACCCCCTGCCACTACAAGGCGTTGGGGACTCCAGCCGACCCTGAGCGGCCTCCCAGGCGCCGGCGTGAGAGGCTGAAGTGAATGCGCGAGGGGTCACTCCGAACCTGCCTGATCCACAACAGGCTGGGCTGTCATCTGATGCCCGCGTTCCCATTGCCCCAGATCTGGCGTCAGCGGTCAGGCCCAGGTCTGGAACTCGGGCACCAGATGACATCCTCATTGCATTCTGTATAGTTGTGCTATACGCTCAAGGGGATGATCAAAAGCTTCCGGCACAAAGGTCTTCAGCGATTCTTCGAGACGGGCTCCAAAGCTGGCATCCAGAGCGGGCATGCCGCAAAGCTGTCGCGCCAACTGGCGGTGCTGAATCGTGCCAGCGGCCCGCCGGACATGAATCTGCCGGGCTGGTCGCTGCACCCGCTGAAGGGCAGCCTGTCGGAGCATTGGTCCGTTTCGGTCAGCGGTAACTGGCGGCTGACCTTCACGTTCGATAACGGTGATGCGATCCTGATCGATTATCAGGATTACCACTGAGGAGGGTTACGATGACGATGCACAATCCGCCGCACCCCGGAGAGATCCTGCGCGATGATGTGTTGCCGGCGCTGGGGCTGTCGGTGACGGCCGCGGCCCGTGAGTTGGGCGTTACGCGGGCAGCGCTGTCCCGTGTGCTGCAC
>REEU01000231.1 GCA_007694905.1 Gammaproteobacteria bacterium | reverse complement strand
TGTGTGCTGGAGACGCACTTCCACATTCTTGTGCGCATCGATCCGGCGGCGCGGCGGTGCGACGACGCCACGCTTGTGCGGCGTTACCGCGCGCTCTACGGCGAGTCGCGCGCGCAGTGGAGCGGGCTGGACGCGGATGAGTTGGCGCACGCCCTTGCGAACGATCCCCCGGAGACGGCGGAGGCACTGCGGGAGCGGCTGCGCCGCCGCATGGGGGATGTGTCGGAGTTCATGCGCACGTTGCGGCAGCGCTACACGCGGTGGTTCAACCTCGCGCACGGGACGGCGGGCACGCTGTGGGCGGAGCGCTTCGGCAGCGTGCTGGTGCAGGACACGCCGTGGCTTGTCGGCCTGATCGCGGCCTACATCGATTTGAACGCGGTGCGCGCGGGCCTCACGGACCTGCCTGAGAACTACCGCTGGTGCGGCTACACAGCGGCGCTCGCGGGGAACGAGGGGCTTTGCCGTGCGCTCGCCGGCTGCTTTCCGTCGGCGAAGAGCACAAAGGAAGCGCTCGCGCGCTACCGGCTGCTGATGCTCGGGAAGGGAGCGGCGGCAAAAGGCGACGGCACGGGCGCGCGCATCGACCCGGCGGCGCTGCTGGAGGCGGTGAAGAACGGCGGGGAGCTGCAGCCGCACGAATTACTGCGGCTGCGCGCGCGGTTTCTCACGGAGGGCCGGGCGCTCGGAACGCGTGATTGGCTGGAACACGGAGAAGGGGCGCGTGCGCTCGCCATGCTGAAGCGTCCGCCGCCGAGCCGCCCGGTTGACGTGCTCGCCAATGTGGATCTGGCGGTGGCGCGCTCACGGGCGGGGTACCGGGTGCCGGAGGATCCGCGGGAGTGACGCCCGCTGCCGTCTTTGCAGCCGGCCGATGGGATTCCGACAAGGTAGAATTTCAGACCTCCTGACCTACCCTGCTGACTAAATGTCCGGTTTGCCTTCGGGAGCGGGGCGGGGGCCGGGGAAGGCAGGGGTAATATTCGGGAGGGGTTTTACCTCGAAGCGCAGGCGCAGTTTTGAGCCGGGGAAGCAGGTTCGGGTCGCGCTGAGCGTTTCACATAACAGCTCCAGGACTTGGGTTCGGTGGGGCGAACTGAGGGGCTCGAGTTTTACTCGCAACTCTTCATCGGTGACGGCGATCTCGCCGGCGCCGGCCAAGGCTGAGTGAACGAGAGTACGTCCTTCGTCTTCGGCGCGGCGGTAGTGAGGGGCGATCAGGCCGACCAGGTCGCTCTCAGCCTGATAGGCAACCATCTTGAACAGGTCAGTAAGGTGCTTGCTCTCGGTGCGCAGTTTGACGACCTCTCCAGGTGTGACTTCCTGGACCGGGATTTTGGCCGGCATCTTCGAGCGCTTTTTCTTCAGGGCGTTTACTCGCCCGAGGGCTTTCTCGATGCGCCGACCCATGGCGGCGTTGGCGATCTTAAAGCCGCGCATCGTGCGACGGGCGCTCTCGGTGTTGGCGAAGGCCTCCAGGCCGTATGTGGCGGCGATGCCGTTGAGTTCCGCATAGGCTTTGCGCAGTTGGGCGTTGATCTTTTTGCGCTCAGGGTTGGGGACATGGCGGGTGGCGTCGGCAGGCTCGACGCCGTAGTCGACGAGGGCGTCCAAGGCGTATTCTTCGATCAAATACTTGAAAAAGTTTTCCTGGCGCCAACGCTCGAACATCCGGAAGGCGACCTCGATGGCGCCAAGGTCTTTGCGGGAGGTGATGATCGGCGTCTGATGGCCGTCCTTGAGCCGGGTGACCTGGCGAAGGTGCAGGCGTTTACGGGCGTTTTTGGGGCCGTAGTTGAGGTAAATGCCTTTGTCGGCAAGCCGGTAGCTGCAACGGCGTGCGTCGAGGACAGCTTCATGCAGGGAAAAGGAGCGATCCGGCAGACGGGCAGAGCGGCCTTTTCGGTAGGTGAGGATGTCATAGCCGGCGGCGATGAGTTCGGCAAAGAGCTTCGGGCTCCAGCCGCCGCGATCGAAAACAACCGTCAGGCGGCGCTCTCCGATGATTGCGCGGGCCTCCTTGAGGATCTCGGGGAGCATTTTGACCAGGCTGCGGTTGGCCTCGGTGGTGACCACAAAGAGCGGGTCGCCCTGCTGGTCGTTGACCCAGTAGTCGGTGGTGGCCGACATCGCCAAGCGTCTTCGCGCCACGTGAGCTTTGGGCAGGTGCCGCTTGCCGTGGTAGGCGCGCACGTGCCCATCGACGTAAAGAAAACCGACCGCCTCTCCGCGGGCGGCCACGCGGCGTTGGGCGAGGGTCCTGCCAAACTCGCCCGCGAAACCGAAAGCGGCCAGCCGTGCGAGCTTTCTGCGCAGGGTCTTCACCTCGGGAGCGCGGTCGAGCCCGATCAGGCGGCCCAACTCACCGGGGGAGTGTTCTTTCATGTTCTCGGGGCGCTTGATGCGCAGCAGAGCCATCAAAAGGAACGTCAGCAGGATCGTGCGCAAGCCGTAAAAGGCAGGACCAATGGAGCCGTATATCTCTTCGGCGATCTCGAAGATCCCGCTTTGAATCAAGGCGGGGATGGCCAGAAGCACACCGGCTCCCTTGACTTGGGCACCGGAGCCGAACAACGGCGCGGCATCATCGAGCAATCCCAAAGAGGCCAACAGGCGATCGCCGCTGCGGTTGGCCGGATCGGTGTCCAGCGAGCGGGAAAAGTCTTCGGCCTCGTCGGGCCGCTCGTTCTCAAAACCGGACAGGTTTGGGTTCGCACTCCCCGGCGCGGCCAATCCGTCTCCTTCGGCGCTATCATGAGGGCTGGCGGTCTCCGCGGCCTGCTCAGGAGACCGGAAACCGGACAGGTTTGGGTTCGCACTTCGATCAGGCTCGCGAAGGCCGGGCTGCTCTGTCGGCCGGTCCTTCCAGCCGAGGCGGCTGAGCAGCTTGCGCACAGCCGTCTCGCTGATGCCAAGATGACGGGCAATCTCGCGGTTGCTTTCCCCCTTTGCCTTCCAGTTGTTGACGAGCCTTGCACGCGAACCGGGGAGACGGACCGCTCCCTTCGGGCAACCATCGCTCCTGCCAAGCGCGCTCAAGCCGCCCAGCTCGAAGCGCCTCAGGTTGCGCCGCACGGTTCGCACATCGCAGCCGAATGCGCTGGCCACCTCGGTTTGCCTGGCCCAGCCCTGCTCGACCAGGCTGACCATGGCATGAGCCTGCCCGGCACGGTCTCCGACTGCATAGTAGGAAAGCGGCAAGGCGCTGACCGTTACCACGCGATAGCCATCCCATGTCCGAATGCGACACTGCTCATTGATCACGACAATGCCGTCGTC
>REEU01000078.1 GCA_007694905.1 Gammaproteobacteria bacterium | reverse complement strand
GGTGGTGGGGGTGCGGGCTGCGGGGGGGGGGAGGGGTAGGGCGGTGCGGGCGAGGTCACCGACGGCGGTGACGGGGTATCAAGCAGCATCACGGGTACGAGTCAGGTCTACGCCGGCGGTGGCGGTGGTGGTGGCTCCCAGACCAACGCCTTCGGCCTTGGCCGCGACGGTGGCGGTAACGGTGGTAACAACGACACGCCACCCGAGAACGGTGTGCCTGCCACCGGCGGCGGTGGTGGCGGCGGCAACAACGATCGCCCCGGGGCCGATGGTGGTTCCGGCGTAGTGGTCGTGCGCTACGTGCTTCCCGATGCCTTGGCCGACCCGGATCCAGATCCAGTGGATCCCGGCGATCCCCCGGTGGATCCGGACGTGACGGATGTCGCCATCGCCCAGGCACCGCTGTTCCTCTCGGCGGCGGTCAATCCTCAGGTCATGCTGACGCTGTCCAACGATCACCAGCTCTACTTCAAGGCTTATGACGATTACTCCGACTTGTCGGGTGACGGTCTTCCCGATACGACCTACGTTCACGACATCGAGTATTTCGGCTACTTCGACCCCTACAAGTGCTACGACTACGACACCACTGATCACGCCTTCATTCCGGTGTCCGAATCGGCTGATCGCTACTGTTCTGGCGAATGGAGCGGCAATTTCCTGAACTGGGTGTCGATGGCGAGGATCGATACCGTTCGTAAGATCCTGTATGGCGGTACGCGGGTCATCGATACGTCGACACGTACGATCGTCGAACGCACCCACCTGCCGACGGATGCCCACAGTTGGGCGAAGTACTACAACGGCAATGACATCGCGCAGCTCACCCCGTTTTCCGGTCTGACCACAGGGCTGCCGATACAGGAGAGCGGTATCTCCTTCTGCAACACCACCCGCCCTGGAACCACAGTGCTGTCGCAGGACACGAATGCCCCTCCGCTGATCCGCGTCGCTGAGGGTAACTACACGCTGTGGGCGAGCAACGAGCGCTGGCAGTGCAAATGGCGCGAAGAACGCTCGAATCTGCTTGGCGGCTTTAATCTGCCCGATGGAACGGGTCAGGCAGGGAGCAACGGCAACATACCTGCCATCTCCGGCATCCCGGCGTCGCCGGAAAATCCACGTCGGACTGGTGACGATGCCGTGGCACTCGGTAGTGGCCTGCGCGATGGAGAGTTCGTTGCCCGGGTCGAAGTTTGCGTTGAAGGCCTTGTCGGGACTGAGCGCTGCAAGCGCTATCCGAGCGGCAACTTAAAGCCTGTGGGTGTTCTGCAGCTATTCGGTGACGAGGATCTGATCGACTTTGGTCTAATGACCGGAAGTTATGAGCGCAATAAGTCCGGTGGGGTGCTGCGAAAAAACGTCGGTACGTTTCGCAACGAGGTCAACACCGGCACTGATGGGACATTCCGGGCGCCGCCGGCGACGGGAGGCATCGTCGATACTCTGGATCGGTTCCGCATGTATGGTTACCGGCACCGGGACAATGGCACCTATTTCGGTGTCGTCGGTACCGACGACTGCAACTTCGGTCGTTCGCAGTTCGACGATGGCAACTGCACGAACTGGGGTAATCCGCAGGCCGAAATCTTCCTCGAGTCGTTGCGCTACTTTGGCGGCCACAGTCCGTCGCCGAACTTTGTGGCGGATGACTCGGCACGGATCGCCGGCCTGCGGACCGCGAGCTGGGACGACCCGCTGTCAGACGACAATCATTGTGCGCCGTTGAACATCATTCAGTTCAATGCGAGTTCGAGTTCCTTTGACGGAGATCAGCTTGCTGGGGCCGCCGACATTGGTTTGACCGATGTCACCACGGCCACCAATGCCGTGGGCGCTGGGGAAGGCATTCACGGCAACACCTGGTTCATCGGTGAAACGGGAATCAACCCCAATCAGCTCTGCACGCCGAAAGTCATCAATGCGCTGGGTGATGTCGCGGGTACCTGTCCGGACGCACCCCGATTGGAGGGGGGCTTCGACATTGCAGGCCTGGCGCACTATGCCTGGACCAACAGCATCCGAGATGATCTCCTCGGCGAGCAGTTTGTTCGCACCCTGGGTGTCTCGTTAGCGCCTGCCGTTCCTCAGGTCCTGATTCCGGTCCCGGGAACCGATCGTACGGTGACGCTTCTGCCTGCCTGCCGGAACACCAGCGTCAATCCGAACGGTAACTGCGCCATCGTCGACTTCAAGGTGGTCGAGCAGGATTTCGATGCTGGAACCGGGCGCTTCTATGTGAACTGGGAGGACATCGAGCAGGGCGGCGACTACGACTCCGACGTCTGGGGCGTGATCACCTACGAGTTCGAGGGCAGCAGTGTCCTGCGCATATCCACTCAGGTGGTCGCCACCTCCACCGGTCAGCGTCTCGGCTTTGGCTACGTGCTCAGCGGAACTGCCGATGGCGACGGATTCCGCGTGCACTCGGGCTCGCAGGGATTTCAGTTCACGGACGCGGATGGTTTCCCGGACTGCAGTGGCGGCTGTAACGTGGGCGATGACGCTACGACCGCCGAATACATCATCGGTACCGGCGCCGTGGCCGGACTGCTGGAGCAGCCCCTTTATTACGCAGCAAAGTGGGGTGGCTTCGACAAGAGCGAGGGCGATACGGATCCCACGCGGGCCACGGAACTCTGGGATGCGACGGGAGACGGCCTGCCGGACAACTTCTTCTTCGCAATCAATCCCGGCGAACTCGAGCAGGGTCTGAACGATGCGTTCCTGCAGGTGCTGGTGACCTCGGCATCGGCGGCTTCGGTGGCTACGAACTCGACGCGACTGGATGCGGACACGGCGATCTATCAGGCCCGCTTCAACAGTGACAAGTGGAGCGGTGAGCTGCTCGCGTTCAGCATCACGCCGGGTGGCGAGGTGGTCGAGGAACCGCTCTGGAACGCGGCCGATCGCATCGACGCCATGAACCCGAATCTCAGGCGTATCTTCACGGCACGAGACCTGGACTTTGCTGATGCTTCCGACGCCGGGGCGGTCACGGACGAGGGCATTAACTTCGACTGGTCGGAAATCGATGAAGATCAGCGTAATGCGCTCAGAGTGGGTCTCGATGCGGCTGAACTGATCGCTGGTCTTGACGAAGAGCGACTGCTGTTCCTGCGTGGCGACCGCTCTCTGGAGCGCACGCCCGCTAACCAGGCGCTGCCGTTCCGGGCCCGCGACAGCGCCCTGGGCGATATCGTCAACTCCAACCCACAGTTCGTCGGCACTCAGGACTTCGGTTATTCTGCCCTGAGCGCCGGGTTGGGTGGCCCCCTCTACCAGGCCTATCGGGCGGCCAATGCGAATCGGATCCCGATGGTCGTCGTCGGCGCCAATGACGGCATGCTGCACGGTTTCGATGCTCGCGTGGACGCAGCAAACCTCGCGAACGGCGGCAGGGAGCTGTTTGCCTACGTTCCGGCCGGTGTTTATGCCAACCTGCATGAGCTCACGAATCCGGATTACACCCACCGTTACTTCGTCGACGGGATTCCGCGTGTGGGCGATGCCTACCTCGGCACTTCGATGGGCTGGCGCAAGGTGGTTGCCGGAACGACCGGTGCTGGCGGTCGGACGGTCTTCATGCTCGACGTGACTGCTGGTGAAAGCATGGTTGCCTCCGACGTGCTGTGGGAATTCAGGCACGTCCGGTTGGGCGTCACCATCGGTCAGCCGGCCATCGTACCGCTGGCCAACGGACGATTCGGCGTCATCGTCAGTAGTGGCTACAACAATGGTACGACGGGCCGCCTGTTCATCCTCGACGCCAGGACGGGCGACATCATCCGCGAACTCGATACGGGGCGCGAGACGGCCGGTATGGGCACTCCTCTGGTGATCGATACCAATGGCGATGTCATCGGTGATCGCGTTTACGTCGGCGACATGGAGGGGCGTCTCTGGCGCTTCGACATCGGCAGCTCCGATGAGAGCGATTGGGGGCTTCCGGCGACCTTCAGTGGCGAGCCGCTGTTCGTTGCCCGTGGTCCGGACGGTGAGGTTCAGCCAATCAGTGCCCAGCCCGAAGGCGGTCGTAACCGGGACGGCGAGATCATGCTGTTCTTCGGAACGGGCACGTTTTTCCTGAGCGGGGATAACATCGTCCCGAGCGATCCAGATGTGCAGACCTTCTATGGGGTCAAGGATCGCGACGCTCCGGTGTTTAACCGGACGAACATGACTGAGCAGGAAGTGCTCGTTGAGGCGCGTGCATTCGACCGTGATTTGCGCGTCATCACGGACAACGACCTGGCCGCGGGTAATGATGGCTGGTACCTGGACTTGTTGTGGGGCGTGGATCAGGGCGGCCCCGGCGCCGTTGGCGAGCGGGTAACTCAGCGTGCCATCTTGAGGGGCGGCCGCATCATCTTCACGACGCTTATTCCTTCGCCCAATGCCTGCGATTTCGGCGGTGACAGCTGGCTGATCGAGCTGAACGCGTTCACCGGTGCCCGCATCGAGCGGCCTGTGTTCGACCTTGATGGCGATCAGAACTTCGATGAAAGCGATATGATTACCGTAACGCTGATCGATGGCACAGAAATCACGGTGGCGCCGTCCGGTCTCATGTCCGATTCCGGTATTCTTTCCCAGCCGACGATTCTTTCGGCAGGCGAACGAGAGTTCAAATTCCTGTCGGGCTCGACCGGTGAGATCGAGACGGTGACCGAACGCGGGTCTCTGGACTTCGGCCGTCAATCCTGGCGCGAACTGCGTTGATCAGCAGTTCACGGCCCGGTTCGGACCTTGGGTCCGGGCCGGGTCGATGTCCTCCGGGCGCATGATGCGTCCTCTCCCCTGAATGTTGATGACGAGCACCCGCGGCAGCGCTGCGCTGCCGTCGGGTGCGCAGTACTCGAAGCGCCCGTTCTGCCAGGCGGTCTGGCCGTTGGGCAGCATGCGCAGGTAGCGGCCGGTGCCGAAGGCCCTGAATCTAAGGGAGGCCCCGCGTGGCACGGGGGCGAACGTGCGCAGGACAGGCTCCTCCGGATGGCGCTCGGCCACGCCCAAGCGGTCGACGAACACCGAGAAACCGTGACTCCAATCTCCATGGCAGCGGCCGTCTGCATCGAGCGGGCAGAGCAGGGCCGGCTTGTTCCGAGTAGCGGCAACGGCGCGGGCGAAGGTTATACCGCCACGAACCGAGTGGATGGCGGTCTCGGCGCGGACTTCGTCAACCAGGCGCTTCGCACTCGGCATTGCAAAGCTGACCAGGAGCGCGAGTATCGCCAGCGTGGCCAGCAGTTCGATGAGGGTGACGCCGCGCTGTCCTTGCGAGTGAAACTGAAAACGTTGGGATTGCGAGAAGCTTGCCTGCGCCCGTGGGAGCGAACGTCGCCCGCAGGGCGGCGTTGCGATCGAGGACTGCCGAAGGAGTTGGGGGTGAGGCAGATCGCAACGCCCGCTTCGCGGACGTCGGCTCCTACCTGGGCATTGACTGCATCGGCGCTGGTCTCTCTGCGACAGCGTAAACGATCGTTTCTGGTGATTTCCCATGCTGGCACTCCCGAATGGGAGCGCTCAGGGTACGGCATGGGGGCAGCTTTGCGTGACGGACCAGACTGCAATGTCCGTGGGTGATTGCCTTTGCCGGTTGTGGGAGGCGGCCTACTCCATCCCCAGCTTCTTCAGCCGATAGCGCAGGGCGCGGAACGTGATGCCGAGACGTTTGGCGGCCGCGGTCTTGTTCCAGCGGGTGGCTTCGAGCGCCTCGGTGATCTTGTTGCGCTCGATGGATTCCAGGTAGTCCTCGAGTGAGCCCGGGTCCTCCGGAGGTCTCATCGGTGCGGCTGGGCCTGCTGCTGCAGCGCCGGCAGCAGGGATTGCGTGCGAATCTTCTGTGTCTGTGCTCGATCCGAAGTCGACGGCTTCGCCGGCGGCGGCCGGAGAGAACTGCAGGTCACCGACCTCGATGCAATCATCCTCGCAGAGGGTGTAGGCCCGCTCCAGGATGTTCTCGAGCTCCCGCACGTTACCGGGGAAGGCGTAGTTCCTGAGCGCGTCCATGGCGGCCGCGGAGATGGTCGGGGAATCGCCGCCGTACTCCTGCGCTAGCTTGCCGAGCATCTCCTTGACGAACAGGGGGATGTCTTCTTCGCGCTCACGCAGGCTCGGCACCTTGAGCTCGATGACGTTGATGCGGTAGTAGAGGTCCTGGCGAAAATCTCCGACCTCCACCAGTCGTGCCAGATCCTTGTGCGTCGCTGAGAGCAGGCGGACGTCGATGCTTTGCTCCTGCTGCGAACCGACCGGACGTACTGCTTTTTCCTGGATGGCGCGCAGCAGCTTCACCTGCATCGGCAGAGGCAGATCCGCCACTTCGTCGAGAAACAGCGTACCGCCGTTGGCTGCCTGGAACAGGCCTTCCTTATCGCTCATCGCACCCGTGAAGCTGCCCTTCTTGTGGCCGAAGAATTCGCTCTCCATGAGTTCGCTGGGGATGGCTCCGCAGTTGACCGGTACGAAGGGACCGGCAGCGCGTGGGCCCTGCTCGTGGATGGCCCGGGCGACCACCTCCTTGCCGCTGCCGGAGCCGCCGGAGATGTACACCGGGGCCTGGCTGCGGGCCATCTTCGCCACCTGCTTGCGCAGGCGCTGCATGGCGGGGGACTCACCGAGCAGCCGGGTGCCGGTGCCCGGGCCGCCTTCGGCCATGGGCTGCAGCTTCAGCGCCTGATCCACCAGATTGCGCAACTGGGCGAGATCGACTGGCTTGGATACGAAATCGAAGGCGCCGGCTTTCAGGGCTTCGATGGCGGTGTCCATGCTGCCGTGGGCCGTGATCATGGCCACGGGTGTTTCCGAGTAGTCGGTGCTGATGTGACGGACGAGGTCGATGCCGTTGCCGTCAGGCAGGCGCATGTCCGTGAGGCAGAAATCGAATTCCGCTTTCTCAAGATGGCTGCGGGCTTCCTGCAAGGTCGCAGCACTCTCGGTTTCCAGCCCCATGCGGCCGAGTGTGATCTCGAGCAGCTCGCGGATGTCGGGTTCGTCGTCGACGATCAGTACACGCCTATCGGTCATGGTTTCAGGCCGTCTGTCGCTGGGGATGGGGGAAATTGATGCGGAAACAGCTGCCGCCTTCCTGACGGGGAAGGTAGCTCAATTGTGCCTGGTTCGCCTCGCACAGCTCACGGGAAATATACAGGCCGAGACCGGTCCCGGTCTCCTCCGTCGTGTAGAAGGGCTCGAACAGGTTGTCGAGCTGCAGCGCATCGACGCCGGGTCCTTCATCGAGAACTTCGAGCCAGGGTCGCTCGGTGCCGGAATCGACGCCGCCCTTCAGCGCCACCCAGCGTCGGCCGGTGACCTTTTCGCTGTAACGGGCACCGTTCACGCACAGGTTGGTCAGCACCTGGTCCATCTGGCGGGGATCGATCCTGACCTTCGCATCGGCTGGATCAATATGAATCTCCAGTTCCACGGGAACCTCCTGGGCCTCATTGAAGTGCTCTTTGAAGGCTTCGAGCCATTCCCTCATCAACAGGATTCGCGGTTCGGGGCTGCGGCGTCGCGACAGCTCGAGAATGTTCTCGATGACCTCGTTCATGCGCTTGGAGTGGGTCTGGATGATGTCCGTAAGGCGCAGGTCGGCCTTCTCCAGCGCGGGAGATTCCTGCAGCAGCTGTGCCGCGTGGGAGATGGCACCGAGCGGATTGCGGATCTCGTGGGCGATGCTGGCAGACAGCCGCCCGAGTGCGGCGAGCTTGAGTTGCTGGGCCTGCTGGGTGAGCTCCGTATTGTCCTCGATGAACGTCACCACTTCGCTGTCCGGGTGATTTGCCAGCCGGGCGAAGTTGACCCGGACCTCGGTAGCGCCGGCCTCGGTGCGGAAGGGCTCGGAGCGGTGAGTCTCGTCTGCCTGCCAGGCTCTGAATGCCTTCAGGAGAATGTGGGGAACGATCAGGCTCTCGGTGTCGTCCTCACCCTTGGGGCCACCGAGCCGCAGCAGGCCGCGGGCGGAGGCGTTGACCAGACGCGGACGGCCGGCGGTGTCGAACACCACGATCCCGGTCCGCATGCGTTGGACGATCAGTCGGTTCAGGCGCTCGAGGGATGCGACTTCCGCCGCCCGCTGCAGCGATATCGCCTCCGATCGCTGCAGCCGCTTGGATAGCCCCTGGATGACCAGTGACGTGGCGAAATAAAGCGCGCCGAGCAGGCCGGCCTGGAAGAAGTCCGGCGGCGGCGCCGTGGGGATCAGTGAAAGATAGAACTCCTCATAGAGCACAGCGATCGTGCCGATGGCGGGCAGTGCAGTCGAGATGCGACCCGGCACCAGGATGGCGCCCGCGGCAATCGAAACAATGATCAGGGTGCCGAGGCCGCTGGTGACGCCACCTGAGAAGTGCATCAGCAGCGTCAGTGCCAGGGTGTCGAGGGCGACGATGACGAAGCCGATGGTCGGTCGATCGAAGTAGCGGCTCGGAACCAGCAGCGACATGCCGGCGATGATCATGTTGATGGCGATGTAGGCGAGCACGGTCACCAGAAAGGCGTCCGGATTCTGCGTCCCGAGCAGTCGCTCACCGATCTCGCGGACGAAGATCACGAGCAGGGCAATGCCTACGACGATACGGTAGTAGTTGTAGATGCGCAGCAGGGTAGCCGCCTGTTGGCGCTGCTGCTCGGCCACGAGGGCGAGCACCTCCTGCCGGGACGTGGCGCCGTTAGCCTGCATGGATCAGGTGGCCATGTTCAATCGCGACCGTTACCCGATGCGCGATCGTCCGGCAGGCGAACCTGGAGCACGGGCGGCGCATCAGGACGATCGATCAGGCCGAGGGTGAGGACGTTGACCCAGGACCGATCGCGGTTCCTGACCTCAGCCGAAATAACGAAGTTACCCTCGCCATCGATGGCGTCGTAGCCGGGGTAGTTGGCGAGCAGCACCCGCAGGGAGTCGTTGGCCGGTTCCGGAAGATTGAGCTTGAGGTAGCCTTCGATCATCAGTGCGAGGCCATCAGGGACCGACGGCGTGGTGGGGTAGTTCTCCACCACGTTGCGGCCGCGGTTGACCGCAGCGACGTAGGCTTCTCTGGAGAGATAGTAGCGGCCGATCAGGATTTCAGAGCGCGCCAGCAGGTTGCGCAGGTAGATCATCCGTTGCCGCGCATCCGGTGCGTAGTCGCTGTTCGGATAGCGCGCCAGGAGCTGGCTGAAGTCGGCAAAGCTCTCGCGGGCCGCGCCGATGTCCCGCGCTGCGAGGTCAGTAGCCACGAAGCGGTCAAAGACGCCGCGGTCCTGCTCGTAGGCCGCGAGACCTTTGAGATAAAACGCGTAGTCGACGTTCGGATGCTGGGGGTGCAGACGAATGAATCGATCCGCGGCGCTGCGGGCCGATTCCGGCCGGAATGCCATGTAGTACGCGTAGATCAGCTCGAGTTGGGCCTGTTCGGCGTAGCGTCCGAAGGGAAACTGTGCCTCGAGCCGCTGGAGCTGGGCGATGGCATTGTTGTAATTCCCTGATCTCAGACTGCGCTGGGCGGCCTGGTAGAGAACCTGCTCGGACGTGACCTCCTCCGCATCCCGGTCGCGACCGAACCAGGAGCAGCCCGCAAGCTGGGTGAAGACGAGGGCAACGATCAATAGGGAACGGATCGACAAGGACGCTTCGCCTTCCTGCTTGGAGGTGGGTGACGGGTGCGGCCGACAAACTCTCCTAAGGCGGCCCAGTGCCATTAAACCACAGGACATCCCTGCGACCCAATGGATGCGGACCGGCTGGGCAGATGCCGCCCGCCTGGGGCAGGATGGCGAAGGCGAACAGGGAGTGGCAGGTGGATCACGACTACGACGACGAAGCCGACGGGGACGGCCTCTTCTTGGGGGCGCAGGCCTCGGACGCTGTGCCGCGGGTGCTGGCCGAAGGCGTACTCCCCGTCTCCAGCGTTGGATTGCGCCTCGATCAGGCGCTCGCCTTGCTATGGCCGCAATACTCTCGGTCGCGGCTGCAGCAGTGGTTGCGGAGCGGGGAGATCCTGTTGGATGGCCAACCCGCGGCGCCCCGTCGCCGGGTGCTCGGTGGCGAGCAGGTGAGCGTGGATGCACGCCCCGAGATGGCGGAGCGATGGTCCGCCGAGCCCGTCCTATTCGACGTGGTTCATGCAGATCGCCAGCTGATCGTGATCGACAAGCCTGTCGGCCTGGTGGTGCATCCTGGCGCCGGCAATCCAAACGGTACGTTGGTCAACGGCTTGCTGTACCGCTTCCCGGAACTGGCAGCCGTTCCTCGCGCCGGCATCGTCCACCGCCTGGACAAGGACACCTCGGGGCTGCTCGTCGTGGCGCGAACCGAGACGGCCCACGGCCACTTGCTGCGGCAGCTTGCCGAACGCAGCATGGGACGCATCTATCTGGCCGTCTGCGAGGGCGTGCCCACGGCCGGCTTCCGGGTCGATGCGCCCATCGGTCGGGATCCTCGCAACCGCCTGCGCATGGCCGTGGTGAGCGACGGTCGGCCCGCCACGACCCATGTGGCCGTCGAAGAGCGGTTCCGGGCCCATGCCTTGCTGCGCTGTCGCCTCGAAACCGGGCGTACCCACCAGATCCGAGCTCACCTGCGTCACGAAGGGCTGCCGCTGGTGGGGGACGGCCTGTATGGCGCGAAAGGCCGACTGCCCAAGATGCCTGCGGCTGCGCTGGTGGTAACGCTGCGTGCCTTCCGCCGGCAGGCCCTGCACGCCGCAAGACTGGATGTGATCCACCCCGAAGAGGGTTGTTTGCGGTCCTTTGAGGCACCCCTGCCGTCAGACTTCAGTCAACTGCTGGCCGCGCTGCGTGAGGATGCAGCACTCGGTGAGGGCGGGCGATGACGATTGCGCTGCTTGAGCCGGCCTGGGTGCTGCCTGCTGGCGTGCATGCCTGTGCGACCTTGCGTGGCCATGGTCCGGATCCCGGATTCGATCTGGGCGGGGAGCGTACGGCGGAGGGTCTGCCCGGGGCGGCAGTGCTTGCGCGCCGCGAGCGGCTGCGCGCATGGCTTGGCCTGGAGCGCATCGCATTCCTCGAGCAGGTCCATGGCGTTGCGGTACACCACGTAGCATCACAGGGTCGTGATGCTGCGCTGCCCCGTGCGGACGCGGTGGTGGCGACTGTTCCGGGTGTCGCCTGTGCGGTACTGACCGCCGACTGTCTTCCGGTCCTGTTCTGCTCTGAGGATGGTCGTTGTGTCGCCGCGGCCCATGCCGGCTGGCGAGGACTGGCGGCGGGCGTGCTCGAAGCCACTGTGATTGCCATGGACGCTCGGCCGGAACGGATTTCAGCATGGCTCGGAGCAGCCATCGGTCAGGACAGTTTCGAGGTGGGCCCGGAGGTGCGGGCGGCGTTCCTCGAGCGCGTCGGAACCCGTGCCGGCGCGGGTGACGTGGCGGCATGTTTCCGCGCCGGGGAGGATGATCGCTGGTTCGCGGACCTCTATGCCCTGGCGCGAGTGCGCCTGCAGGCGCTGGGAGTGGGCAGCGTCATCGGCGGTGGCTTCGATGCCTTCCGGGACGCGTCGCGTTTCTTCTCCTATCGGCGCGACGGTGCACAGACGGGACGCCAGGCGACCCTGATCTGGATCGAAGACGTGGTTGTCAGTCGCAATTCGTGACGATGGCGTCGCGCGCCCTGGCAATGCGGTCCTGCAGTTCCTCTTCGCTCAGCAGGCGTTCGCGCCCGCTGTCGTCCCGGATGCGAACCCGGCTGTGGGTGGTCAGCTCGTCATACTGCCGGCGGGCCGCTTGGCAGCGCTCCTGTCGCTGTTGGGCGAGCTGCGCCCGCCGGTCAGACGCCTCGGCCTGCAGGGCGGCTCGGCGCAGTTGCTGCTCCTCGGTGAGGCCGAGGTCGTCCGCTGAGGGTTCGGTTGCATCTGCGGGCGCTGCTGCGGTGTCTGCAGAAGGCTGAGTGTCCTCAGCGTCGTCCTGCGCCCGGGGATTGGCCAAACTTGGCAGCGCCCGCGGCCGCGCGCCGGGATCGATCCGCTCGAAGTCGACACCCCTTGGTGCCACTGAGCTGTAGTGCACCACGCCCTGGGCATCCACCCAGCGGTACACCGCGTCGGCGGTTGCCGCATCGGGCAGCGCCAATGCGATTAGAAGCAGCGCCAGTGACCTGAAGCCAGCGAAATGGGACATGGGATCCTCCGGCCGCATGCAGGGTGTCAACATTCAGCATAGTATCCTGCACGATAACCCGCTCTATTGTGATTGTGACCAGCGGTCGCCGAAGACGTATCAGCGGCCTGGCGGTTGACGCAGCCGGTGCGAGCATAAAGAATAGCGGGCTCGTTTTTTCCGGCTTGTGGAAATGCACGCGCTTCTCGTGCCAGGCGACGGTCCTGGCGCTCGGGCGGCGAGGGCGCAGTATCAGCGCGTTTCCCCGTGGTTCGCTCCCACCAGCTGGAGCGAGTCGTGGGAGGCTCCCAGCTCGGCCTGCTCACGCGATCAGAGTCGGGTCCGAAGAGGCTCCCAGCCGCATATGACCGTCCAATCCCATCTGGTGAAGGAAGCAGCCGTGGAACGCCTTTCCGGCGGAGACATGCTCATTCGGGCGCTTCAGGACGCGGGGGTCGATTTTATCTTCGGCTACCCCGGTGGTGCCGCTCTGCACATTTATGATGCGATTTTCAAGCAGCAGCGGGTACAGCACATTCTGGTACGTCACGAGCAGGCGGCCACGCACATGGCCGATGGCTACGCGCGGGCCACCGGGCGTCCCGGTGTCGCACTGGTCACGTCTGGGCCCGGGGCGACCAATGCCATTACCGGCATTGCCACGGCGTTCATGGACTCGATCCCGATGATCGTGATTTCGGGTCAGGTCTCCAATGAACTGATCGGCACCGACTCCTTTCAGGAAACGGACATGGTGGGTATTTCCCGCCCTGTGGTGAAACACAGCTTCATGATCAAGGATGCGTCCGAGATCCCGGGCGTGGTCAAAAAGGCGTTCTA
This sequence comes from Gammaproteobacteria bacterium, assembly GCA_007694905.1. Taxonomy (GTDB): domain Bacteria; phylum Pseudomonadota; class Gammaproteobacteria; order Pseudomonadales; family Azotimanducaceae; genus SLTB01. The sequence continues at coordinate 3,995 of REEU01000078.1, read as the reverse complement.
TATCGCGACGACCGGCCGCCCGGGTCCGGTGGTGATCGACGTGCCCAAGGACACCACGGATCCAGCCGTGTTGTTCGATTACGTCTATCCCGAGACCGTCAAGATGCGCTCCTACAGTCCCGCGACGCGGGGGCACTCCGGTCAGATCCGCAAGGCCGTGGAGCTGTTGCTCACCGCCAAGCGCCCGGTGATCTACGCTGGTGGGGGCGTCATTCAGGGCGAGGCCTGCGAGGTGCTCACTGAACTCACCCGCTACCTGGAGTTCCCCATCACCAATACGCTCATGGGGCTCGGCTGCTACCCGGCGACGGATCCTCTTTTCCTCGGCATGCTCGGTATGCACGGGACTTATGAGGCCAACATGGCCATGCACCACAGCGACGTGATTCTCGCTGTGGGCGCCCGTTTCGATGACCGGGTGACCAATGACCCGAGCAAGTTCTGTCCGAACGCCAGGATCGTTCATATCGATGTCGATCCCGCAACCATCTCGAAGATCATTCCTGCAGAGGTGCCCATCGTCGGTCCTGCGCAGCCGGTGCTGGAGGACATGCTGGCTGCATTGCGGGAGCGCATCGGCGCCGACCCCGATCTTCTCGATCGCAGTGCCCATCAGCATTGGCGGGAGCAGATTGCAGGCTGGCGCCGTCAGCACGGTCTCGATCACAACCTGATGGAGCGGGCCGTTCCGGGCGCTTCGATCAAGCCCCAGGCGGTGGTGCAGTGCCTCTATCAGGTGACCGGCGGAGAGGCATTCGTCACCTCCGATGTCGGTCAACACCAGATGTTCGCAGCGCAGTACTATCATTTCGACGCACCACGGCGCTGGATCAATTCCGGCGGTCTCGGAACCATGGGCTTCGGTCTGCCGTCCGCCATGGGCGTGAAGTTCGCGTATCCGGACGCGGTGGTTGCCTGCGTCACCGGCGAGGGCAGCATCCAGATGAATATTCAGGAGCTGTCGACCTGCGCGCAGTACGCGCTGCCGGTGAAGGTGATCAACCTCAACAATCAGTCGCTGGGGATGGTCAAGCAGTGGCAGGACATGCAGTACGGCGGCCGCCACTCCAGCAGCACCTATCAGGACTCGCTGCCGGACTTCGTTCGCCTCGTCGAGTCCTACGGCCACGTCGGGATTCGCATCACCGACGCCGAAGATCTCGAGGCGGCCATGCGCGAAGTCTTCAGCGACAAGCTGCGGGACCGACTGGTGTTTCTCGACGTCTGCGTGGATCCGGACGAGCATGTCTATCCCATGGCGATCAAGGGCGGCAGCATGTGTGACATGTTCCTGTCGCGGACGGAGCAAAGCTGAGATGAGGCGGATCATTTCAGTTCTGCTGGAGAACGAGGCTGGTGCCCTCTCTCGTGTCGTCGGCCTGTTCGCGCAGCGCAACTACAACATCGAGACTCTCACGGTTGCGCCCACCGAGGACCTGACCCTGTCGCGGCTCACGCTCACCACCGCCGGCGATGATCGTAAGATTGAGCAGATCACCAAGCACCTGAATAAGCTGATCGAAGTGATCAAGGTGGTGGACCTCACCGAGGGCGAGCATATCGAGCGTGAGCTTATGCTGGTCAAGGTCAAGGCCGTGGGTGCTCAGCGGGCTGAGGTGAAACGCACGGCAGACATCTTTCGCGCCCAGGTCGTCGACGTGACCGGATCGGCATACACGGTCCAGGTCACAGGCACCAGCGGCAAGCTCGATGCCTTCATCCGTGCCATCGGCGAGTTGTCGATACTCGAGGTGGTGCGATCCGGTGTCTCGGGTCTGTCCCGGGGCGAAAAGGTAGTGAGCCTCTAGCGTCGCAGGCTCTCCGATACAGTTCATAGAGGATCAGGGCAATGCAGGTGTACTACGAGAAGGACGCCGATCTCTCCATCGTCCAGGGCCGCAAAGTGGCGGTCATCGGTTACGGCTCTCAGGGCCACGCCCATGCCAACAACCTGAAGGAGTCCGGTGTTCCCGTGGTGGTGGGGCTGCGCAAGGGCTCCGGGTCGTGGGCCAAGGCGGAGAAAGCGGGCATCGACGTGGCGACCGTACCCGAGGCCGTCGATGGCGCCGATCTGGTCATGATCCTGGCACCGGACGAACTGCAGGCGCAGATTTATCGTGACGAGATCGAACCGAACCTGAAGGAAGGGGCGGCGGTGGCGTTCGGCCACGGCTTCAACATTCACTTCTCGCTGATCGAGCCGCGCGCCGATCTCGACGTGGTGATGATCGCGCCGAAGGGTCCCGGGCATACCGTGCGCTCCACCTACACTCAAGGTGGCGGTGTGCCATGCCTCATTGCCATTGCTCAGGACGCGTCCGGCATGGCACGAGAGCTGGCATTGTCCTATGCGTCGGGTATTGGCGGTGCGCGCGCGGGCGTGATCGAGACCAGTTTCCGTGAGGAAACCGAGACGGATCTCTTCGGCGAGCAAGCGGTGCTCTGCGGTGGCCTCGCGTCCCTGGTGGAGGCGGGCTTCGAAACCTTGACCGAAGCAGGCTATGCGCCGGAGATGGCCTACTTCGAGTGTCTCCACGAGCTCAAACTGATCGTGGATCTGCTCTATGAGGGCGGTATCGCGAACATGTGGTACTCGGTCTCCAATACGGCCGAGTACGGCGGTCTGACGCGGGGGCCGCGGATCGTCACCGATGAGACCAAGGCGGAGATGAAGCGTATCCTGGCGGAGATCCAGGAGGGTCGGTTTGCCCGCGAGTTCGTCAGCGAGAACCAGGCCGGAGCGCCGAGCATCAAGGCGATGCGCCGCATCAGCCAGCGGCATCCCATCGAGGAGGTGGGCGAGCGCCTGCGTGGGATGATGCCCTGGATCCAGAAGAATCGGCTGGTGGACAAGTCGATCAACTGACCGCTTCCGGGGTCCGGGCCCGGACCCCGGACGGGCTGCGGGTAGAAGCGCTATGCGGGACGAGCAGGACAGTCACGACGAACTCGCGCGGCAGCGCCGCGAGGATGCCGCCGATTCGGAACGGGATGCGGACGAAACGTTCGTCTCCCATGAGTCGCTCGATGAACCGGATCGCCTGCGCCGGCGCGGGATCTACCTGCTGCCCAACCTGATCACCACCGGCGCGCTGTTCTCTGGGTTTTTCGCCATCGTGGCGGCGATGCACGGCAACTTCGAGACGGCAGCGCTGGCGATTCTCGTGGCCCTGGTTCTGGATGCGGCGGATGGTCGCGTAGCACGCCTCACACGCACCGAGAGCGCCTTTGGTGCCGAGTACGACAGTCTCTCCGACATGGTGGCCTTCGGCGTCGCTCCGGCGCTGGTGGTGTTCGCCTGGTCCCTGCAGTCGCTGGGGCAGTTCGGCTGGGTCGCTACCTTCATCTATATGGCTTGCGCAGCGCTGCGACTCGCACGCTTCAATATGCGCCACGACAATTCGTCCTTTACAGGACTCGCGAGTCCGGCAGCGGCGGCGATCATTGCCGGAGTGGTCTGGGTCGCCTCGGCCGGGCAGGGCCAGGAGCTCAGTGCAGGGCCGGAAGGATTCGGGGCCGTGCTGCTCGCATTGCTCACGGCCGGTCTCGGACTGCTCATGGTCGCGCCCGTGCGCTACTGGAGTCCCAAGCTCATTAACTTCAAGGCTCGGGCCCCGTTCATGGCGCTGGTGGCGGTGGTGCTGGGCTACGCGGTGGTCATGATCGACCCGCCACGCGTGCTGCTGACGCTGTTTCTGTTGTATGCCCTCTCTGGCCCGGCGCAGTGGTTATGGGCCCGTTTTGGTCCCGCCCGCGCCGAGGATACGGCGGCTGAAACTGAGCCTCCGGCCGCTGACGACGACATTAGATGAAAATCGTGTCGCTTAAGGCCTTGCGAGCCATTCGCCGAGGTGTATAATGCGCCTCCTTGACCGCGGGGAGACGAGATCTCCCACCCCGATGCGGTAGCCGGAAATGAGGCTGCCCTGGGGTATTTTTCGCGGTGCTCTTTAACAATTTGATCAAGCCATTCGTGTGGGTGCCCGAGCTGTTGA
>REEU01000307.1 GCA_007694905.1 Gammaproteobacteria bacterium | reverse complement strand
GTGGATACGAGCATCGTGGTGGCGGCGCTGACGAACGAGGCGCGTACGGCCGAGGTTCAGGATTGGCTGGCGGACCAGCAGGCTGGGGAATTGGCGATCAGCGACTGGGTGATGACGGAGTTCTCTGCAGCGCTATCGATGAAGCTGCGCAGCGGGCAACTCCAGCCGCCTGAGCGTGCGGAAGCGTTGGCGGTGTTCACTGAACTGGTGGAGGCATCTTTCCATGTGTTGTCTGTGACCGGTACGGATTTTCGTGTTGCCGCTCGCTTTGCTGACCAGCACCCCACAGGCCTCAGAGCAGGAGATGCTTTGCACTTGGCCGTTGCGGCCAGCCACGGAGCGCGGATACGAGCCCTGGACAAAAGTCTGGTTGCGGCTTCCGAGGCGTTGGGTGTGAGTGCCTCCTTGATTTGAGGTTTGCGGCCGGGCCGAAAACGGGTCCAGTCCGGTACCGGGCTTCCCAGCGTCTTCCCCTTCCTCGAGATTGCGCGCAAGAAGCCGCCAAAGGATTTTGATCCTGCTCCTGTCCGGGGCTGGACGGCTTGGCATGTCCTTGTAGGCGTGCGCGTGTACGCGCCGCCCAGCTGGCTGAACGCACGCGCTCTAGCCTACAGAGGCGTTGCGCGTTGGGAGGGTGTCGTTTGTTCGCCGTGGTGGTGGTGTTCTGAATGAGGCCGGAGCGTAAGGGCGGCTTGGTCGGAGGCGCGGCCTATCCGTCAAGAACACAGCATCTCCAGCCACGTTTTGTGCAAATTGAGAACGCGATTGACGTTTTGCACAGATCCACGCCGTGAGCTGGAGGAGGAACTGGGCAAGAGCGCTGTCCGCGTCCTGGGGTGGCGACGATCAGGCGATATCGCGTGACGCGCTGACGATCGCGGCATCGTAAATCATCTGAATTATCCAGTTTATTTCGTGATTTCAGTGCTTTACATGCTCAGGTCGGCGTGATTCGCTGCATTGGGGCGTGCTCGACCCGATTCGGGCCAGTATACTGCGCGCTCTTTCCGCGACGCCGGCGTGCAGGTACTGTCCGCAGCACGGCGGTAGTAACGTCCAGACGGTACAACGGGTCGGGGACATCACATGTTCGAAGCTGAAGCGGTCCTCCAGGGCTTGGAGTTGGCCCTGCTCGGGATGGGGACGGTGTTCGCGTTCCTGACGGTCCTCGTGCTCGGGACCAGCACCATGTCCTGGATCGTCCAGCGCTTCGACGTCGAGGACGCGCGCCCGACGGTGACGCGTCCCGGGCGGCCCGGCGAGGAGGACGCCGAGGTGGTCGCGGCCATCACTGCAGCTGTGCGGATTCATCGCTCGCGGCGTTGAGTTCCGTTTCATTCCGAGGGACGTTCATGGCAGAGAAGCAAGCACGGTTGGGTATCACCGACGTGGTCCTGCGCGATGCCCATCAGTCGCTGCTGGCCACGCGCATGCGCATCGACGACATGCTGCCCATCGCCGGGAAGCTGGATCAGGTGGGGTTCTGGTCCCTGGAGTCCTGGGGCGGGGCGACGTTCGATGCCTGCATTCGCTACCTCGGTGAGGATCCCTGGGAGCGGATCCGCAAGCTGAAGAAGGCGATGCCGAACACGCCGCAGCAGATGCTGTTCCGCGGCCAGAACATTCTCGGCTATCGGCACTATGCCGACGACGTGGTGAAGAAGTTCGTGGAGCGCGCGGCCGAAAGTGGGGTCGACGTGTTCCGCATCTTCGATGCCATGAACGACATGCGCAATCTCGAGACGGCGGTGAAGGCGGTGCTCGAGGTCGGGAAGCACGCCCAGGGTACGATCTCCTACACCGTGAGTCCGGTGCACACCATCGACGTGTGGGTGAACCTGGCGAAGCAGGTTCAGGACATGGGTGCCCATTCCATTGCCATCAAGGACATGGCGGGGCTGCTGAAGCCCTATGTCGCGTTCGAGCTGGTGAGCCGGCTGAAGGAAACGCTCGAGATCCCGGTGCACATGCAGTGCCACGCGACCACCGGCATGTCCACGACGACCTACCTGAAGGCCATCGAGGCCGGCATCGACAACGTGGACACGGCGATCTCGTCCATGAGCATGACCTATGGCCATTCCCCCACCGAGGCGCTGGTGGCGATTCTGGAGGGGCAGGAGCGGGACACCGGTCTCGACGTGGTGCTGCTCGAGGAGATCGCGGCCTACTTCCGTGAGGTGCGCAAGAAGTACGCGAAGTTCGAAGGCTCCCTGCGTGGGGTGGATTCGCGCATCCTGGTGGCCCAGGTCCCGGGCGGCATGCTCACGAACCTGGAGAGTCAGCTCAAGGAGCAGAACGCGGCGGACAAGTTCGATGCTGTGCTCGATGAGATTCCGAAAGTCCGTGAAGATCTGGGCTTCATTCCGCTGGTGACGCCCACCTCGCAGATCGTCGGCACCCAGGCCGTCATGAACGTGCTCATGGGCGAGCGCTACAAGAGCATCAGCAAGGAGGCGGCTGGCGTCCTGCGCGGTGAGTACGGTGCGACGCCGGCGCCGGTGAACGAGACATTGCAGAAGCGGGCGCTGGACGGCGACGAGCCGGTGACCTGTCGGCCGGCGGATCTGATCGAGCCGGAGATGGACAAGCTCACGGCGGAGCTCGAGAAGATCGCCAAGGAGAAGAAGATCAAGCTGGCGGATGCGGTCATCGACGATGTTCTGACCTATGCGCTGTTCCCCCAGGTGGGTCTCAAGTTCCTGCAGAACCGGGGCAACCCGGATGCGTTTGAGCCGGCGCCTGGGAAGGAGACGGCCGGCGTCCCGGCCGAGTCGAAGCCCGCTGGGCTCCCTGCAGAGCGCACCGAGCCGGCGCTGTACACGGTGAAGGTCAACGGCAAGGCGTACACGGTGGAAGTGGCCGAAGGCGGAGAGATCAGCAGCGTCGAGTCGAAAGCCGAGAGCAAGGCACCTGCTCAGAGTTCGACTGCTGACGGTGAGGCGGTGGTGGCAGGCCTTGCGGGCAACATCTTCAAGGTACTGGTGTCCCCCGGACAGGAAGTGGAAGAGGGCGAGGTGGTGATCATCCTCGAGGCCATGAAGATGGAAACCGAGGTGAGTGCGCCGGTGGCCGGCAAGGTGGGTGAGTTGAAGGTGAAAGAGGGCGATGCGGTGGCGGTGGGCAATACGCTGCTGACCATCGTTTGAGCAGGGCGCCTCCGCGGAAGCGTAGGCGTGTTCTCGGTCCGTCCGCGCTGTGCGCGGCCTGGACACTCCCACAGGGCAACATCGTTGTGGGGAGTTGTGGGAAGCTGCAGGCGCCGCAGGCGACGCAGCGATAGGGCGCTTCCGCGGAAGCGTAGGCGTGTTCTCGGTCCGTCCGCGCTGTGCGCGGCCTGGACA